>NZ_LT629772.1:3366457-3672498 GCF_900105385.1 Microlunatus soli | reverse complement strand
TCGGGCACCGGGATCACCAGGTCGGCGTCGGCGGGATGCTCCCGAGCCAGGGTGCGGCCGACCTCGACCCGGACCGAATGCAGCCGCCGGTCCGAGATCGTCGAATCCGGCCGGGCCAGGTAGACGAACTCGAACAGGCAGCCCTTGGGCTCCGGTTCGGCGAAGCGGCGGCTGCGCAGACCGGCGGAGTCGACCGCGATCATCTCGCCGGGCTCGACCTCGCGGACGAACGAGGCACCGATGGTGTCCAGGGCGGCGCTCTCGCTGGCCACCACCCAGCCGTGTTCGAGCCGGCCGAGGCAGAGCGGCCGGATGCCCTGCGGATCCCGGGCGGCGTACAGCGTCTCCTCGTCCATGAAGACCAGGCTGAACGCGCCGCGCAGCCGCGGCAGCACCTGCGCCGCGGCCTCCTCGGTGTTCAGGTCGGTGAAGGTGGCGATCAGCGCGGTGATCACCGAGGTGTCGTTGGTGACCTCGCGGCTCAACGCGCCGGGGACCAGCGAGGCCGACGGCAGATCCCGGTCGGCGAGCCAGGCCTCCAGCTCGTCGAGGTTGGTCAGGTTGCCGTTGTGGCCGAGGGCGATCCCGCCGGTCGCGGTGGACCGGAAGGTCGGCTGGGAGTTCTGCCAGACACTGGCACCGGTGGTCGGATAGCGGGTGTGGCCGATCGCCAGATGGCCGCGCAGCGACGTCAAGGTGGATTCGTCGAAGACCTGGCTGACCAGCCCCATGTCCTTGAAGACGGTGATCCGTCGACCGTTGCTGACCGCGATACCGGCCGACTCCTGACCGCGATGCTGCAGGGTGTAGATCCCGAAGTAGGTCAGCTTGGCGACCTCCTCACCGGGAGCCCACACCCCGAAGACGCCGCAGGCGTCCTGCGGACCGCGGTCGTCGGGGTCGATCTCGTGTGAAAGAAGCCCGTCTCCTCGTACCACTCTTGGAGTCTAACCGCAGCACGCCGGTCTGCCACCGCCGCACAGATCGATGCTTCCCCTAGTGTCGTGAGTCGTTAATACGGTGCCTTGGTCGGGCGTCTGAAGCGGTGAGCTGCAAGGCGGAGGAGGTGCGCATGCCGGGGCATGTAAGCCTTTCGACTTCGCAGCAGATCGCCGCTTCAGGCGTTCGAACAAGGTGCCGGATTAACGACTCGGGACACTAGGCTGTGGACGGTCCGTCGGGCTGCTGAACAGGAGATCCGGTTGTCCAGGACGAGGTTGCGGTACGGAGATCATCCCAGCCATTGGGTCGACCTCACCGTTCCCGACCGGCCAACTGATCGACCGTTGCCGGTGATCATCTTTCTGCACGGCGGGTACTGGCGCGATCTGCATGCCGCCGACCAGGTCGAACCGTTGATCGCCGACCTGGCCGATCGCGAACTCGCACTGGTCAACGTCGAATACCGGCGGACCGGCGACGACCCACAGCACGGAGACGGCGGCTGGCCCGCGACCTTCAACGACGTGGCAGCCGCGATCGATCTGCTCGGCCGATTCCGGCCCGGTGGGCACCGTGATCGTCCGGCAGCTGATCTTGATGGGGTGGTTCTCGCTCTTGATCGGGTGGTCGCGGTCGGCCATTCGGCCGGTGCACACCTGGCTGCCTGGGCTGCGGCCCGTCCTGGACTCCCGACCGGGGCACCGGGAGCAGGTCCACGGGTGCGCCTCTCGGGCTACGTCAGTCTCGCCGGGGTGCTGGACCTGATCACGGGTGCCGAGCAACGGCTGGACGACGGTGCGGTCCAGGCCTTGCTCGGCGGTGAACCAGCGGACCGTCCGGAGGTCTATCCGATCGCCTCCCCGCTCAGCCGGGTGCCGATCGGAGTGCCCGGCGTGTGCCTGCACGGGACCGCCGACGATCGGGTCCCCATCGACCAATCGGTGCGATTCGTCGAGGCCGCTGTCGCGGCAGGCGACCGCTGCCGGCTGGTCACCCTGCCCGGAGTTGATCACTTCAGCTACCTTGATCCGACCAGTGCCGCCTGGTCCGCAGCGAAGTCGGCCGCCCTGGAACTGATCGGCTGACTGCTCAGGTCGGACCGCCGACGGCGTCAGCCCGGCCGACCCGACCATCACCCGACGAATCGTCATCGGCCACGAGCACCGCTCCGAGATCATCCAGCACGCGTTCGATCCGATCCCCGAAGATCGACGGCCGGTACTGGATCAGCCCGGTCAATCCGCCGTCAGCGGTGTGGTGCAGTTCGAGCACTACTCCGATACCGGTCCGCGGCCCGGCCGTGGCACCGCCGACCTCCGGCGGGCGGATCACCAGCCCCCCATCGGTAGGTATCGCGGCTGCGGAGTCGGCCACCGAAACCACCGCGTCGGGGACTGTCACCCGCCCCGGAAGTCTGACTGTCAGCAATTCGGCCGGGACAGGATTCTGCTCTGCCCATTCCTTGGCCCGGAGGACCTCGGTCACGCTCGGTGGACCGGAACGGTCGGCGGTCGACGTCGGGATCAGCAGTGTCGACGCCAACCGCCCGACGATGTCGGCGGTCGCCGCCGTCCGCCCGTCGAGGACCAACGCACCGAGCCGCGTCCCGGTCACCTGCAGCAGCGCGGCGAGGAGGACCGTCTGCAGGTCGGTGTCGGCCTGTTCGGCGCGGCGTCGGAGCCGATCGACGGTCTGTGGATCGAGTGTTGCCGGGCAGACCGCGGTCTCGAATCGATCGTCGGCTTCGACTGCGCGACGGGCGAGCCGCGATTCCCACGCGGTGAGCAGGGCTTCGGCCTCTGGGGAAGCCGACTGGCTCCGTTGCAGCTTGGAGAGGTCCAGCAGCGAGCTCGGACCGTCCTGCCCGTCGGCGGCGTCGATGCCTGCATAACGGTCCGCAAGCTCTTGCAGCATGATGACGGCGGACTGCCGGTCGCCGATCACATCGTGAAGATTCAGGTGGAGCGACCAGTGGCGGGCATCGGTGGGATCCGCGTTCTCGGTCAGCAGCACCCGGAACAGTGGTCCGGTGCTCAGATCGAACGGCTCGGCCGCCCACTGCTCGACGACGCGGTGCACTTCGTCGCGATCCCGGACGACCTGTTCGTCGAAGTCGAGATCGGCATATTGCTCGACGACCTGGAGGGAGTCCGCTCCGCGCAGGTCGATCCTGGTGCGCAGCGAGTCATGTCGTAACACCACGCTCTCCAGCGCGGCCAACAGGCGTCCGGTGTCTGGCTTCCCGGTCAGATCGGCCGAGGTCACGTAGCCGGGGCTGGTGCTCCCCGGTACCACCTGTTCGGCAACGCACAGCGCCGCTTGGACGAATGAGACCGGAGCGGTCCGCACCTGGTCGCCCTCGTCATCCGATCCGAGCGCCTGCTCCAGGGCCGCGGCCCAAGCCTGCACCGTCGGTTCGGCGAACAGTTCCCACACCGAGAGGTTGGTGCCCCAGGCAACCCGGATCCTGGCAACGATCTCCATCGCCAGCAGTGAATGCCCACCGAGATCGAAGAAGCTGTCGGTCAGCCCGACCCTCGGCTGCTCAAGGACTTCACACCACAGCGCCGCGATGCTGCGTTCGAGTTCCGACTCCGGCTCTGCCGATTCGACCGTACCGGACCGGTCGTCACGCAGTACCAATGCCGAGCGATCGAGTTTGCCGTTCACGGTCAGCGGGATGGCGGCCACCGATTGCAGCCGAGCCGGCACCATCGGCTCAGGAAGCCGCGCCCGCAAGCCCTCCCGGACCTCGGTCACGTCCGCTCCGCCGACGTAGCACCCGAGCAGCTCGGTGCCACCGGGTCCGTCGTCGGTGGTGATCACCGCTGCCTGCTCGACACCGTCCAGCGCAGCCAGCACGGCTTCCACCTCTCCGGGCTCGACCCGATGGCCGCGGATCTTGACCTGGGAGTCCTTCCGGCCAACGAAGATCACGTGCCCGCCGCCGTCGACCTTGATCATGTCGGCACTCAGATAGCAGCGCGAGCCCGGAACGGTCGCGTACGGATCCGGACGGAAACGATCGGCGGTCAGGGCCGCACGCCGGTGGTAGCCGGCCGAGACCAGGCTGCCACCGATACCGAGCTCCGCCCGGACATGCATCGGCTTGATCGAGAGTCGGTCGTCCAGCGGATAGAACCGCGCTCCGGGGATCGGCCGGCCGAGGGGGCGATGCCCGGTGTCGGTGATCTTGTGGAACGACGCATAGACCGTGGTCTCGGTCGGTCCGTAACCGTTGTACAGCTCCGAGGTGCGCCCGATCAGTTCATCGGCGAGGGATTCGCTGAAGGCTTCGCCGCCGGTGAGCACCCTGATCTTGCGACGCCCCTCGGAACCGAGCCCAGCCAGCACCAACATCTGCAGCAGGGATGGTGTTGCATACACCGTGGTCACCTGGTGATCCTCGATGGCAGCCAACAGAGCGTCCGGATCGCGTTGCCGGTCTCCCTCCGGCGGCAGCACCACCCGGGCACCGGCAGCCAGAGTCACGAAAATGTCGGTGACCATCATGTCGAACGCGAGGCTGGCTATCGAGAGCACCGTGTCACCGGTGGTGATCATCGGGTCGGCGGTGGTTCGCGCGATCACCAGATCGGCCAGCTGCTGATGCTGGACCATCACGCCCTTCGGCTGCCCGGTCGAGCCGGAGGTGTAGATCACATAGGCGACGTCGGCCGGGTCCGGCGAGATCGGGTCGGGCTCGTCGACCAGGACGACCTCGGCGGCGACCTCGTCCAACGACGCCTGGTCGCCCGTCCAGGAGGTGATCAGACCGGCCGGCGCGGTGTGATCATGGATCAGCAGCGCGGGTTCGGCATCGTCCAATGTGCTGCGCAGCCGCGGTACCGGGTGCGCCGGCTCCAGCGGGACCACCGCCCGACCGGCGAGCAACGCACCCATCACCAGACCGACGACCTCCGGACTGCGCTCGGCACAGATCGCCACCCATCCTCCGGCCGGGATCCGTTCGTCCAACAGCGTCGCATAGCGTCGACTGCGATCGGCCAGTCGGCCGAAGGTCCACGGCTCACCGGACCAGGACAGCGCGACTCGCTGCGGGTCGTCCTCCGCCTGCTGTAGGAAGCCGGCCGGTAACGGCACACAGGGCGCAATGGTCTCGGTGGCGAACATGTCAAGACTGGTCATGGAAGTCGCTCCCGGCGAACTCGGCGCGGCACGGATGCCCGATGAGTCGACGGTGCCCGTCAGCCGCCAGGACCGGCAAGAGTTCTTTCTCGGCTCTGTGCGCCGAACCGTTGTCTGGTTAAGGTCGACAGCGACCTGCCCGACAGGGCAGCTGACGCTGCTGCCGCCGACCTTGGAGGTCCCGTGACCGCCCGGACGAACATGAGGAGCAACACCAAGATCACAGCGGAGGAGGCGATCGGCTACCGGATGGCGGAGCACCATCTGACATCGCCGGCGCCGGATCTGGACACTGCGGCCGGAGCCGTAGCCGTGCAGAACACCCCACCGGGGACAGCGGCACTGGCCCTCCGCTGTCGGGTGCCGGAACTGACGCCGGACGCGTTCAGCACGGCCTTGGACGCCGACCGGTCGCTGCTGCAGCTGTGGAGTCTGCGGCAGGCGCCGTGCGTGTTCCCGACCCGAGATCTCGCGGTGTTCACCGAACCGCTGGTGCCCGATGACGAGGAGGCCAACCGGTTCGCCGTCGGCGGGCTGATCGCTGAATTCGACAAGCATGATCTCCGCGCCGGCGACATGGTCGCCACCATGCGGGAGGCGATCGAGACCGAATTGGACGGCAAGGAACTGTCCAAACGTGAGCTGGGCAGCGCGTTGGCTCCGCACTTCCCCAAGCAACTCGCTGCGCTGTTCGAGCCCGATCAGTTCAGTTCGTTCACCGCGGTGCTCGCCCGTCCGGTCGCGGTGACCGGCCTCTTCTGTTTCGCACCGCGGCGCGGCAACGAGGCGTCCTTCGTTCGTACGGATCAATGGTTGGCAGCGGCGCCGAAGCCGCAACCGAAGCCGAAGAAGTTGTCGCCCAAACAGGCCAGGATCGAGCTGCTGAACAGATATCTGCGCTGTTACGGGCCATCCACTCCGGAGCGGTTGGCCGAATGGGCGGGGGTTGCGCCCAGCGTCGCCCAGCGGATCTGGGACCAGGGCGACCTCGAGCAGGTCCGGTTCGAGGATCACGATGCCTGGGTGGTGGCCGGAGCCGCCAAGGACTACGTCGATGCCCCGGAACCCCCTGCGGTCCGGGTGATACCGCCGTACGACCCCTACCTCTATCAACGCGACCGAGCCACCATCGCCGACCCTGCTGTGCACAAACAGCTGTGGCGAGCGACGGGGAACCCGGGCGTTGTGTTGGAACGCGGCCGGGTGACCGGCACCTGCCGGCTGGAGAAGAAGGGCAAGAAGTTGACCGCGAAGGTCGCCGCCTTCGGCCGCTTCAGCAAGTCGACGTTGACAGCGATCGAGAAGGACCTGGCGGGCATCGAGCAGTTCAAGGGCTGTTCCTCGCTGTCGATCACCACCGATTGAACCTCCCGCGCTGAACTCACGCGACCGCACTCGGGAGCAGCAGACAGGATCGACACAGAACTGTCGAGCCACCGGCGCAGGTTTCCTAGCGTGGCGGGCGTCGAGACCGCCCAGCAACGGAGGAAACATGCGCTCCATCCGGTCGAAGCATTCGTTGTCGCCGTCGGTGTTCCCGGGAATCCCGGTCGCTGCCGCCATCGCCGCTCTGATCATCCCTGCCCTGTCCGCCACACCTCATGCCGACCAGGCATCGGCAGAACCGAGACCGGCGGCGCCGATCTCCTGGCAGAGTTGCCCTGCGACGGCCGGCACCGCCACCGATGCCGGGTCCACACCGCAATGTGCGAGGCTGCCGGTGCCGTTGGACCATGATCATCCGGAGGGTCGCACGATCGGCCTGGCGCTGGTGAGACATCCGGCAACTGGGGCGAGCCGCGGCACCATTGTGGTGAATGCGGGGACCCAGGCCGGCGGCGGGACCGCCTTCGTGTCGCAGTACGGGCAGCAGCTGTTCGGCCGGTTGAACAAACAGTTCGACATCGTCGGGGTCGACACCCGCGGCACCGGACAGAGCGTTCCGGCGGTTCGCTGCACGACGCACGAACAGGATCGTGCCATCGAAGCACCGATCCCGGCGTTCCAGTCCACGGCCGATCGGCCGACCAGGCTTGCCGAGGCGACCAAGATCACCCAGCGCTGTCAGGAGCGCAGCGGCTCGATCCTGCCGTACCTCAGCACAACCGCTGACGCGCGTGACCTGGATATCGTCCGGACCGCGCTCGGCGAGCAACGGTTGCGCTACATCGGGGTTTCGAACGGGACCTTGTTGGGCCAGGAGTACGCCGACCGGTTCCCCGACCGGGTCGGCGCGATGGTCCTGGACTCGCCGTTGGACATCTCCGAGTACATGAACCACCCGTTGCGATTCGATCGGGACCAGATGGTCGCGTCCGAGCACACACTCCAGACGTTCCTGAGCTGGTGTGCCGACAATCCGCAGTCCTGCAGTTTCGGCGGCGACGACCCGCGACAGGCGTTCGAGCGTCTGGTGATGCGGATGGAGGACAACCGGAAGGCTCATCCCGAGCGCGACGACATCGTCACCGGCGGCAATCTGCTGCAGTACGTGCTCGGCCAGTTGATCTTCCCCAGCGCGTGGCCCGACCTGGCGAAAACCCTTGCTGCGATGGAATCCCAACCGTTGCCGCTCGCTCCGTTGCAACACGGTGAGAACACCGTTCTGGCCGAGTTCCTGTCGCACGCCTGCCTGGACAAGAGGCTTCCGGAGGATCTGCGTGCCTACGACCGGCAGCTACGTGCCGCCTCCAGGGTGTCACCGCACTTCGGCTCGATGTTCGGCTACGGCCAGCTGAAGTGCCGGCAGTGGCCGGCCGAACCGGTCGACCGCAATGACGGACCGTGGACCCATACCGGCACCGGCCGGACACTGGTCGTGATCGGAACCGACGACCCGCTGGCGCCGGCCTCCGGAGCTGTACGGGTCCGCAACCGTGCGCACGCGGCGAGCATTCAGGTAGCGGGCTCGGGTCATATGCAGCTCGGAAAGACGCCGTGTGTGGACAGCGAGGTCGCCGACTTCTTCCTCGGTCGCGCCGTCCCCCGGCGTGCCAGCTGCAGCGTTCCCCTTCCGACGAAATGAGCCCCAGCATGACATTGACGACCGACGCGAAGAACGAGCCGATGACCACCGGGCAACAGCCGCCGGAATCCGCCTCGTTGTTCTCGCTGGACTTCATCCGTGATCCGTACCCGACCTACGCACAACTGCGCGCAAACACGCCGGTGACCAAGGTCCGGTCCCCGCATGGATTCGACATGTGGCTACTGGTCCGGTTCGACGATGTGTCGGCCGCACTCACCGATCGCAGGATGAGCAGGGACCTGCGGAACGCACCGGACGAGGTTCTGGCCTACACCGGCAGCACCGATATCGCCACCAACCAGAACCTGCTCACCCTCGACCCACCGGACCACACCCGGATGCGCAAGCTCGTGCAGTCGGCATTCACCAGCCGACGCGTCCGAGATCTGGAGGAGTCGGTCGCAGAACTGGTGCAGCGGCTGATGGACGCCATGACCGGTCGACCCCAGGTCGATCTCGTTCCGGCGCTCGGATTCGCGTTGCCGCTGACCGTGATCTGCCGACTGCTCGGCATCCCCAACCGGGAGCGACCGGAGTTCCGGCGCTGGATGGACGGGCTGATGATGTCGGGCGGCGGCCAAGCGGCCGCCGATCGGCTGCGGGAGTCCCAGCATCGCCTGGTGGAATACTTCCAGGGTCTCGTCCGCCGGAAGCGCATCGATCCGGGTGACGACCTGCTCTCGGCCATGATCGAAGCGACCGACAATGATCAACAGCTCTCCGCCGACGAACTCGTCGGACTCACGTTCAATCTGCTGGTTGCCGGGCACGAGACGACCGTCGGACTGCTGTCGACATCGATGATGCTGATGATCACCCATCCCGAGCAGCTGGCCGCGGTGCAGTCCGAGCCGGAACGCTGGGGTGACGCGATCGACGAGGTCCTGCGTTTCGAGGGCCCGGCCGGGATCTCGCTGGCGATCACCACCGAGGACGTCGAATATGCCGGTCAACTGATCCCTGCCCAGTCCGTGGTGGCCGCACTCCTGCAGTCGGCCAATCGGGATCCGGGACGTTTCGATCACCCGGACCGCTTCGACGTCGCGCGCGAAGGCCGGAGCCATCTCGGATTCGGTGCCGGGCTGCATCGCTGCATCGGCGCACCGTTGGCGAAGATGGAGGCCAGGATCGCGGTCCCGATGATGTTCGAGCGGTTCCCCGACATCGCCCTCGACACCGATCAATTGCAATGGATGCCCACTCCGTTCTTCCGGCAGCTGCGGACGCTGCCCGTCCGATTGGCAGGCTGACCGACCAAAGCCCTGCCGGTGTCGCTGTCGACCAGCGACCCGGCAGGGCTTCGCTTCGCCTTCAGGCCGGCTGCGAGGACGTCTCCAGGGTCGAACCCGGCCGTTGCACAGCGGACAGTGCCTCGAACAGCTCCGGGAAGGGAAGATCCAACCGGTTGCCGAGGTAACCGGTGCCGGAGGATCCACCGGTTCCGGTGCAGTCGGTGCCCAGCATGCCGGCGACCAACTGCAGGTGGCCGACCTTCCACTGCCAGATGCTGCGCGCCACGTCGACCATCAGTCGGGCGACCTCGCACAGTGCCGGCGGCGCACCGTCGGCACCGCCGGACAGCAGCCCGGTCAACGTCACCCGATGCCGGTCACAGGTGGACTGCAAGGCGATCATCAGCCGGCAGTGATCCCGCCGCAGCCCGAGCGCACTGTCGAGCTGACGAAACTGCCGGGACTGAGCACCGGAGGCGGTGCCGAGCTCGCCACGGAAGTCGGCGAACCGATGCCCCGGCATGGTGCCGAGGACATCGAGGTGCGCACGCAGAAGTCCTCCCACCGCAACCATCCGGCGCAGGAACTCCGCCGTCGTGTCGGGGTCGTCGCCCTCCAGTGCCGAGGCCGCATGCTCCAGGTCCGTCAACAGCTGTCGAACCCACAGCTCGGAGGCCTGATGAGCGACGATGAAGAGGTGTTCTGCGCCGCGCACCGCCGGCGACGCCGCTGCAGCCCGCAGCTGCTGCAACTCGAGCAATTCGGCCAGCCGCAGGTAGCTGGCGTAGGTCAGCGCGGTCACCGGACACCTCCGGCGCGATGCTGGGCGATGATCGCATCGACTCCCGCGGTCAGCTCGGCCCGATCGCCCGCCAGCGAGATCCGGATCAGTTTGCTCGACCGGTCGTCGCCGGGGAGGGCGAATGCTGCCGCCGGGGCAACCGCGACGCCCGCGTCCTCCAGCAGGCGTTCGGCGAACCGGCCGGCATCCAATCCGCTCTCGGTGACGTCGAGCAGCGCGTACCAGCCGCCGGCCGGGACGTTGTTCACCATGCCCGCCGCGCTGAGTCGGCCGGCGACCGCGGCGAGGTTGTCGTGGACGTGAGTGGCATTGGCCTCGACCTCACGGTCGGTGGCCAGTCCTGCCATCGCCCCCCGCTGGGCCGGCGTCGGCGGCGCGATGATGCAGGATTCCTGGACCCTTCGCAGGACATCGGCGCGGGTGCTGTCGGGGGCGGTGACGTAACCGACCCTGCACCCGGTCATGGCATGACTCTTGGAGAAGCTGAAGGTGGAGAACACCCGCCGAGCCGCCGGTTGCCGATCTGCCTCCAACGCCGCGGTGCTGCTGTGTCGGCCACGGTAGACGAAGTCCTGGTAAGCCTCGTCGCTGATCACGGCCCAGTCGTGACGATCGGCCAGTTCCAGGATCCGGGCCAGATCGTCGACCGGGGTGATCGCACCGGTCGGATTGGCCGGAGAGTTCACGATGATCGCCGCCACCCGAGTCGGCCGGTCGCCGTCCGTCCCGCCGCCCGGCGCGGCGATCGATGCCGCTGCCGCGGCGATCCCGTCGGGATCGGGGGTGTAGTCGGCCCGCAGCGGGTAGCCGATCGGCGTGAAGCCGGTCAGGATCGCCTGCTGTCGGTAGATCGGCCAATGCAACTCCGGGATCAGCACAGCGGCACCCGGAGTCACGATGGAGGTGAGCACTGCCCACAGCCCCTGGCAGGACCCTGGCGTGACGAAGACGCGCTCGGGGTCGGTGTCCAGGCCGTGCCCGTTCAGTCGGGCAGCAAGGGCGTCCCGCAGCGTCACGCTGCCTTCGGCACTGGTGTAGGCGCAGTCGCCGGCCCGGACAGCCGCTGCCATCGCCTCCCGGACCGCGGTAGGCATCGGATAGGCCGGTTCGCCGACCTGCAGCTTGATCGCCCGACGCCCGTGTCGGCTCTCCCACTGCTCGGCGCTGCGGAACGCCGCATGCAGGCTGGAAGCCGGCACTGCCGCGGCCGGTGGCCGACGCTCCGAGGTCTCGGTCAACATCACAGATCACCTTTCATCGGATCAGCTTTACGGGGTCAACTGCTGCGTCCGCCATCGACAGTGAGCAGGGCTCCGGTCATCCATCCCGAGCGATCGGGGTCCAGGATCAGGTCTGCCCACCGGGCGACCTCCTCCGGCGTGCCGAACCTGCCCATCGGCGTGCTGGACAGCAGGCCGGCCCGGAGCTCTTCGGTCTGTGGATCGTCCAGCCCGAGATCGTCGTACATCGGGGTGTCCACAGCACCGGGCACCAGGGCATTCACCCGGATCTGCGGTGCCAACTCATGGGCCAACGATCGGGTCAGCGAATTCAACGCCGCCTTCGTGGCGCCGTAGAGTGCACGTCCCGGCATCGCCAGGACGCCACCGATCGAGCTGACATTCAGGACACATCCGGTGGCGCGCCGCAGCGGAGTCAGCAACGCCTGCGTCAGTGCTACCGGGGCGCGCAGATTCACCGCGTACATCGCATCCAACTGGTCCAGCCCTGCGTCCGGCAGCGCTGCGAAGCGGGCAAGCCCCGCACAGTTCACCAGCCCGTCCAGCCGTCCCGGATCGGACCGTACGGCAGCAGCGAGCCGGCTCGGAGTCGCCGGGTCGGTGACATCGGCCGGCATCGGCACCACCGTGGGATGCTGAGCAGCGAGATCGGCCAACGGAGCGCGGCGGCGACCGACGGCGATCACCGTTGCCCCCGACTCGGCCAACCCGGCGGCGATGGCCCGGCCGATCCCGCTTCCCGCACCAGTGACGAGATAGCGTCGCGCGGACTCACTGGAGTATGCGGACTGCATGATCACCAGCAGACCTCGCCGCCGGCCACCGTGGGAGAACTCTTTCCCGAAGCTTCCAGGGCGTCAGGCATCGGACCGCGGCGATCCGCGCCGCCCTTCCGGAATCCTTCGGCCGGCCTTGCCGCCGGACGTCGCACTGGCTGACATTGACTCCACACCGACCGGCGCGATCGGCCAGCGCAACACCCGATCATCACGGTTGTGCCCGGTCACCGATGAGCACGGCAGCACGGGAGGCACAACAATGACCACGGAGCCAACAACCCCGATCCACCAGCAGTTCGCCGATTGGGCAGCCCGCTTCCCGGCCCGGGCAGCCGTCGTCGATGACGATCTGACCGAGATCAGCTACGCCGAGCTCGACGGGAGAGCCGAGGCACTCGCTGCCCGCTTGCGTGCCACCGGGATCGGGCCGGAGGACCGGGTCGCTGTCGAGCTGCCCCGCGGCGCCGCCGCGATCACCGCATTCCTGGCCGTGTTGAAGGCGGGCGGCTGCTATGTGCCGGTCGACCCGAGCTACCCCGATGCACGCAAGGACCTGCTCCGGACCGACGCCGGCTGCCGAGTCCGGATCGGTCCCGGACCGGACGAGCCGGCGGATGCGATCAGCCTCAGGTCGCTGGAGGCCGACGGTGCCGCAGCATCGGTACCCGACCGGCTGCGTGCCGACTGCGAAGCCGACCCGGACAATGCTGCCTACCTGATGTACACGTCGGGATCGACCGGGCGCCCCAAGGGTGTTGTCGTTTCGCATCGCAATATCGATGCGCTGCTGTCCGACCACAGGATCGCTGTCGGCCCCGGGGAGACCGTGGCGCACCTTGCGCCGACCGCATTCGATGCGGCGACCTTCGAGATCTGGGCTGCACTCACCGCCGGGGGTACGGTCGCTGTGCTCCCGGCCCGGTTGTCGGTCGCCGAGCTCGGATCGCGGCTGCGCAGGGTTCGACCGGACTGGCTGTTCCTCACCACCGGTCTGTTCCATCTGGTCGTCGACCAGGATCTGGATGCCCTGTCGGCTGTCGGCACGGTGATCACCGGTGGTGACGTGCTGTCGCCCAAATTGTTCGGCCGTGCTGCCGGCGTGCCACGACGACAGCTGTATGCGGCCTACGGACCGACGGAGACCACGACCTTCGCCTCGCTGTGCCCGACCGAACGCGTCGACCCCGCCGGCAGCGTCCCGATCGGGTCGCCGCTGGACAACGCCGCGATGGAGCTTGCCGAGACCTCCACCGGCACGCCCGGAGACGACGAGAAGGTTGCCGAGATCCTGATCGGCGGCGCCGGTGTCGCCCGCGGTTACCACAATCACCCGCGGCTGACCGCTGAACGGTTCGTCCCCGACCCGAGCGGCGCACCCGGTTCCCGGCGCTACCGCAGCGGCGACCGCGGCACGTTCCAGGACGGCATATTCGGCTTCCGCGGACGAATTGATCGGCAGCTGAAGATTCGCGGTCACCGGATCGAGCTCGCCGAGATCGAGTCGGTCCTCGCCGATCACGCCGATGTCGGCCAGGTCGCGGTCCAGGTGTTCGACCTGGGCAACGTCAAGCGGCTGGGTGCCTTCGTCACCGCCGCTGCCGACGGCACGGTCAACGCCTCAGTGCTCCGCGGCCACCTTCTGGAGCGGCTGCCCGAATACATGCTGCCGTCGGTGTTCACCGTGCTCGATGCGATGCCGCTGGATCCGAACGGCAAACCGGATCGATCGGCATTGCCGTACCCGTGGGCGAGTCGGGCCGCAATGGCCGAACTCGACGAGTACGTTGCGCCGGCCAGCCCGCTGGAGGAGCTGCTGTGCGAAGCCTGGGCAGACACTCTCGGACTGGATCAGGTCGGCACCGCCGACAACTACTACCTGCTCGGTGGCGATTCCTTGCGCAGCGTCGATCTCCTCGGCAAGCTTCGCAAACAGGGCGTCGACGTCGCCGCGCACGAATTCTTCAGTCATCAGACCGTCTCCGAACTGGCTGAGCTGGTCGAGTCCCGCCGCACCGAATCGTCCGACTCGGGCGTTGCGGTCCCACCGCTGCAGGTGAGCGCGGCATGACCGGGACCGCGGTCGAGCTCGACCTGTACTCACCGCAGGTCTTCGGTCAGGGTCCGCCGCACGACCTTTGGGCCGAGCTGCGACGCCACGAACCGGTGAGCCGGAGCCGGGCGGCCAACGGCACCCCGTTCTGGTCGGTCACCCGGCATGCCGATTGCGAGTTCGTACTCAAGAACCCCAAACTGTTCAGTTCCACCTCCGGAACGATCCTCGGTTCGGTCGGCGCCGACGATTCCGCCGGCGGGAGAACGATCACCCTGATGGATCCACCGGACCACGGGCAGTTGCGCAGGCCGGCGATCCGGGTGATCGGTCATTCCATCGTCCGTCGACGGATACAGGAGATGCGGCAGGACATCAGTACGCTGCTGGCCGGCTATCTGGACGGCGAGTCACACGATTTCGCCGAACTCACTCATCTGCTCCCGATGGCGATGAGCGGCCGGCTGCTGGGCATCCCGCCGGAGCACTGGTCGACCGTCGCTACCAACATGGCCGCCAGCATTGCGCCCGACGACCCGACGCACCGCAGGGGGCGGAGCGTCGAGGACACCCTGCGCGAGTCCCACCACGCGCTGTTCGCCTGCTTCCTGGAGGTGATCGAACGGCGACGTGCCGAGCCCGGCGATGATCTGATCTCTGCTCTGCTGACGATGACGGTCAACGGCAGTCGGCTGGAGGATCTGGACGTCATGCTGAACTGCTTCAGCCTGCTGATCGGTGCGAACTCGACGACACCGCACCTGGTCGCACAGATCCTGCAACTACTGACCGACCAGGACCTGGTCCGACGCCTGCTCGCCGGCAGCGGCCGGCCCGGCACGTCCGAAGTCGTCCCACTTGACGTCGACCGCTTCCTCGAGGAGGCAGCTCGCTGGGCAACCCCGACCCACCATCTGGTGCGCCGCTGCAGCAGCCGGATCGAACTGGCCGGCCGGACCATCGAGCCCGGCGACTGGGTCTGTCTGTGGATCGGCTCGGCCAACCGCGACGAACGGGTCTTCGAGGAAGCCGATGCGTTCCGTCCGGATCGCAGCCCGAATCCGCACCTCTCCTTCGGTGCGGGTCCGCACTACTGCATCGGTGCGCCGATCTCCCGCGCAGGACTGCGGATCGTGGTCGACGAACTGCTGACCCGTACGACATCGATCGAGTCGACCGGGGCAGCTTCGATCCTGTTGTCGAACTGGATCCATGGCTACACGGCGCTGCCGCTCCGAGCGATCCGACGGGAGGACTGATCCCAGATCATGATCACCGTCCGAACTCCCCGTGCGGATGCCCTGGATGCCACCCAATTGCCTGACCTGATCCGGTTGCAGTCGGGTGCGACGGCTGCCTGCTTCGCGTTGATGAAACTGCTACCAGCTCGGCACATGATCGATCTGGCAGTGGCCGACGGGGACCTGGTGCCTGGTCGAACCCGAGTCATGGAGACGACGTCGGGGACGTTCGGTCTCGGCCTGGCCATGGTGTGCGCCCTGCGCGGGCTCGATCTGACCCTGGTCACCGATCCCGTCGTCGATGTCCCCTTCCGCAACAAGCTGGAGGCGTTGGGTGCCACCGTCGATGTCGTGAGTAGTCCGGCTGCCCACGGTGGTTACCAGCAGGCCAGGCTGGATCGGCTGACCGAGCTCGCCGCGGCCGAGGACTGCTCCTGGGTGCCGCGTCAATACGACAACGGCAACAATCCCGACGCCTACGCGCCGGTGGCGGAGTTGCTGCTGGAGTCCCTGGGCAAGATCGACTTCCTGGTCGGCTGCGTCGGCTCCGGTGGCTCGATGTGCGGCATCGCCGGCGTACTTCGGTCGGTGCTGCCGGACCTGGTCGCGATCGGGGTCGACACCCACGGGAGTGTTCTGTTCGGCATGCCGGACCGGCCACGACTCCTGCGTGGGCTCGGCAACAGCCTGCTGCCGCCGAACGTCGATCACACGATCTTCGACGAGGTGCACTGGGTGAACGCCGCCGAGGCGTTCGGCGCGACCAGGCAACTCTTCCGTCGGGAGGCGTTGTTCCGCGGCCCGACGAGCGGCGCCGCGCATTTGGTGGCCGACTGGGTGCAGCGCCGACATCCGAATGCCACCGTCGCGGTGGTGATGGCCGATGAGGGGAGCCGCTACCTGGACACGGTCTACAACCTGAGCTGGTTGTCAGAGCAGGGTTGCCTACCGGCCGCCCTCCCGGACTCCCCGATCACCGTCACCGAGCCGGTCGCCGCGCTGGCCGCCGGCAGCTGGAGCAGGTTCGACTGGAACCGGCGCGGCTATCGCGACCTGGTCCCGGACGCGGAGTCCGTCCCGGTCGAGGAGGTGACCGTCGATGCCGCATGAACTCGCCGTCTTCATCGAGAGCAACACCACCGGCAACGGCGCCCGGATGCTCGACGCAGCGGTCGAGCTCGGTCATCGACCGGTGCTGATCGCAGCCGACCCCGGCCGATATCGGTTCGTACCGTCGACTGTCCAGCGGGTTCGCGCCGACACCTCCGATCCGGCCGCACTGGCCGACCTGATCCGTGGGTTGGCCGACGACATCGCCCTGGTCTGCTCCAGCTCCGACCACTTCCAGGCGACAGCAGCCAGGGTCGCCGCGACGCTGGACCTCCGGGGCCCGGATCCGGATGCGATCGCCTGCTGTCAGGACAAGGCACGGCAGCGCGCGGTGCTGGCCGATGCCGGGGTCGCCGTACCCGCGCACCTGGTGGTCGACAACTCCGCCGCGGCTCGCACCGCCGCGCAACGGATCGGCGGTCCGGTTGTCGTGAAGCCGATCGTCGGCACCGGTTCGGTCGGTGTCCGACTGTGCCACGATCCGGCCGCTGCTGCCGAGCATGCCGCTGTCCTGCTCGCGGACCGGACCGACGAACGTGGCAACGTCCGCCCCGCGCAGGTGCTGGTGGAGCAGTTCATCAGTGGCCGAGAATTCTCGGTCGAAGTGCTTCAGGGAGCGGTCCTCGGAGTGACCGAGACCCACCTCGGCGCTCCCCCGTCGTTCGTCGAGATCGGTCATGATCATCCGGCGACCATCACCGCCGAGGAACGAGCCGCCGTCGTCGGCGCGACAGCAGCGGCAGTCTCGTCGCTCGGCCTGGACCGGCAGACGGCACATGTCGAGATTCGGCTTGACGTCTCCCGCCCCTTCATCATCGAAGTGAACCCACGACTGCCCGGCGGGCACATCACCGACCTCGTCCGACTGGGGACCGGGGTCGACATGATCACCGAGTACCTGCGGTCGATGGCCGGCGCAGGTCCGCGGCTTCATCCGAACCGGCATCGGGCAGCGGCGATCCGACATCTGACCTCGTCGATGCTCTCGCTGCGCCCCGCCGGCGTCAGCGGCCACGGCAGCAGCAGCGACGACTGTTTCGTGCTGGCGTCCGGTTACCCAGGCGTGGTCCAGATCGGACAGGATGCGGCGAGTGGCGATGGCTCCAGGACCGAGTTCGGCGACTTCCGGGATCGAGTCGCGCACGTGATCACCGTCGGTGCGGATACTGCGACAGCGGCTGCTCGTGCCGAGGCAGCAGCACTCGCGGTCCAGGGTTGTTCGGCCGGCGGTGGTTGAGATGACTCTCCAGACACCGCCTGCGGAGTCGTCCGCCTCGACCGGTCGCCTCGCCGGCACGCTGCTGCCCGAAGCACAGCGGATCGCCCAGCAACCCGGTGTCGACGCCGCCCTGGGCGGCGACCTCCGGCTCGCCGTCGACGTCGATCGCGCCCATCTGGTGATGCTCTTCGAACAACGGATCGTGCCGCAATCGGCTGCACTCGCGTTGTTGGCGGAGATCGATGAGCTGCAACAGCTGGACTTCGCGCCACTACGGCATCGCCCGGCACCGCGCGGCTGGTACCTGATGTACGAGGGTTACCTGGCCGAGCGGCTCGGCCCGACGGTAGCCGGCTGGTTGCCCACAGGACGATCCCGCAACGACCTGTCCGCGACCCTGGCGCTGCTCAAACTCCGCGAGGTCTTCCGGACCCTGATCACCGCGACGCTGCGACTGCAGCTCACCCTGCTGCGCCGGGCGGGCGCCGAGCTGACCACCGTGCTGCCCGGCTTCACCCACGGGCAGCCGGCACTTCCGATCACCCTCGGCCACTACCTCGCCGGCGTCGCCCACGGCGTCGACGCCGACCTGGAACGGCTGGCCGGGCTGCTGCCGGAGCTCGATCGGTGTCCACTGGGCGCCGGGGCGATGGGCGGCACGACCCTGCCGATCGACCCGGACCGTACCGCGTCGTTGTTGGGCTTCACCGGGAACTGTCCCAATTCGTTGGCAGCGGTCGCGTCCCGGGACGGGATCGCCCGTCTGCTCGCCGACGCGGCCGTCCTCAGCACGCGGCTCAGTCGGGTGGCCACCGACCTCCGGGACTGGACCGGGTGCACACCGCCGCTGCTGCATCTACCGGACAGTTTGGTCGGCTCCAGTTCGATGATGCCGCAGAAGCGGAATGTCTATCTGCTCGAACACATCCAAGGGATGGCTGCTGCTCCCGTCGGCGCGTTCACCACGGTCACCAGCGGCGCCCAGAAGACTGCGTTCAGCAACTCCATCGCCGTACACACCGAGGGCCCGGCTTTCGCCGATCAGGCGATCCGACGCTGTGCCGACGCCGCCACCTTGCTGCGACTGCTGATCCAGCACGCCGAACCGGATCCGGGCGCGATGCGCCGGCGCGCCGAGGACGGCTTCACCAACGCCACGGAGCTGGCCAATCGGCTGGCGCTGGCGGACGGCCGCGGATTCCGGGCGGCCCATCAGGAGGTCGGTCGGGCCGCCCGCGCAGCACTGGAACGGGGCCACGGATTGCTGGCCGAGGTGCAGTTGCCGGCGGGCCTGACCGCCGACGACTTCGATGTCGCCCGCATCGCCGACGCCAGCCGGTACGGCGGTGGACCGGCACCGGCCGAGGTCGCCGGCAGTCTGCACGTCCTGCAGCACCGCTTAGGCCCGGTGCTGACCCGGGTGCGGGAAGCCACCGGTCGCTGGTCGGGGACCTCCGCACGGATCCGCACTGCAGTCGGCCAGACTCGTCTGGCCATCGGGAACAACACAACGGAAGGCTCGCGATGATCACCTCTGCTCTGAACCCGTGGGTGACCCGATCGGCGCCGCGACCGGACGCGACGACGCGCTTGTTCTGCCTCCCGTACGCCGGCGCCGGCGCCGGCGCCTTCCGTGGCTGGGCCGAGGCGCTCGGCAGACTCGCTGACGTCGAGGTGCTGCCGATCCGCCTGCCGGGACGGGAGTCCCGGCTCGCCGAACCGCCGCAGACCGACATCGGCGAGCTGACCGACGCCATCGCCGACTGCATGGATCGGACAACTGTGCTGTTCGGCCACAGTGTCGGGGCACGGATGGCCTTCGAAGTGAGCCGGGAGCTCCGGCGACGAGGCCGGCCGCTGCCCGCAGCATTGTTGGTCTCCGGCTGTCCTGCGCCGCAGCTGCCGGTCGAGTGCCGCGACGACTCCACGCTGGACGACGAAGCTTTCGCCCGTCGCGTGCTGGGGATGGGTGGGATACCCGAGGCGATCTTGGCCGATCCGGAGCTGCGGGACCTGCTGATGCCAGCCATCCGCGCTGACTTCGGCTACGTCGACCACTACCGGTACACCGCCGGCCCACCGTTGCCGATGCCGATCACCGCCTTCTCCGGTGACCGGGATCCCGAGGCCCCACCGCCGGCGGTGCAGCAGTGGTCGGAGCAGAGCAGCGCTGCGTTCCGGCATCACACGCTGCCGGGCAATCACTTCTTCCTGCACAGCTCTGTCGACCCGCTGCAGAGGATGATCAGCACCGCGATTGCCGAGGTGAACCGGAGCCGTTCGTCGAAGCCGACGGCGACCGCAGGATGACGGTGACCGGCTGCCTGTACGCCGGCACACTGCCCGGCGTTGATCTCGGCACCCGGATCGCCGTCGCCGGCGAGAGCGGGTTCGAGTCGGTATCGATCTCACCGCCCGAGGCGGCCGGTTTCCTTGATCACGGTCGCTCCGCCGAGCTGATCGAGTTGCTGGATCGACATCGGATGCGGCTCGGCTGTCTCGACCCGGTGGTCGGCTGGGTCCCGAATGTCCGACCGGCGCACCCGGCGCACGCACCGTTCGCCGCTTTCGGCACCGAGCGATGCCTCGAGCAGGCCGAACGGCTGGACATTCCGCTGCTCAATGTGATCGACGTCGGCTGGCAGCCGCTGCCGGAAGCCGCCCTGGCCGGACTCGCCGGACTGGTCGAACGAGCCGGCCGGAGCGGGGTCGCGGTCGCCGTCGAGTTCCAGGTCTACTCCGCTGTCCCGGACCTGGCGACCGCCGGCCGGTTGTGCAGGGGCAGCGGCGCGGATCTGATGATCGATGCGTGGCACTTCTTCCGCTCCGGCGCGGTGATCGACGATCTCCGGGGCGGGCCCGGAAGGGTGCGGGTTCGAGGAGTTCAACTGAGCGACGGCGCGGCGGTGCCCGGCGCAGATCCGGTGATCGAGAGCACCCAGGCCAGGCTGCTGCCCGGCAGCGGTGGCTTCGACCTGGCCGGGCTGTTGCGGGTGGTCGGCCCCGACCGACCGACCGTCGGCGTCGAGGTCTTCAACCGGGCGCACACCGCGGATCGGTCGCTACCGGTCGCCCGCGCGGCGCAGCACGGTCTGCGAGAGACCATCGCTGCCGCGCAGCCGCAGTGCCCGCCACAAAGATGATCATCGACCGGCGCGACCGGTACGCAGCAGGCACCTCGGTCGATGCGACCCCATGGGTGAGGATCGCACCGACCGAGGTCGGCCGAGGATCGCTACCGGTCACCGTTGGGCACGCGCGAACTTCCAGGTCGCCAGCGGCGCGAACACCACGATCAATCCGATCGACCACCCGAGCAGCTGCAGGATCGACGTACCGGGGTCGCTGCCGGTGAACAAGGCACGCAGGGAGTCGACCGCAACGGTCATCGGGCTGTGATCGGCATAGACGCGCAACCAGCCGGGCATCGAGGTCGACGGAACGAACGCCGAGGAGATGAAGCTGAACGGGAACAGCCAGATCGTCCCCGCCGATTGCGCGGCCTCCGGTGACTTGACCGACATCCCGATGAAGGCGGCCAGCCAGGTCAGCGCGTAGCCGAACAACAGCAACAGGGCGAATCCGGCGACCGCCGGCAGCAGGCCGGTCTCGAAGCGGAACCCGATCAACAGTCCGGCCACCACCATCACGACGATGGCGACCAGGCTTCGCGCGAGTTCGGACACCGTCCGACCGGCGAGCACCGGGGACCGATACATCGGCATCGACCGGAAGCGGTCCATCAGACCGCGCTGCATGTCCTGCGCCACTCCCGACGTCATCCCGGCGACCGAGCCGAACAACACCATCTGTACGAAGATGCCCGGCATCAGGAACTGGGCGTAATCGCCACCGGGAACCTTGATCGCGCCGCCGAACACGAAGTTGAACAGCAGGATGAACATCACCGGTTGGAACAGCGCGTACATGATCAATTCGGGACTGCGGACGATGTGCTTGACGTTGCGCACAGCGATCTGCCAGACGTCGGATGCCCACCATCCGAACCCTCCGGTCCGTCGATCGGTCGCGACCGCGGATTCTGCTCCGCCGATCGCCGTGGTCGTGGTCATGTCGCGTTCTCCTTCCGCTCCTTGCGGGACTGCTTCTTGGCTTTACGGGCAGCTTTGGCAGTTGCCGCGTCCGGCTCGTCGGCTACCTGCGCGGCATGCCCGGTCAGAGCGAGGAACACCTCGTCCAACGTCGGCTGGCGTACGGTGGCGCTGCCGACGGCAACACCGACCTCGGCCAGCGCCGCGGTCAGATCGGACAACGCCGCCTCGGCCGGCCAGGGAGCGCTGACCGTCAGCTGCTGCCGATCGGTCTGCGAAGTCCCCAGCTTGCGCTCCAGCACCATCGCCGCCAGGTCGAGGCCACCGGCGTGATTCACCGTGATCTCGATCCGCCGGCCACCGATCCGTTCCTTCAGCTCGGCAGGAGTCCCGGTCGCGATGTTGGCACCCTGATCGATCACCGACAGCCGATCAGCGAGCTGATCGGCCTCGTCGAGATACTGGGTGGTGAGCACGACCGTGACCCCGCCGGCGACGAGATCGCGAACCATGTCCCACACCTCGAGCCGGCTCCGCGGGTCCAGTCCCGTCGTCGGCTCGTCGAGGAAGATCAACTTGGGCTGACCCATCATCGATGCAGCCAGATCGAGTCGTCTCGCCATTCCGCCGGAATAGGTCTTGACCGCCCGGTCGGCGGCGTCCGCCAGGCCGAATCGCGCCAGCATCTGCTCGGCTCGTTGCTTGGCCTCCTGGCTGCTCAGACGGAACAGCCTGCCGATCATCCGCAGGTTCTCGCGGCCGGTGAGAAGATCGTCGAGTGCGGTGTGCTGACCGACCAACGCGATCATCGACCGGACCGCGTCCGGGGACTCGGCGACGTCGGCACCGAAGACCCTCACCGCGCCGGCGTCCGGGTGCAGCAGTGTGCTCAGCGTCCGGACCGTCGTCGTCTTGCCGGCACCGTTGGGTCCCAGCAGTCCGTGCACGGTTCCGGCCTCGATCTCGAGGTCGAGGCCGCTGACGGCCACGACATCGTTGAACGACTTGGTCAGGTCTGAGACTTCAACCGCCAGTGTCATGTCAACTCCTTCGACATTCGTTGTGCATCCACGTAACTACGAGCTGTCGGACCTGTCCGGTCCTCCTTCGGCTTTCTGTCTGCCCAACCGTCACCGCCGATCCGCCGGCACGAGCTCGACGTCCACCGCAGCTCCCGCTGCCCAACGGGAGAGTGGTTCGGCTGCCTGGTCGATCTCCGGCCGCCGCTCGGCGGGCACCCGCTCGAACGGAGTCACTTCGACCCGGAGTCGGGCACCGTCCGGGCTCCGTCGATGGCGCCAGACGCCAACGACCTCGCCATCGATCAGCAGGGCACCCGGCGGGGACAGCGGACGGAACAGCATCCGCCGGCGGTCAGCAGATTCCAGCAGCAGATGCTTGTCCACACCCTTGAGATACGGATCGTTCGGCGGGATCAATGCCACGCCATGCGGCTCCGGGGACCGGTCGAGCAACCCAACCACCGCCGGCGGCGCCAGCAGACTTCGATTCCCGACCTTGACCCGGATCACGCCGAGGTCTTCCAGCGTCGCGGCCAGGCCCCGCGAGTCGACGCCGAGCCAACCGCCGAGCAGCGGGCGGGAGGTCGGTCCGTTCGCTCGGAGAAAACTGGCAACCAGCTCGCCGCGGGCGCCGGCAACATCGGTACCGCTGCCCGCCGGTGGCGGCAGCAGTACGGTCGGAGCGCGCTGTTCCGGATCCAACGCCAGGCCCGCCCGGCCTCCCGCCAGCCGGAACAACGGATCCGGGACATGCCTGCTGCGGCACCGCCCGCACCACGCAGTCAGCTCGGCGGGTAGCTGCCTGCTGAGCGCGCGACTGAGAGCAGGCTTGCTGGTCGGCTCGGTGACGATCCGCAGCATCGCCTCGGCGACGACGTCCAGGTACGTCTCGGGGCGTCGGTGCGTCGGCAGTTCGGCGGCCCAGCCGCCGAGCAGGACGGCGGCGTCGGCAGCGTCCGCAGGCGCTACGGCGGAACGGACGAGTCCGGCCTCGGACGCTGCATGGACATGGGGCGCACCGCGCAGCGACCAGGTCGCGACCAGGCCGCCCGGTGTGCCGAACGCGTTCTCCACCGAACGCCGCCCGATTCGTGCGGTGCGGGACAGCAACGACAGCTGCGCGGTGCGATACGGAGTGTCCTGGACCCCGATCCGCAGTAGGTCGGCGAGATCACGCCGCGTGCTGTGCGAGGGGTCCGTCGCCAGCCGATGGCGATGCCATCGGTAGCCGACCCAGGCCGCACGGGACACCTGATGCGCCGCGGTCCCTGCCGTGCCGGACATTGTCGTCACCGCGCTTCCGCGCCGCTCGCGGACGACTCGGCGCCGCCCGTTGCGGCCAGAACGACAGGAAGTTCGGCCAACACTTCCCAGAATCCGTCACGTTCGCCGACACTGGACGTCCCCCGCAACATCGCGACCCGTTCTCGCATGCCCTGCAACCCGTAACCCCCGGCGGCCGGCGATCGACCGTCCCGACGCTCCCGATCGCCTGCACGCTCCCGCTCGGGACGATCGGGGCGCCGCGTCTCGTTGCGCACCGTGATCCGGACCCGGTCGTCGGTGATCACCATGCTGAGTTCGCAACCGGCACCGCTCGGGGCATGCTTGATGATGTTGGTCACCGATTCCTGGAAGATCCGCGCACAGGTGGTCAGCACGGTCACCGGAAGTCGGTCGGCCGCTGCGGCGACCTCTGCCCGGCGAACGCGGAAGCCGAGATCGTCGAGCCGCTCGCCCAGCCGCTCCACCAGTTCGCGCACCGACACCCCACCCGGTGGACCGGTCGGCTCCAACCCGGACCCGGTGGATCCGTCATTCGGTCGATCCTCCCGCAACACCTCCAGCAGCACCCGAAGTTCACCCAGCGCCGCCCTGGCTGCATCGTCGATCACGGCCAGGGTCTGCACCAGCTCGTCGGGTCGTCGGGAGCGCCATCGTCCGGTGACCTGCATGGTGATCAAGGTGAGCTGGTGGGCGACCACGTCATGAAGCTCACGCGCCAGCGCCTGCCGTTCATCGCGGCGGATCCGTTCGTTACGCCCCTCCAACTCCTTCAGGCGCCGCCGCTCGGCGCGTTGCCGGACGACGAAGAACCGCAACGCCAAGCCGAGCAGAGCTGCCCCGATCATGGGCAGCATCGCCTCCCACCAGAACTGGTCGTTGGTGCCGCCCACCAATCTGATGTTCATCGGCACCGCCCAGATCAGGTAGCCGCCGATGTGGACCAACCCGACGGCGATCCGGCAGACGGCCAAGGCGATCACGACAACCAGCCAGGCCGCGATGCATGCGATCCACGGACGCTCGGTGAACAACGCCGGCACCAGCGCCGCCCAACTGACAAGGACCGCGCCCGGTGGCCACCAACAGGCCAGCCCGATGGCGCAATAGGCCAGCAGAACCTCCAGAATGATCAACAGCCCCGTCGAGCCTGGATCTCGTTCGCCGGCGAGATAACTGATCTCGCTGACCAGACTCGCGGCCGCGACGACGGATAGCGCGATACTGAGCCAGCGTGGAATTCTGGTCTGTTGCAGTGTGGCGATCAGAGCAGACACTGGGATGTTTTCTCCCGTCTTTCGGGCGGTCGAGACGCCCCGAGACGTCGACAGCTGACGTCGATCAACAGATCTGGAAGATCTGACATAGACTGTAATGATCCCTGATGGTGTAGCTGTCGACCGTTGCCGTACGGCTCGCCGCGTCGGCGGTGACCATGAAGGTCGCGTTCGCCGCGACACCGCAGAGCACGCAGCAGACGCCGGTCCTGATCGGATGAGCCCCACGTACGGGCCGACGCCCGGTGTTGCCCTTGGCAGGTAGTTGAGTTGACAATTGTGCGGCCATGAGATCCCCCTCGATGGATGTGTCGTTGTCGACGCGTTTGACGCTAGAGAATCCGCCGGGGGAAGGTAAGTGGCCGTTTGTCCACTGTTGGCTGCCACGTCGACCAGGGCACCACCAACAGGAAACCGTTGTGTCGTGGGTATTTCGCCTGTCGGACGATCTGGTTGTTTCTCGTCGAATCGCCAGGACGTCGACACCCGCGGCATTATGCTCGGCGACATGCGTACGGTGCTGTTGGTCGACGATCAACCGCTGATGCTGCAGGCATTGACCAACTTCCTGACTGCCGAAGACGGGTTCACCGTCGTCGGCGAAGCCCATGACGGCCGGGAAGCGTACGAGAAAGCACACGAACTGAAGCCGGACCTGATCCTGATGGATCTGAAGATGCCACGACTCAGCGGCATCGAAGCCACCCGGTTGATCACGGCGGAACTGCCCGATATCCACGTCATCGCGTTGACGACGTTCTCGACACTCGACTTCGTCCTGCCCACGCTGCGAGCCGGCGCTGCCGGTTTCCTGGAGAAGGATGCCCGTCCGGAAGAGATCCTGGACGCGCTACGATCCGTCGACGATGACAACCTCGCTTTGTCCCCCTCCGTTGTGCGTCTGCTAGCGACGTACGCGACGAGTGGCGGCGTCGTCCAAGATCACGAGGAGTGGACCGGGAGCGACGACATCGCGCTCGCTCCTCGCGAACGCTCGGTCCTCCAACATCTGGCCAGCGGCCTGAGCAACAAGGAGATCGCGAGTGCCATGTCGGTCTCGCCGGGATCGGTGAAGGCCTATCTCGGGACGGCATGCACCAAGCTCGGGGCTCGTGACAGGCTGCAAGCCGTGGTCCGAGCCTACGAACTCGGGCTGGTGAAACCACGCCTCGGCGGACCGCATCCCGACCCAGCCTGACAATCCCGCGTTCAGCGATCACGCCGTCCCTGACCTGATCAGTTCGGCCGGAGATCGATCGATCCCAGCCGACGGACGGCAGTCGACGCTTTCGTCAGCTGTCCGCTGATCCGAGGTTGGCCAAAGGTCGATACCCAATTGGCGAACGAAGTCTCGCCACTCCGCGACTGTTATCGATCTTCGGTGCGCTCAACGATGAAGCAAGAACGAGATGGGGTCAGACGGCGCAGCGTCAGCCGGGGTCATACGGTCATCCATCGTCGGACAGCGGGGTTTGCACGCCCGACCCTGCTCGAAGGTGACGACTCTCCCGATGCATCGATGTTGATCGCAGCTCGGTCCACGAATCGATCAATCCGCCAAGAGGGGAGCGAGCATGGAAACCCAGGTGAAATTCCTGCGGTGGCCGCACGAGAACGACAAACGCCCGGAGTTCGAAGGGTCGAGGACACCGCGGCTGTGGATCGTCGAGGCGACGAATGAGCCACCGACCTGTACCGACCCACTCGAGGATTGGGTCCGCCCACCGCTGAGCCGAACCGATGTCGAGGCGAGAGTTGCGACTCTCGTCGAGCGCGTCCGGTCCGAGCGGGTGCCGACCATCGGACCCGACAATGTGCTCCATTCCGGCGGCAAACGGCTGCCGTTGTCGGAGTCCGAGACCGCGGTGATGATTCCACTCATCGAAAGCTTCCAATCGGTCGTGCCTCGATCGAAGCTGGCCTGGTATGCGTGGGGCAGCGACACCAGTGAACGACGCAACGCACTGGATCTGCGGATCCTCCGCCTGCGACGACGAATCACCGCACTGAACCTGGAGATCACGACGGTGTGGGGACGCGGATACCTGCTGGAGGCTGCATCATGATCACCTACGGAACCCTCCCCGACCTGTTCGGCAATGCGGTGGCTCAGCATCCGGACCGGATCGCTCTGGTCACCCCGACCGAGCAATTGGACTACGCGACGTTGGCAGATCGGGTGAACCGGGCGGCGCGGAAGTTGATGATGTCCGGAATCGGACCCGAGGACGTCGTCGCGGTGCTGGTCCGCCGGGATTCGGCGTCCTGGTTGACCACCGCACTCGGCATCGTCACTGCCGGAGCCGGCTACCTGTGCCTGGATCCGGACTACCCCGCTGATCGGCTGGCGTTCATGATCGACGACGCCCGACCGAAGATGATCATCGGCGACCGGGACCGGGACGGTCGGTTCGACCTACCGTTCCTGAGCTGGCACGACCTGGACGCCGGCACTGTTCCCGGCCACCCGATCACCGATGCTGATCGCCGGGCGCCGTTGCGGGTCGACAACCTGCTCTACCTGATCTACACCTCCGGCTCGACCGGGACGCCGAAGGGCGTGGCCGTCACACATCGCGGGCTGGTCGGACTGGTGGCCAGCCAAAGCCGCGTCATCGGCACCGGACCGGGCGACGCCGTCCTGCAGTGGGCTTCGCCGAGCTTCGATGCCGCGTTCTGGGACGTCAGCCTTGCGCTGCTGCACGGGGCGACGCTGCACCTGGCGGGATCGGCCGACCTGATGCCCGGCGAACCGCTCGCCGATCTGATCGCCGCTCGGGGCATCAGCCATGCGACGATCCCCCCGGTCGCTCTGAACGCACTGCCGACGGGTGTGGAGCGAACCCGGGTGCGCGGCGTCGGGACCATCATCACCACCGGCGACACCTGCACCGCCGGCCTGGTCCGGCGATGGGCACCCGGCCGCCGGCTGATCAACGGCTACGGGCCGACCGAGACCACGGTCGGTGCATCGCTGAGCACCCCCTTGGCCGTGCGAAACGCCATCGACATCGGTCGACCGTTCGACCGTACCCGGATCGACGTTCTGGACGACCAGCTCCGCGATGTCGGTACCGGCCGTTCGGGCCAGCTCGTGATCGGCGGCCCCGGAGTTGCTCGCGGCTATGTCGGCCGACCCGCCTTGACCGCTGACCGGTTCCGTCCCGATCCGTGCGGTCCGGCCGGTTCGCGTCGCTACCTGTCCGGAGACCTGGGACGGCGGGACGAGGACGGCCGCTACCACTTCGGGGGGCGCCGGGACGGACAGATCAAATTCCGCGGCTTCCGGATCGAACTCGGCGAGATCGAGGCGGTGCTGGCCGAACATCCTGCGGTGACCGGCGCAGTGGTCGTCGTCGGCGCCGGTTCGGACGGACCGGCACTGAACAGCTATCTGACCGTCGATCGGCGGGTGGAAGCCGACCCCGTACGGGAATTCGCCGGACGTCGGCTGCCGGCGCACATGGTGCCGTCGACCTTCACGGTGTTGGACACGTTCCCCCGGTCACCGAACGGCAAGCTGGACCGATCGGCGCTGCCCGAACCCGATCGCCCCGGTCTCGGAACCACGCCGCCGGCCGATGGCGATACCGAGCGCACCGACACCGAACAATATGTGTGCGACCTGTTCGGCGAACTCCTCCGGCATCCGACCGTCGATCCGGACGACGACTTCTTCGATATCGGCGGGCACTCCATCCTGCTCACCCGACTCGTCAGCAGGATCAAGGCCGAGCGGGCACCGGAGCTGTCCTTGCGCACGGCATTCGCGAGCCGAACGGCGCGCCGGCTGGCGATCGCGATCGACCAGTGCAGCGGGCCGGCCGATCCGGCCGATCAGCGGCTGAACCGTACCGGCAACGAGCTGTAGCCGAACAGGAAGTTCGAATAGACCCGTTTCGGTTCACCGGCCAGCTCGATCCGGCTCACCCGGCGCCGCAATTCGCCGAACAGGGCGCGCAACTCGGTACGGGCCAGGAAGGCCCCCAGACAGAAGTGCTGCCCGTGGCCGAAGGCCAGATGGGGATTGGGATGACGCGTCACATCGAACACGTCGGGCTCGGCGAAGACCGTCTCGTCGAAATCTGCGGAGCTGTTCCACAGCGTGATGATCTGGCCCGGTTCGATCACCTCGCTGCCGACCCGGATCGGCCGCACGGCGGTCCGTGCGAAATGCATCGACGGCGTGCTCCAGCGCAGGATCTCTTCGATTCCACGATCCACCGACGGTGCGGCTCGCAGCGTCTGCCACTGCTCCGGATGGTCGGCGAACGCCCGGATCCCGGTGATCGCCGACATCCGGCTCGACTCGTCGCCACCGAGGATCAGGCTGTAGCAGTTCAACGCGAGTTCGTCCTCAGCCAGCGGCACGCCGTCGACCTCGACCTGAGCGAGCGCGCTGACCACATCAAGACCGGGAGAACGACGCCGCCGCTCGCAGAGCTCGGCGAAGTAGTAGAGGATCTCCTGGCGAGCGATCAACGACTCGAACGCCTCGGTGTCGGCCTCATCGGCGGAGAGCGCGGCCTTGTTCCAGGAGAGCAGCTGCGGCCGATCGGCCGCCGGTACATCCATCAGGTCGCAGATCGCCTCGATCGGGAGCCGGTCGGCGATCCGGGTCGCGACGTCGATGCTGTCACCGTCGGCAGCGGTCAGCGCCTCGTCGACCACCGCGACCGTACGGTTCCGGATCCGTTCGGTCAGTTCGGCGAGGGCGCGCGGCGTGAACGAGCGGACCAGCTTCTTGCGGATCGTCCGATGCCGAGCGCCGTCGGTGACGGCCAGCATCTTGCGCGAGGCGGAATCGCCGCCGGACAGCAAGGTGTCCAGCACATTGCCGTTCTCCGAGGTGACGGCGTCGCCCGCTCGGTAGAGGTCGACGACGTCGTCGTAGCGAGTGACGACCCAGAATCCGGTATCACAGAACGCGCCCTTGCCGGCCTGCGACCCGGTGCCGCGCGCCGGGTGCCAGAACACCGGTCGCTCTGCCCGCTGCCGGCGCCAGTGCTCGGACAGATCGCGACGATGGAAGGTGCGGGGCTCGGTCAGGTCGAAGTCGGCAACGAGCACGGAATCCTCCTCAGCTTGGCAATCTCACCCCAGCCTGACCGGATCCGTCGGCTCGGCGGACGGAACTGTGGTCATTCCTTCGTCGGACCCCGGCCCGCGGCACCCGGCGCCGGTCCCGGCCGCGGCACGCAAGACTTCGGCAAGACTCCCCACTCGGTCAGCCGGTGCGGCGGCAGACTCACCCCATGACCGCTCTCCGCCAGACCACCCCGGTCTCCCTGTTGTGCTGCGCACATTCCGGCGGCAGCGCCAGCTTCTATCGACCATTGGCCGCGATCGACGTGGCCGGGCCGGTACCACTACTCGTCAATCCCCTGCAGTACCCCGGACGGGAGGACAGGATCGACGACCCGCTGCCCCGGCAGCTCACCGATCTTGCCGACGAGGTGGCCACAACGGCACTGCGCCACCGCGAACCGGTGGTGCTGTTCGGGCACAGCATGGGCGCGGCCGTCGCCTTCGAGGCAGCAATCGCGTTGACTGCGGCCGGCGTCGCTCCGCGTGCCCTGGTCGTGTCGGGCCGTACGCCGCCGATGTATCCGATCCGCAGCCGGATGCATGCCGAACCCGGTGTTCGGATGTGGCAACGCTTGTCCGCGCTCGGCGGTCTGCACCCGGAGATCCTGCACAACGACGACCTGCGTGAGCTGCTGGATCCGATCGTCCGCGAGGACCTGCGGGTCAGCGAGACCTACTGCTACCGCGGCCGACTTCCGGTGTTGGACTGTCCGGTGCTGGCCGCCAGCGGTCGGGACGACCCGGTCGCGTCGGGTACGGCGATGCAGGACTGGAACCACGTGACATCCGGGCCGGTCCGCCGTCGCGTCTTCGACGGTGACCACTTCTACGTCAAGCCGGCCGGCGAGCAGCTGCTTGCCTGGATCAGCGACGAACTGAGCACCCTCGGGGCGGAACCGTCGACAGCGGCTGATCACGCTTGATCGTTGATCAGGTCCGTCCTGACGATCATTTCACGAGGCCAGCTCGAACACGCTGATCTGTTGCTGGCTACCGCCGGCGAACCGCGACTTGTCCCAGTCGCCGTAGCGTGCCGTCAACCGGAACCCGGCGAGCCGCGCCATCAAGGTCAGTTCGCTCGGCCAGATATAGCGCAGCATCAACGGCATCAACTCGATGCCGTTCTCCGACAGGACGACGGTCTGAGACCGGACGCGTTGCTGAGCCGCGTCGTGGGTGGCGGCCTCCAGCATCACCCGGCGCCGTTCGATCGACGATGTGTTCAGGGTCCGGCCGGCACCGTCGGAGCGGCTCAGCTCCGGAAGATTCGTCTCGACGACGAATCGGCCTCCGACGTCCAGATGCACCGCTGCTCGCTCGAAGGCTGCCAGTTGCTCCTCCTGGGTGACCACACAGAAGAGCGAGTTGAACACCGTATAGATCAGCGAGTACCGCGATTCCAGGGCGAAGTCGGTGAAACTGCCCAGCACCACCGACACATCGCGACCGTCGGGACGGGCGCGGAGCTTGGCCAGCATCCCGGCCGAGTTGTCCAGACCGGTCACGTCGTAGCCCCGTTCGGCGAGCGGGCAGGCAATCCGGCCGGTACCGACACCGAGCTCGAGGATCTTGCCGTCGCCGGCATGCTCGGCCAGGAAGTCGACGGTCGCAGTGGTGTCCGGACGGGCACCGGTGAGCTCGTCGTAATGGGCTGCCGCCCGGTCGTAGTCGGGAGCTGAGGAGGTCATGCTGAGATCCGTTCTGTGTGCTGAGTGCTGACCTGCCCGTCATCGGGTCGACCGCCCGCGGTTCGACCGGGGGTCGGCTGATCAGGGGGCGGAATCTCGCCCCGTTCGGCACCGACCCGGAGCAGGCGGCCGAACACTTCCTCGGTCAGCGGTGCCGGTGCAAGCCCGAGTTCGTCGAGCAGCCGTTCGGTGCGCAACGACCGCAGATGTGCCTGCGCCTCACCGGGGAGTCCGTCGCTGGGAATCACCGATCCGATCGCCTGAACGGAGCGGTCCGCGCCGGATGGAGCGTTGATCAAGGTAGCGCGCCAGCGCGCGAACCCGATGGTGCGCAGCCGGTAGCCCGCCCGGCGGGTCCAGCTGAAGAGATCGGCATAACTGATCGCCGACCGCGGCACCACCTGGTACGGCTGGTAGTCGATCGGCGGTGTGCCGGCCAGCGCCACCACGGCCTCAGCGACATAGTCGACCGTCAGCCAGGTGGTCGGGGCTCGCAGAACCGGTGCCGACCCCAGGTGCAGACACGCGGCCATCAGCAGCCAGGCGTAGTCGTTGGGATTGGAGACACCGGTCCGCGCATGCCCGGCCAGTGCCCCGAGGCGGATCGTGATCACATCCATCCCGCGGTCGGCGGCCTGGACGATCAGCTTCTCGGCGACCCACTTCGACCGCGCGTAGCCGGTCGACATCAGCTCCAACGGCCCGAACGGAGCGGGATCGGCGAGTTCGCTGCCGCCGGCCGTCTCGGTGACTGCGGCGTCGATGGTGGACAGCGTCGAGATGTGACACAACCGCTTCGGGCGCCCCTGCGCCGCCAGTCTGATGATCTCCCTGGTGCCCAGCACATTCGGTCGGCGCAGTCTCCGGTACGGGTAGGCGAGGTGGACCTCGGCGCCGCTGTGGAAGATCAGCGACACATCGTCGGCGAGCCGGGTGTAGTCAGCCGGGGCCAGCCCGAGCCGGTCGGCGGCGAGATCGCCGGCGACGGCTGTCACCCGGTTCGCCCATTCCGGCCGCCAGACTCCGAACCAGGTCAGCCGTTCCTGCAGCCGAGACCTGGCGTCCAGCTCCGACGTCGGACGGACCAGGCAGACGATCGGTTGGTCGGTACTGCGGACCAACTGCTCGACCAACGCTGCTCCCAGGAAACCGGTGGCACCGGTGATCAGGATCGTTCCCGTCCCGGGAGTGCTGGCTCCGCCGGCCGGCTGTACCTCGTCGGGAAGCACGATGTCGGCATCCAGCTCCGGATCGGAGGTCAGAATGTCCGCGGTGTTCATCACCATGATCGGTCCGCCTCATCCCACGCGTCCGGGCCGCCCGGGCTGCCATCCCCGAGGTCGCCGGCTGCATCCGACACACCGCCGGGTGCGGTCTGGTCGGATCCGGTTCGTCCGCCCGGGACCGACCCGACGACGGCCGGTTCGACTTCGGCTGCGGACAGTGCGCGGCTCAGGAGTGCCGTGATGTCCTGTTCGCTGAACAGTGGCAGTAACGAGGTTCGCATCAGTTGCTCCTTCGATAAGCAGGTCAGGAACCGACCTGGTAGTGCCAATGACGGTGGATCCCTGCGGCGTCCAGCAACCGGATCGCCATCGCCTCGCGGAGAACGGTGTCCGGGTCGGTGGGGTCGAAGAGCAGTGACATCACCGTTCCGGTGTGGGCGACCTGAACGCCGATCGCTCCGACGCGTCGCTGGACGTCGACCATCAGGTCGTACAGCGGATTGGGAAGGTGACGCTGATTGATTTCTGCGCTGACGCTGGCAACGCGTGCGAGCAGGGTCGCCGAACGATCGATCAGTGCCCGCCGGAGCAGGCCGCGGAGCGCCCCGAAGGTGCTCAGCTCGAGCCTGCCGTAGACCGGGCTGGGTACTGCCAGGGTGTCGACTCCCGAGACGTCCAGGTCGACGGCCAGCACCTCCAGCCGCGGCACCGCGAGGACGAGGTCCTCGATCACGTGACCGTCGCGACTGGCGAACAACACCACCCGGTCGCCGAACATGATCGCGTCGGAGGCGCCTTCGGCGCGAACGGCCAGCTGAGCCGTCCGGGCGGCGGAGAGGGTGGTGCCGAAGCTGTCTGCCACGGCGCGGATGCTGGCCACCACGTCGGCGGTGGATGACCCGCATCCGCGGCCGGTCGGGATGGTGGTCGATACCTCGAGTACGCCTCCGGCCGTCACGCCGAGGGAACGCAGGCTCTCCCCGGCAGCCCGCCGTGCCTTGCTCCGCCAATGGGGTACGACGACCAGGGCCTCCTCGGCGTGCGCCCGGAAACGAGCGGTCGAGGACTTTCGCGGATACGGCAACGTGACGGTGCCGTGGGTGAGCCGGCCGTCATCATCGAATCGCCCCTGCAGGATCTCGCCGAGGTGAGCGATTCCCACGCCGTGGCCGACCCCGTTCGGGCAGTCGGTAACCGAACGGGAGGTCCGCCGGATCGGCGCCAGGACGGTCATCGTGGATCCAGCAGGTCTTTGCCGGAGCGATCGATCGCCCCGTGGACGAGCTGGGAGTCGTCGTCGATCAGCGCCCGCAGAATCTGCTCCAGATCGTCCAGCAACGCCTCCATCGACGATGCGTTCCACAAGGACGGCCGGTACTTCAGGTCCAGTGCCAGCCCGGCAGCGGATTCGGTCACCGACAGTTCGAGATCCGTACCGGCGGACGGATGCGGCACCACCGTTCCGGGCTCGATGGTGCAGCCGTCGAGCTGCAGCCCGGTATCGGCGGCGAACACATTCAGTACGCAGTATTGGCCCTGCCCACTGCTGATCACGTTCTCCAGCCCGACCGAACCCAGCGCCTCGGCGATCGGCACCGACTGATTGGCATACCCGCCGCGGACCACCGATCGGCTCTGCTGAACGAGCCCTGCCAGCGACAGATCATCGGCGAACGTGTACCGCAGAGCGATCAGATTGACAAAGGTGCCCATCACGCGGGTATCGACGATCTGTCGCCTGTTCTCGACCGGACACATCAGGACGGTCTCAGCACCATCGGCCCGCCGGTTCAGCGTCGCCGCGGTGACCGCACTCAGCACCGCGAACGAGGTCGTCCGATGGTCTCGGGCATAGCCGGCAACGGAGTCCCGGACGTCGGCCGCCAGCCGGCGGCCGACGGTCGCACCGGTGAACTCACTGACCTCCGGCCGCGGACGGTCGGTGCTCAGCGCCGGCGTCGCCATCCGGTCCAGCCGCTCACGCCAGTAGCGGCGTTGTGCGCGTGCCTCCGGTGACGCTCGCCAGGTTGCCTCCCGCAGGATCGCGCTGCGGTAGCCGTGCGGCGGATCGAGGTCGACCGCCGGTCCACCGAGGTGCTGCCGGTAGTAGGCGCTGAGCTCCGGCAGCATCACCTGCGTGACGCACCAGTAGTCCATCACCAGGTGATGACACGACAACAGGATTTCGAAGGCCTGATCATCGGTGTGCACGATGACGGTGCGGATCAACGGTGCGGTCGACACGTCGAAACCGGTTCGACATTCCCGCTCCGCGACCGCGTCGGCGGACTCGGAGCCCGCGACGACCTCTTCGACGGTGACATCGACGGTTTCGGCAACCGACCGCTGCGCGGCCGCCGCTTCGCCGGTTCGATAGCTGGTGCGCAGAATCTCGTGCCGGGCCACCACGTCCTTCAACGCAGCTGTGAAGGCGGCGACGTCGAGCGGGCCGCGGCCGGGGATTCGGAGGGTGAGCGTGTTCACCGCACTGCCCGGCGCAAACTGCTCCATCAGCCAGAACGGCTCTTCGTGCGGCGACACTGCGTCCACCTGTTGCTCCACGCGGCCGGGGCCGTCGCTGGACGATGGGGCCGCGTCGGCCGCCGTTTCATGATCATTCCCATGATCCGGGTCCAGCCGCTCCAGGTCAGCGATCTCCTCCGGGCTCAGTCCGGCGACCTGGGCCAGAACCTCGTCGAACTCCGGGAACTGCCTGTCCAACTCGGCTGCCAGATCTGCGATCACGGGGTTCTCGAACAACAGCAGCAGTGGCACCTCGGTGTCGAACTCCTCCGACAGTCTCTGGATCAGCCGGGCGGCGACCATCGAGTGGCCACCGACGGCGAAGAAGTCGTCTGTCGCGGCCACGGCCGGATCGGAGAGCAGGTCCCGGCAGTGCCCGAGCAGGTGTTCCTCCAGCCGGGTGCCGCGGGCCGAGCCGCCTTCGGTGATCGGATCGGAGTCCTGATCCGGAGCAGCCGCGGTATCGCCGGCGAACCGCGCCACCGAGCCCGGTGGCCGCTGACGCGCCGGCAACTGCACCGCGTCCAGCGGCAGCGCGGGAGCCGACATCGCGGCATCGATGAACACTCCGAGATCACTCAGGAAGCCGGTCACGGTGGAGTGATCGAACAGCGCGCTGTCGTATTCCGCGGTGCCGACGACGTCGGGGCCGTGCCATTCCAGATTGACCAGCAGATCGAAACGGGAACGGTTCCGCGGCACCCGAGCGGATGTCAACCGGCAGCCGTCCAGGACGTCAGGGGCGAACTGCAGCGGAGGGGCGTTGAAGACGATCTGGACCAGCGGCGTACGACTCGGGTCGCGGCCGTCGACCAGCTCGCTGACCACCCGGCTGAAGGGTACGAACTGATCGGTCTCCAACCGCAGTGCTGCATCCCGGGCATCGTCGACGACGTCGGCGAAGGTTGCCGATCCGGCGGCTCGGAGTCGGACCGGTGCGACGCAGGAGAACGGTCCGACGACCTCGGCATATTCCTGCGGCCGGCCACTGCTCCCGACGCCGAGCACCATGTCGGACTGCCCGCCGTAGCGATGGAGCAGCGATCCCATACCGGCCAACAACACCTGGAACGGTGTCACGCGGTGGCTCGCGGCGAAGGCCCGCAACCGCGGGACGATCCCTTCCGGGAACGGGGCCTCGGCGAGCCGACCGGCGGTGCTCTTCACCGCCGGCCGGTCCCGATCTCCCGGTATCTCGGCGCTGACCACGCCGGGTTGACGCAGCTTCTCCAGCACCGCAGGTAGCAGCGCCTCGACCCGTTCGGCGAATTGCGGTGTCTGTGACGCCGCGACGAAGTCGGTGTAGCCGACCGCCGTCGGCTCGATGGACGGTTCGAGGCCGAGCAGACGCTCCCGGTAGCGAGCGCCCAACTCCTCGAACAACAAGCCGATCGAGCCGGCATCCATCACGGCGTGATGGAAGCCGATCACGAAGAGGTGCCGGTTGTCGCCCACCGCGCCGAGACCGATCGCCGTCGGCGGGTCGGCGCTGATGTCGTACCGTCGTTCGACCAGCTGACCGCCCCAGCTCAGCGCGGGCTCGTCGCTGTCGAAGCGGGCATGCTCGAAGCGGCAGCGGTACTGCGGCCGTACCGCTTGATATAGCTCACCGTCGCGAACGGCGAAGACCAGCCGCAGCGCGTCGTGTGCGGCGACAAGATCGTTCCACGCGTTCTCCAGGACCGAGGCATCGAGCGCTCCGTCCAACCAGAACGCCAGGTGTTCGTTGTAGACACAAGAACTCGGATCCATCCGGTCCACGACCCACATCTGCCGTTGCACCGCGGCCGCGGGTGCGAAGTCGAGTTCGCGATCGAGTTCGACGGTCATGACGCCTCCTGCACGAGTTGCCGGGCCGGCCGAGCGATGAGCGGGAGCCGGGTGATGCCGTTGATGAAATTGGAACGCAGGTGCCGGACCTCACCGGTCACCTGTAGCGAATCGAAGTTGGTGAGCAGTTCGTCGAACAGCTCGATCAGAGCGACCCGGGCGGCCGGGCCACCGATGCAGTAATGCGGCCCCGAGCCGAACGCGATGTGCGGATTGGGCCGGCGCCACGGGTCGAAGGTGTACGGGTCGGCGAAGATGTCCTCATCCCGGTTCGCCGAGGCGATCCAAGCGACGATCAGCTCGCCGGCGTCGATGTCGACGCCGTCGATGACGACCGGCTCGGTACTGCGGCGCATCAGATGGTTGGTCGGCGTCGACCAACGCAATCCTTCGTCCAGCAGCGTTTCCAGCACTGGCCGGCCGGCGAACAGATCGCCGCGCAGTCGGTTCCAGATCTCCGGTCGCTCCGCCAGCGCGAGAATGGTGTGGTTCGCGGTGTGCGGGGTCGTCGTGCTCGCCCCCATCACAAAGCTGTAGCAGTTCAGCAAGATGGTCTGGTCGTCCAGCGGCTCCCCGTCGATCCGGAGGTCGATCAACATCGAGATCAGGTCGTCGCTCGGTTTGCGGCGCCGGTCGGCAATCAGTTCGCTGAACATGCCGAAGAGGTTGTGATGTGCCTGCTGCAGAGTGTCTCCGCTGGTGCCCCGGCTGTAGTCGGGATCCTCGGGGGCGACGCCGGCCATCGTCCATCCCGGGATCCACTGCCACAGCTCGGTCGGGATACCGAGCACCTCACCGATCGCCACCATCGGGATGTGCAACATCAGATCGGCGAAATCGACCTCGCCGTCGTAGCACGGCTCGATCAGGTGCCGAATGTGTTCGCGGACCCGAGGAGCGCGCTCCCGGACGACGTGGTTCGACATGGTCCGGATCGTCGGCACCCTGATCTGCCGATGCCGCGGGTTGTCCATCAGGTTGATCGTCCGACCGCCGGCGCTGTCGCCGCCGGCGACCGCGAGGATCGTCCCGTGCTGCGAGCTGTAGCTGTTGACGTTCTTCAGGAACGGACGGATGTCGCGATAGCGGGTGAGCGACCAGAAATGCCCGCCGTCGGGCAAGGTCTGCCGCCAGACCGGCGCCTCATCGCGCAGCGTCTTCCAGGCCGCGTGCTGGGAGTCGTGCTGGAAGCGGTCCAGGTCACACAGGTCGATGGCGTCCAACGGGACGTGTTCGGTGAGATTGGGAATCATGGGTCCTCCACCTCGGCTGATGCGCCGACGCTATGGATGCCTGTCCGATGCCGGCAACGACGGCGACACGACCGTGAAAGACCGGTCGGAGCGAGGTGTCGTTGCTGTCGCAATGCTGTCGACGTCGATGCCCCTGGCACAGCCGGCGCCATAGCGTGCGCGCATGGCACGCTCAGCAACCAGAGACCAACGCAAGTGGCTGCTCAAGCAGCCCGATCCTGAAGCGGAGTCGCTGATCTTCTGCTTCCCCTATGCCGGTGTCGGCGCCTCGTCCTACCGAGGCTGGCCGGCCATGATCGGCACCTCCGCACCGTGCGCGTTACAGCCGCCGGGTCGGGAGAATCGCTTCAACGAACCCCCGTACGAGAGCCACGCAGATTTCGCCGCCGACTGCGGTGCACTGATCGCCGAGCAGGTCGAGGACCGTCCTTTTGCGTTCTTCGCCCATTGCGGCGGCGTGCCGTTCGCATTGGAAACGGTGCTCTGGCTCGCGGCGCACGACCGGCCACTGCCGACCACCCTGATCGCTTCGGCCTGGGGGCCGCCGCACACCGATCTCTACGGGCACCTGAACAAAATCGATCTGGACAACCACGATCTGGTCACCGAGATCCAGCAACTTCAGGCGAGCATGGGCTTCGCCGACATGCCACGGGAACTCGCCGGCATCGGCGCGCGGGTGCTGCACCAGGAACTGGTCGTCCATCGCCCCTGGCGTTATGACCCGCAGCACCGGATCCCGGTCCCCGTGATCTCGCTGGCATGGTCGGAGGACGACACGGTTCCGACTGCGCAGGCACACGACCCGGCTTGGCGGGAGTGCGGCGAGGTCGGGTTCGTCCGACTTCCCGGTGATCACATGGCCTTCGTCGGCTGCCCGCCGGCACTGGCCGACGTGTTGTCGACCGCGGTCGATCACCGCGTGCTGACCTGAGCCTCGGCCTTCGACGACGACAACTCCCCGAGCAGCGCCGACATCGCTCGGGGAGTTTCTATGACGTGAAATTCGGCTACTTCACGGCGGAGGCGTACGGGCAATTGTGGCGAGTTGTGGCGGGCAGTTGTGGCGGGCAGTTGTGGCGGGACGGACGGAATGGGGGTCAGCATTCCGTCCGTCCCGCCAGGACGCCCGGGATCGCCGGGCGTCGGTCCGTCGGCCGCCGGGTCAGGCGGCTGCTTCCGCTCGTCGGATGATGCCGGCGAACTCGCGGCTGGTCGGATGCGTCAACACGTCACGTACCTCTACCTGAGTGCCGAACTCTGCCGTGATCAGTGCGGCGGCTCGGCTTGCCTGGAGCGAGTCGCCACCGAGCAGGAAGAAGTTGTCCTCGGCGCCACAGCTGTCCTGACCGAGTGCCTGTGCCCAGATCTCGGCGATCCTGCGTTCCAACCGGTCGGACGCCGGCACACTGTCCAAAGACGGGACGGGGAGCGCCCGTCGATCGATCTTGTCTCCGCGATTGCGTGGCAGTTCGGGCAGCTCGACGAAGGCGACCGGCACCATGTGGTTCGGGAGTTGTCCGGCCAACTGCTCGCGCAGGTCGGAATGATCCGCCGTGCCGGCGCGGTCGCGGACGATGTAGCCGACCAGCTGGGTCCGGCCGGATCCGTCCTCGACCGCAGCCGCGGCCGCTTCGAGCACCCCCGGGCAGCTGAGGAGACGCTGCTCGACCTCGGCCATCTCCACCCGCATGCCGTTGATCTTGACCTGTTCGTCGCAACGCCCACAGTGTTCCAGGACACCATCCGGCACCCCGTCGGCCAGTCGGTCGGCGATCGGTTCCGGTCGGATCCGGACCAGATCGCCGGTGCGATAGATCCGGCTCCCCGGCGGACCCGCTGGATCGGGAAGAAACTTCTCGGCGGTCTGCCGGGCCGAGAGGTAGCCCAGCGCGAGCTGTTCGCCGCCGACCCACAATTCGCCGATCCCGCTACCGACGACCGGCCGGCCGTCGGCGTCGAGCACCCGGTGCCGGGTCCCCGGCCAGAAACGACCGATCGGCGGCGGGCCGGCTCGGTCTGCAGATCGAGCCGTCAACGAGGTGATGCGATCCGACCACGGCAGGATCGAGGAGGTCACGATGTTGACTTCATTGGCCCCGTACCAGTTGCCGACCTCGAACGGCAGCCCGCGGTCACCCCACTCACGCACCCGATCGCTGCCGGTCAACATCAACCACAGCTCGCCGGGCGGCCAGTCCAGTCGGGCCAGTGCCTCGGCCAGCGCGGCGACCGCGAAGCATTGCGTCACCCGGTTCCGCCGCATCCATCGAGCCAGTTCCTCGGGGGCGCCGAGCAGGTCCTCCGACGGGATCAGCAGCTGTGCCCCGGCGGCGAGGAACGGCCAGACGACGACGCTGGCGGAGACGTTGGTGTGCGCCGGGAACAGCCACGCACCACGTTCGTCGGCATCGATGCGATGCAGTCGGCGCTGCGTTTGTGCCGAATAGCTCCAGGTCCGATGCGGCACCAGCACCAGCTTGGGTACGCCGGTGGTGCCGGAGGTCTGCACCAGGCAGGCCAGATCCTCCGGCCCCAGGTCGGCGTCGTCCGCCTCGTCCGCCTCGTCCGGCGACCGGACGTGATCGGACGGCTGTGGCCTCAGCACCGGACCGTCGAAGAACTCGGTACCCAGACCGTCGGACACCAGAACGGGATCGTCGGACACCAGAACGGCCGGCCGCGCCCGGTCCACGAACCCCGCAAGCCATTCCGCCGGTGCGGATCGGTCGAGCAGCAGCGACGCCGCGCCGATCCTGGCCACCGCCAGCATCGTGACCACCAGACGCGCGCTGCGCGGCAGGTGGACCGCGACGACGTCGCCGCGACCGACGCCGTGGGCTCGCAACTCGGCGGCGAACCGACCGCTCGCCGCACGCAACTGCCGGTAGCTCACGGTGCACTCACTGTCGGTGACGGCGGGCGCGTCAGGAGTTGTGGTGGCCCAGCCGTCGATCAGCGCATGCACCGGGCGGAAACGGGTCGCCTGGTCGGCGTCGGCCTGATGACCGGAGCGCAGCGTCGTCGTCATGTCGGACCTCAGGCTGCGGCGAGTCGCTTGCGGACGCTGAGCGGACGCATGTCGGTCCAGATCGCCTCGATGTGATCAAGACACTGCTCCTTCGAACCCGACGTCCCTTCCCGGTACCAGCCCGCGGGAACCGGCTGATCGCTCAGCCAGATGGAGTACTGCTCCTCGTCGTTGACAACCACCAGATAGGTCCAGTCGTCTGCTGTTTCGTCGTTGGCACCATCGACCGGCGCCGGCACCGGATCGGACTTCTGATCGGACATTACGAGCTTCCTTTCGGTGTGCCCGGCGGCCCGTCGGTCCGAGCCTGATGGGCAAGCGGTCTGGCGCCAAGCTAGGGCGAGCCGATGGTTGCCGTCGTCGGCCACGAAACAAGCCGGAAAGAGCCGGTGCCCCGGCCGCCTCCCGAGGAAACCTTCCTGAAAGAGCTGTCGCCGGTCGGCCGTTCCTCGCCCAAGCTCGATGCTCGAGTACCCCGATGCGGGAAGCCCGCAGCGAAAGACGAGGAGGGACGAGCCGATGGCTGATTTCCGCTCCGACACCGTGACGGTTGCCGACCGTGCCATGCGGACGGCGATGGCCGAGGCGGAAGTCGGGGACGACTTCTACGGCGAGGACCCGACAGTGCATCGGCTCGAACAACGCGCCGCGGAGCTCGTCGGCACCGAGGCATCGGTGCTGGTGACCAACCAGACGCTGGCCAACCTGCTGGCCGGGTCCGCTCTTGCGGTCGGTGATCAGGTGCTGTGTCATGTCGACTCCGATCTGCATCGGTGGGAGGCGCACAGCTTCGCTGCCGTCGCCGGCCAGCAGGTGCTCGGACTGCCCGGCGAGTCCGGGCTCCTCGATCTGGCCGCGCTGCGCAGCGCGCTGGCCGCAACCGACCCGGCGGCGCCACGACCCGGTCTGGTCTGCATCGAGAACAGTCACAGCGCCAGTGGCGGACGAGTCTGGACGATCGACCAGATCGCGGCGGTCGCCGACCTCGCGGATCGACATCACGTCCCGTTGCTGTGCGACGGTGCCCGGCTGTTCAACGCTGCGGTGGCCGCGGGTTATGCCCCGACCGAGGTCGCCCGGCACTGCGACGCGATCACCATCTCGCTCTACAAGGGGCTCGGCGCACCGATGGGTTCGTTGGTCTGTGCCGACGGCCCCACGATCGAGCGGGTCCGGGTCCTGAGGCGCCGCTTCGGCACCACATTCCGGCAGATCGGGCATCTGGCGGCGGCCGGCCTGGTCGCTCTGGACCGGACCGCCGAGTTGGCAGCCGATCACCGATTGGCGGCCGACCTGTACGCCGGCTTGGGTCGGGTCTTCGGCACGCAGGCTGTCGGCCCCGAGCCGACCACCAACATCGTCACGGTGCGACTCGGTCAGCGGGCGCCGGGATTCGTTGCAGAACTGGCGGTTCACGACGTTCTGGTGACCGAGATCGTGCCGGGGACCGTACGGTTCGTCACACACCGCGACATCGACGCCGCCGACGTCGCAGCGGCGGTGCGCGCCGCCGAGGTTGCAGACCGCGGAGGCGACAACCGGCCGTCGGATGCCGGCGGTCTGCACCCGGTCGGTCTTCTGGACGGTGCGCGTCCATGACCGGCGCGACAGCACATCGCGATGACATCGCTGACCGGAGCCCTGCACCGCTGTCCCCGGTGCAGGCCAGGATGTGGTTCCTGCATCAGCTGCGCCCGAACTCACCCGAGTACAACCTGCAGCTCGCCCTCCGGATCCGCGGCCCCCTGCACCGGGGTGCGTTGATCAACGCCATCGGTCTGGTGATCGCCCGGCACGAACCGCTGCGGACACAGTTCCTCACCGACGAGCGCGGCGTCCCGCAGCAGGACACCTTGCCGACCTGGCAGGCGCCGATCCGCACGCACCGTCCCGACAACGCACCGTCCGATGTCGATGCGCTGGCGCGAGCGGTCGTCCAGGACGAGGTGAACAGACCGTTCGACCTGACCGCGGCCCCGCCCCTGCGGGTGCGGCTGGTGCAACTCGGGACGGACGACCACGTCCTGACGCTGACCCTGCACCACATCCTGATCGACGGCTGGTCGATCGGGCTGCTCGCCGAGGAACTCGCCCTCAGTTATCGGGCCCTGACCCGTGGCACCCCGCTGCGACTACCCGAGCTGACGATCGGCTACCGCGACTACGCACGGTGGAGCGACCGACTCGACACCTCCGGGGTAGATTTCTGGCGGCGTGAGCTGGCCGGTGTACAGGAGCTCGAGCTTCCCGCAGATCGGGCCGGCCATGGCGTCGGCGCCGAGTTGATCACGTGCCGCCGGGTGCTGGCTGCGAGCACGGCCGGCGGGCTGGCGGCCACAGCACGGGAATGCGGCAGCAGTCTGTTCGCCGTCGGACTGGCCGGCTATCTGACCCTGCTGCACCGGTACGGCGGGCAACGCGACTTCGCGGTCGGCATGCCCGTGGCGAACAGGACCCAGAGTCGGCTGCAGCCGCTGATCGGGTGCTTCCTGAACACGATCTGCGTCCGAGCCAGAATCGACCCGCGACAACGGGTCAGCGATCTGGTCCGGCAGACCGGGGACGCGCTGGCTCGTTCGCTGGCGTACCAGCACGTGCCGTTCGAGCAGGTCGTCCGCGGCACGGGCGCGCAGCGTGGAAACGATCGCAACCCGCTGTTCTCCGCGTTCTGCTCGGCGCTGGACGCGGCACCTCCGACCTTCGATCTCGACGGCCTGGACACCGAACTCATCGTCGCTGACTACCCGCGCGCACGATTCGACCTGAATGCCACGTTCGCGCTCGCCGCCGACCCCGCCACGATCCAACTGGAATTCAGTGCGGCGCTGTTCGACCTCGACACGGCCGAGCGGATCGCCGACCAGCTGATCCGGATCCTGGATTGGTTCGCGGCGGGAATCGATCAACAGCTGGACGAGGTTCCGATCCTCGGCACGGTGGAGCGCTCCGATCTCCTCGAGATGATCAACGGTGATGCACGATGACACCGTCGGTTGCCCTGTTGCAGGCTGCGTCCCGCCGAGCCGCTGCCAGTCGGCGGACCCGGTACGCACCGCGCCCGGCCACGGCCTCGGTACACCTTCCTCCGAACGCGGAGGCGCAGTGGGAGGCGGGGCGGGTGCACCGCCTCCGGCTACACATCCCGGGCGTGGATCGCCGTCGGTTCCGGCGGGCGCTGCACCACGTCGCGCACGCCGTGGAGGCGTTGCAGTTCGCCGTTCGGGTGACCGACGGGCGATGCGAATTCGTATCTGCACCGGAGCCGGTCGTCGAAGTCGCCGAAGCGGCCGAACTGATGGTCGCCGATGATCAACATCCGGTTCGGTACGCACATCTGACGGCAGGCGATGTTGAGCGGGACGTGGAGCAGATCGAGCTCTCCATCGGAGCGCATCTGATCGACCGATCCTGCTGGGCGGCCATCCTGCGACTGTTGGAGACCGCGTACAACACTGACGGACCGGTCGACGATGCGGAGCGACCTGGGCTTCGCTACGGCGATCACTGCCACCGCCGGAGTGCGCCCGACGCCTCGCCGGCGTCCGGCACCTCGGTCGCCGACCGAGGCTCCGTCGCGAGTACGACGCAGCCACCGTCACCCGGTGATCAGCCGTTGGTGCGCGCCCATGCGGCAAGCCCGTACGGCGTGCTGGTAACCCCGGTGAGCGGTCCGGGCGAGTACAGCGATCCGGCGCCGCAAGCCATCCGTGCCCTGCGCAGCTGCGGTTGGAACTCCGACACCGTTTCCGTCGGCGGCTGGTCGACCGGCGAATCGGGGATGATCGGAGCTTCGGCGGAGTTCCGCGTGACCGGACACCTCGTCGATGATCACGCTCGGGCCGACGATCTTGCGCCGATCGCGGACCGGGCTGACTCGGCTGATCACCGAGCCGCGATCGCCGGACCACGCTGCGACCTGACGGTGAGCACGCTCGACCTCCCGTTGCTGCGGTTCGGCACGGCCGAAGCCGACGTCGTGGTACTGCCGTCCGGTACCGGCATCATCGACATCTGCCTGATGCGCTGCGGAGAGCAGCAGCAGTTGGTCGTCGGTGGACCGGAGACGCTGCTGAGCGGATACAGCCGGCTGCTGGTCGACGAGCTCAGCGGAACCCGGACAGCTGCCGCGGCGACGATCCCGAGCGTCTCGAGACCACCGAACGTGTCGATCGGGGACGTCTGCGATCTCTCGGCGCCGGGGGTCCAAACGGTCGCCCGCGCACTCTCGGCGGAGATCATCGGCACCGCGGTCCGGCGCCGAACCGCCGAACTCCGGGCGGCCGGGGCCGGCCCGGGCATCGCGGTCACCATCGAACTGCCGCCGGGACCGGAACTCGTCGCCAACCTCTTCGCAGCCGTTCACTGCGAAGCCTCTGTGCTGCTGCTGGACCCGGATGATCCGCCCGACTGGCGCGACGCGCTACGCAGCGAGACCGCCGCAGTGCGGGTCGATCAGGCCAATCGCGTGACCCCGCCGGACGCACCCGTCACCGCACAGACCCCTGGGCTCCGGATTGCCTTGTCGGCAACACCGGGTCGGCGGACGATCGCGATCATCGACTGGCATCAACTCGGTATCGCGGCAGCGACCTTGAGCGAGTTGTGGTCGGTGGCGGGCGAACCGATCGTGCTGAACACTCCCGTTGCCGGCGAGGACTTCGTCGTACGGTGCCTGGCCGCCGCAGCAGCCGATGTCGGTGTTCTGATACCGCGGGACGAAGCGGAACTGGTCGACCTCGTCGGCGCCGCCGGTTCGTCCTGTGTCGAACTCCATCCGGGTCAGGCCGCTCGGCTACCCCTCGCGCGGTTCGCACCTCGCGTCTGGTCCGCTCGATCCTGCGTTCATCGCGGTGCGCCATCGACGGCGGCGCGTTCGGTGACCCGCTGGTGGGTCGCCGAGGCACCCGAGTCGGTCTGCGTCGGTGCCGGCGACGAGCTCTACCCACTCACCCCCGGGTTCCGGATCGTCGGCACCGATGACCTGCCCCTGCCTTCCGGCGCTGTCGGCGAGTTGCGAGTCCCCACCGGGACGGGCACCGGTTACTGCCGGGATCCGCGACGGACGGCAGACCGGCTCCGGCCACGTCCCGGCGGTGGACGCGAACTGCGAACCGGCGTGATCGCGGTGCGGACAGACGACGGTTTCCGGGTCGTCGAGCCGGACCACGATCGCACGGTCGTCGAAGGCAGGACGATTCTGCTCGACCCGCTACGAGCCGCTGTCGGCGTCGGTGTCGTCGGTGTGCACGTACCCGATCTGCTCGGTGGCATCGGAACCGGATCCGACGAGGCGGAGCGCTGCTGGGCGGTCGTCCTCGACCCGCCGGCACCGCCGGCGCTGCAGGATCTGCCGGCTCCGCTTCGCAACCCGTGGCTCGTCTGCGACCCGCGAGCTGCCGACCTGCCTCCGGTCGCGGCACGAGCCCTGGTGGCGCAGGCGATCGGCCGGACGGCGACGGGCACACCGTCGGAGCCTGCGACGACGCCGACCGAACGCGCTGTTGCCGAACAGGCACTGCTGCCGGTGCTCGGAATGTCGGTCGGCCGGGACGACAACCTCTTCGCGCTCGGTGTGACGTCCCTGCAACTGGTCCGGATCAGCCTGCAGGTGCGGGAATCGATGGGAGCCGACGTACCGCTGGGGAGGCTGTTCGGTGACCCGACGCTGCGAACGCTGGCCGCGGTGGTCGACGAACACCGCGCAGGCTCGGCATCCGTGACGCCCGATAGCGGCCCGGAGAATCACCGCGCTGATTCCCTGGCCGCCGCGATGGACCTGCTGGACGAGGTGGACAGCACCGCATCGAATGAAGGAGACGACTGATGGAAACAACACTGACCCCAGGCCAGCACGACGCCCTCGTGGACAGCCTGCTGCGGCCGGATGATCCGATCCGGAACGGCGCGGTCCATCGGATCCTGGCAAGCCCGACGTCGACGGCGGCGGTCGACGCTGCCTGGCGCCACGTCGTCGCCGCCAACCCGTACCTGACGACGACCCCGGTCCGGCACGGCTCCTCGACCGTGCCGGAACTCACCCCCACCGGCCCGGTTCCGGAGTTCGTCGTCCATCCCACCGACGGCGGGTCGACGGACACCCCGGCGCGTCCGTCGATCACGCTGACTGATGGCCGGCCGCTGTGCCGACTCCGCGGCATCGGGTCGCCCCGGGTCCGGCGGCTCGTGCTGGAGTACCACGAGGTGCTCCTGGATTCGCATGCTGCGCACGCCCTGCTCGCCGAGGTGATCCGGGTCGCCGACGGCGGCGCAGCCGAGCCACTACCGGCGATCGGAGACTATTTCGGCTGGTACGCCGAACAGGACCAGTCCCGGGTGGACACCTTCTGGCAGCAGCGATTCAGTCTGCTGGACGGCGCGACTCCGCTGCTGGACGAAGCCAGAAGGGAGCCTCGACCGACCGCCCGGCTCCGGCACGGCCTGGCCAGCGAAGCGCAGGATCGACTCCGCGATCTGGCGCACCGGCTCGGGGTGCCGGAGCAGTGGCTCGCGCTCCTCGCCTGGTCAGTGATCGTGTGCCGTTTCCGCGGTGGCGAATCGTCGGCGATCGGTGTGCTCGCCGATGTCCGCCCGGACGGGCTGCCGTCCGTGCTCGGCAACTTCGAACTGGTGCTCCCCCATGTCGTCGAGTTCGATTCCGCTCCGACCGAGGACTGGCTCCGACGGCAGGTCACCGAGATTCGGGAGCTGATCCACCACGGTCACCTGTCGTCGGCTCGCCGCAACGATCTCTCCGGGACCGAACGCGGCACGACGCTGTTCGACTCCGTGGTCGACCTCCGATCCGATCCTCACGGATCACCATCGGGGCAGGGCGGCGCCGCCGTTCCGCTCCGGGTCCGTTCGACCGGCGACAGCCTGTTGCTCGACCACGATCCGACGATGATCACTACAGATCAGGCGGACCGTCTGCTGCGCTGCACCGTCGCCGTCCTGTCCGGGCTCGCCGACGGCCACCACAGCGGTGACATCCGATCCCTCTCACTGCTCGATGACCAACAGGCGGTGGACCTCGGCAGGCACAACGCGACCGCGGCCGACTACCCGACCGACCGGTGTCTGCACCAGCTCGTCGAAGCACAGGTGGACCAGCGGCCCGACGAGGTTGCCCTGGTCTATGAGAACAACACGCTCACCTACCGAGAACTGGACGAACGCGCCAACCGTCTTGCCCACGAACTGATCGCTCGTGGCGTACGCCCGGACAGCATCGTCGGATTGTGCTCCGAACCGTCGCTCGAGCTGTGTGTCGGGATCCTGGCGATCCACAAGGCCGGCGCGGGTTACGCCCCGCTCGACCCCTTCTTCCCCGAGGAACGGCTGAGCTATCTGTTCGGCGACCTGAACTGCTCGGTGGTGTTGTGTCAGCGTTCCCAGCTGGACCGGTTGCCGTCCGGTGGCCGGACCTTGGTGCTGGACGAACCGGAGCAGTGGGCAGCACGTCCGGCACACCGACCGGCGCCGGCGGTCGCACCGGACAATCTGGCCTACGTGATGTACACCTCGGGCTCCACCGGCCGTCCGAAGGGTGTGTTGATCGAACACGGTGGCGCCGTCAACTTCCTGTGGTGGATGCGGCAGCGATTCGAGCTCGGACCGGGTGAGGCAGCACTGCAGTGGACCGCCTACAGCTTCGACGCAGCAGTCTGGGAACTGTTCTGGCCGCTGGTCGTCGGCGGCCGGGCGGTGATCGCGCCGGCCAAGATCCATCTGGATCTGGAGCGCTTCATCGATCTGATCACCGACAACGAGGTGGTCACGCTGCACTTCGTACCGGCGATGTTGCAGACCTTCCTTTCCGCACCAAAGGTCAGCCGCTGTACCACGCTGCGGCACGTCTTCGTCTCCGGCGAACCGGTCCCGGTTTCCCTGATGGACCGGTTCCACGAGTTGCTGTCAGCCGACCTGATCAACCTCTACGGCGTCACCGAGGTGTCGATCGACTCGACCTACTACGTCTGTGAACGGGACGCCGACTTCGCCTTCGTGCGGTCCGGCACCCCGCTGTCCAACACCCAGACCTACGTTCTGGACGAATCCCTCCGGCGGCTGCCCTTCGGCGCTCGTGGCGAGGTCTTCATCGGTGGCGACTCGGTCACCCGTGGATACCTCGGGCGCCGCGGACTCACCGCCGAGCGTTTCGTCCCCGATCCGTTCGGGCCGCCCGGCAGACGGCTGTATCGGACCGGCGATGTCGCGCAACTCCTACCGGACGGCCATCTCCGGTTCCTGGGTCGCAGTGACCACCAGGTGAAGATCCGCGGGATCCGCGTCGAACTGCTCGAGGTGGCCGGCGAACTGAACGACTGTCCCGGAGTACGGGAGTCGCTGGTCGTGGCGTTCGGAGAGGGCAGCGAGCGCGGACTGGCTGCCTACGTGGTCGCCGAGACCGGCACCGAGATCGACCCCGACCAGATCCGCAGATTCATGGGCGGCCGGGTACCGCCGTACATGGTTCCGAATGCGATCATCGCGCTGCCGGAGTTCCCCTTGAACAACAACGGCAAGATCGACCGGAAGGCGCTACCGGCGCCGAATGAGCATCGCAGCTCCGCTCGCCACGACAAAAAGCCGGTCGGACGGGTACAGCTGACCATCGCGGAGATCTGGTGTCGGCTGCTGGAGTTGCCGCAGGTCAGTGTCGATCAGGAGTTCTTCGCGGTGGGTGGAAATTCGCTGCTGGCCACTCAGGTGATCGCCGACGTCCGCCGGGTCTTCGACATCAACCTGCCGCTGCGGGAGTGGTTGGAGGCCAGCACGATCGAGCAGCTGGCCGCCGCTGTCGAGCGGCGGCTGGCCGAAGGCTCGGATCAGGACGTCTCGAACGCAGCGTTGCAGCTGCTGGACGAACTGTCCGCCGACGCCGAACTGGTTGAGTCCGATGTCCGTGCAGGTTGATCAGGAGCAGGAGGTGCTGGACCGGCTCCGTTCACTGCCCCCGGCCAGGCTCCCGGTTGCGCTGGACGCACTGCAGCAACGGGGACTGCTGCCCACCCTCGATGCCGGACCCGCCCGCCGGGCCGGGTCCGCCGAGGACGGCAGGAAGGAAGACCCGCAGGATCGGCTGTCGGTCAAACAGCGAACGCTGCACCGAATCCTCCAGGATGAACGGCAGGCGGCCTTCTACCAGTGCGCGCAGCTGTGGTGGGTGCCGGAGGTCGATGCCGGAAGCCTCGTCGGCGCCTGGAACGCCGTCGCGCCTGGCTATGAGAGCCTGCGCACCGATGTTGATCTTGGTGCTGCCCCGGCGGTGCTGGCCGCGATCGAGGTGGTGCGGCCGGAGCTGCTGTCCGTCCCGGCCGCCGAGCGGGCAGCAGACGAGGGGCGGGCGTGGGTGACTGCCCACTCCGAACGGGCACTGCGGACGCCGCTGCCACGATCTGCGCGGTCGGTCCACGCGACGATCTTCGACGTCGGTCGCGCCGGCAGCTGGCTGCTGGTCCACGGGCGCGATCTGATGCTCGATCAACAAGGTCTGCAACAGGTCCTCGGACCGGCACTCGAGGACTGGCTCGCCGATCGGCCGGCACCGGTTGAGTCCGTAGCGCCGTCGGACATCGCGCGCTGGCAATCCGCCGGGCTGCGGGACGGGCTGCTGGCGCTGAGGATCGCGGCCCGAGCTCTGCGTCTGGCCGACACACCGGCCTGCCCGCTTCCCGTTCGAGGCGACCGATCCGGCCGCCGGGTTGCGGTTCCGATGCCGATCCCGATCGCCGACGTCCAGCAGGCCGCCGCCGACGCCGGGGTATCGATCGCCGCCTGGTCGCTGGCTGCGTGGCAACGCGCCATCGCGACCTGGAGTGGTACCGACGCCTTCGCCATCGGGTGTTGCAGCACGCTTCGGCTGCTCCCGGATCTGGGGGCTTCACTGGGCAACCTGACCAACACGGTGATCATCCCCCCGTCGAACCGACGTCCGGCGGCGGAATCGATCCGGAACGTCCAGCGTGCGTTCAGCACCGCGATCAGTGGCATCGACGAACCGTTCGAAGCGGTCCTGGCCGGCATCCCCGGACCGCTGTCCGGTGCCCGATCGGGCAGCCGGGACCGAACAGTGGAGGACGAGATGATCGGACTCCGTTTCACGTTCACAGAGGACGTCGACGACCATCCGCTGCTGCAGCCCAGACCCGTCCGCAGCGGGTACGCCAAGTCCGTTCTGTCGGCTGACGTCGAACGCCGGGAAGATCGGCTCGTCGCCTTCGTCGACCACCGGTCGACGGTGTCGCCGGTAGCTGCGGACCGATTGGCTGACCTGTTCGGCCGGTCGCTGGCGCCGTGATCCGACGAGGACCGGAGGGCGGCAGCCGATGAGCCTGAGATCGGTCGTACCTGCCGGCGTCCTGGTGGAGGAGTCCCGGCAGGATCTGACCACGACGGTGTTCCCCGCAGAGGAGGCGGGCATTGCCGGCGCCGTACCGAGCCGCCGTGCGGAGTTCGCGACGACGCGACTCTGCGCCCGGCGTGCTCTGGCCCGGCTCGGATTCGTGGCGTCGGCCATCCCCGTTGGACCGTCCCGGCAGCCTCTGCTGCCGCCGGGCATCGTCGGCAGCCTCACCCATTGTGACGGTTACCGGGGTAGCGCGCTGTGCCGTGCGCAGGTCGTGCCCGCGCTCGGCGTGGACGTGGAGCCGTGCCGTCAACTCCCGGCCGATCTGCGGCCGGTCGTTGCCCGGAGCGACGAGTTGACCGGACCGGCCTCGACCGGGCCCGACGACCTCGATCCGGCGTTGCTGTTGTTCAGCATCAAGGAGTCGGTCTACAAAGCATGGAATCCGATCACCGGGCGGTGGCTGGGCTTCCACGATGTCCGGGTCCGGACGAGGTGGCGGGGCAGACGTTCCGGCGACTTCCGAGCCGACGTGTTGATAGCGCGATCGGCCGAACCGGCTGGATTCGACGGCCGGTTCGCCGTTCAGGACGCGCTGCTGTTCACCGCCGCCTGGTCGACCGGAGGCATGGCGACACTCTGCTCGACGCTGTCACACAGCATGTCTCAAACCGGCTATCGTGCCGCTGCGCGATGATGCAGCAGTCCCCGTACGGCAGGAGTAACGATGTCCACAGCCACCGGCGGTTCGAACCCAGCAGCCAAGCGGCGTGATCGCAGCCACTGGCTGTACGTCGCGGTGATCATCGCGGTGATCCTCGGCATCGCGGTCGGGCTGATCTGGCCCGAGTTCGGCAAGTCGCTGGCGCCGCTGGGCACCGGCTTCGTCAACTTGATCAAGATGATGATCAGCCCGATCATCTTCTGCACGATCATCACCGGCATCGGCTCGGTGCGCAAGGCGGCGCAGGTCGGCCGGGTCGGCGGCATCGCGCTGACCTACTTCATCGTGATGTCGCTGGTGGCGCTGGTGATCGGGTTGATCGTCGGCAACGTCCTGCATCCCGGCGACGGCCTTCATCTGACCGACGCGATCCTCGACAAGGGCAAGGCACAGGTGAAGCCGCCGGAGGAGGGCGAGGAAGGCGGACTGACCGGCTTCATCCTCAGTGTCGTGCCCGACACCCTGGTGTCCTCGTTGACCTCGGGCTCGGTGTTGCAGACCCTGTTGGTGGCGTTGCTGGCCGGCTTCGGCGTCCAGGCACTGGGTGAGAAGGGCGAACCGATCACCCGCGGCGTCAGCCACATCCAGCGGTTGATCTTCAAGATCATGGCGATGGTGATGTGGGTCGCGCCGATCGGCGCATTCGGCGCAATGGCCTCCGTGGTCGGCGCAGCCGGCCCGGCCGTGCTCGGCAGCCTGCTGACCCTGATGGTCGGCTTCTACATCACCTGCATCCTGTTCGTCGGCGTGGTGCTCGGCCTGCTGCTCTGGTTCGTGGCCCGGGTGAACATCCTGCTGCTGTTGAAGTATCTGGCCCGTGAGTTCCTGTTGATCGTGTCCACCTCGTCGTCGGAGTCGGCACTCCCCCGCGCGCTGGCCAAGCTGGAGCATCTCGGCGTCGCTCGTCCGACGGTCGGCATCGTCATCCCGACCGGGTATTCCTTCAACCTGGACGGGACAGCGATCTATCTGACGATGGCGTCGCTGTTCGTCGCCGACGCGATGGGCAAGCCGTTCCAGCTCGGTGAACAGATCTCGTTGTTGATCTTCATGATGATCGCCTCCAAGGGCGCAGCCGGGGTCAGCGGTGCCGGGCTCGCAACGTTGGCCGGCGGACTGTCCACCCACCGGCCCGACCTGGTCGGCGGGGTCGGGCTGATCGTCGGCATCGACCGCTTCATGTCCGAGGCCAGGGCGCTGACCAACTTCGCCGGCAATTCCGTCGCGACCGTGGTGATCGGGACCTGGACCCACAGCATCGATCATGATCGGGTCCGCACCGTGCTGGCCGGCGATCTTCCGTTCGACGAGTCGACGATGACCGACGACCATGAACCCGTGACCGGCGAGACGACCGCGGCGGACGAGCAACAGCCGGCCAGCAGTCGGTGATCACACCGTGCTCCGGCGCTGGCACGACGAAGCGCGGGCTCAACCAGATCCGGTCCCGGATCGGCGCCAGATGATCACCATCCCGATCCCGACCACAACGACGGCCAGCAGCACGATGCCCATCTTGAGGAGCTTGTCCAGCAGCAGGTGGTGAACGAGATCGGAGCCGTCCAACGGGACCAGCAGACCGATCAGCAGCGCCGCGATCGAGGTCAGGGAGACGATCATCGGCGATCCACTCGATCGGTGTCGGACGATTCATCCGCCATCTGCTGCTGATCGCGCCGTGCCGTCGCGGCGCGGTCGGCGGCATATCTCATCGCCGCCCGGCCGACACTGCCGACGACCGAGCGCCGGCCGTCCGCAGAACCTCCTTGGAGGTTCGGGTCTGACCGTGTGTCGGTCAGCCCCTTGATGATCGGCAGCGCCGAGTCGACAACCCGATCCCTGGTCTGTTCCCAGCGCCCGCGTCGGCGCAGCCCGACCGCGATCGCGAACAGGATCAGCGCGACGACGACAACCACGGCGGCGATCACGGCGAACCTGATCAACAGCAGATTCAGGACGGTCTCCATCATTCCTCCTTTTATGTCATGTACGTGATATATAAATACCGTATCACGGCCGTGATAGAAAAGGGTCATGCCCAAGATCGTCGACCCGACCGCCCGCCGCGCCGAGGTGGTCGACGCCACCTTCGCCGTGATCGCCGAGAGCGGGTTCGCCGCGGCAACCCTGCAGCAGGTCGCCGATCGGGCCGGGATCAACATCGGCTCGGTCCGGCACTACTTCTCCGGCCACGGCGAGCTGTTGGAGTTTGCGATGGCGTCGATGATCGAACGCGTCTCCGGCCGGCTCCAGTCCCACGTCGATGCGGTGGTCACCGCCGACCAGGCGCAGCGCGCCGAACTGACGGTCAAGCTGCTGGAGGAGCTGCTGCCGCTGGACGACCGCCGACGGCTGGAGGTGGCGGTCTGGCTGGAATTCAGCATCGCCGCCCGGACCAGACCGCAGTTGGCCGAGCTCGCGACGAAGTCGGCGGCGGGCACCCGCCGGCTGATCGGGCACGTGCTGTCCTCGATGCAGCAGCGCGGCGCGCTGCGCGGCGATGCCGATATCACTGTCGAGACGGAACGACTGTGCTCACTGATCGACGGGCTCTCGATGGGTGCCCTGCTGCACCCGCGGACGGTTCCCCGGACCAGGGTCCGGGCCGTCCTGTCAGCACACCTGCGACAACTCAGGCCGTGATCGCGCTGCAGTTCAGCAGCAGCAACGCCTCGCCGACGGCGGCGCGGCCGAAGTCGCCCAGGTGCAACGACTCGTTGCTGCCGTGCGGCCGGGAGTCGGGGTCGCAGACTCCGGTGACCAGGATGGTGGCGTCGGGGTAGGCCTCGGCGAAGTCGGCGATCATCGGGATCGAGCCGCCTTGCCCCATGAAGACCGGTTCGGTGCCCCACGCATCGGTGAACGCCGATCGTGCCGCTTCTGCATACGGTCCGTCGAACGGGACCACCGACGGGTTGCCCGTCTCACCGCCGGTGACGGTGAGCTGCGCACCCCACGGCACATGATCTTCCAGGTGTTTGATCAACTTCTGCTGGGCATCGGCGGCGTCCTGACCGGGCGCCAGCCGCATGCTGATCTTGGCCTTCGCGACCGGCCACAGCGTGTTCGACGCCTTGTCCACCGGTGTCGCGTCGAGACCGACGACGGTGATCGACGGCTTCGCCCAGATCCGTTCTGTGTAAGGGCCTTCGCCGATCAACTGGACGCCGTCCAGGATCGCCGATTCGCGTCGTACACGATCCTCGGGGTAGTCGACATCCGGTGTCGGGGCGGTGTGCAGGCCTTCGACGGCGACGTTGCCCTGCTCGTCGTGCAGGGTCGCCAGCAGCCGGCAGATCGCCGTCAGGGCATCAGGCACCAGACCGCCGAACATGCCGGAGTGCAGGGCGTGATCGATGGTCCGCAGCTCGACGTAGGCCTCGGCGAGCCCGCGCAGGGTGTTGGTGAAGGCCGGGACGCCGACCTCCCAGTTGCCGGAGTCACCGATCACGAAAACGTCGGAGGCCAGCTCGTCGCGATGCTTGTCCAGCAGCGCCCGGAGTGTCGGCGAACCGACCTCCTCCTCGCCCTCGATGAAGAGCGTGACACCGACCGGCGGCTTGCCACCGAAGGCCCGCAGCGCCGCCAGATGCATCGCCAGACCGCCCTTGTCGTCGGCCACCCCGCGGCCGAAGACCCGCTCGCCGACCTGGGTCTGCACGAACGGGTCGCCGGTGTCCCACAACGAGCGGTCGCCCTCGGGCTGGACGTCGTGGTGGGCGTACAGGCAGACCGTCGGCTGGCCGGCGGGGGCCGGGAAGTGAGCGATAACGGCCGGCTTGCCACCGTCGACACTGGAGATCGTGACCTCGGCCGCCCCCAGCGAACGCAACTGCGCGGCGACGAAGTCCGCACTGGCCCGGACCTGATCATCACGTCCCGGGTCGGCACTCACCGACGGGATCGCGACGTGGTCCTTCAGCGTGGCCAGGACGCCGGGCAACTCTCGCTCGACGGCGGCGCGGACATCCTCGGCGGTGGTCGGTACGGCAGTCATGGCGGGAGCTTAACCAGCCCACCGGATCGCGTGGTGGCCGGCCGCACCTCGGGGTCAGGGGCGGGCGACACCGCTCTGATAGGCCAACGCCACCGCCTGCGCCCGATCATGGCTGTCGGTCTTGGCGATCACCCGGGCGACGTGCGTCTTGACCGTGGCCTCACTGAGCACCAGATGCTCGGCGATCTGTCGATTGGTCCTGCCCTGCGCCATCAACGCCAGCACCTCCAACTCGCGCGGCGTCAGCAACTCGGCCAGCCGACCGCCGTCGATCCGTGGCCGCGGCTGGCCGGCGGCCCGTTCCATCACGCCACCGGCGACCCGCGGGTCGAGCCAGGACTGTCCCGCGGCAACCGCCCGGATCGCGCTCGGCAGGTCCTGCGGTGCCGCATGCTTGAGCAGGTAGCCACTGGCACCGGCACGCAGCGCGGGATACAACACCTCGTCATCGGCGAAGGTGGTCAGGATCAGCACCCGGACCGGCGCGGCATGATCCTCGCCGCCGGCGCGGACGATCCGCTCGGTCGCCTCGATCCCGCTCAGCCCGGGCATCTGGACGTCCATCAGGACCACATCGGGATGCTCCCGCAGAGCGAACTCGACGGCACCCGGTCCGTCGGATACCTCGCCGACCACCGCGATGTCGGTCTGCGCCTCGAGCAACATCAACAATCCCGCACGAACCAGATCCTGATCATCTGCGACAACAACGGATATCGCCACCGCCCCGCCTCCCCCTGTCCGAGCGAAGCTTAGCCTCGATCCACCGAGGCGTAGCGGGCATTGACGTCGCGGTCAGGTTTCCGTTCTGTCCATGGACGGTCGGGTGACGGGCAGAGTTGCGGTGATCCGGAACCCGCCGTCGGGCAACGGTCCGGTCTCCAGCTCGCCGCCGACCAACTGGACCCGCTCGGCAAGTCCGATCAATCCGTGCCCGGTGGACAACCGCACGCCGGGCCGAGCGGCGCCCGCCCCGTTCACAACACTGGTCCGCAGTCGGGGCGGCAGCCATTCCAGCTGCACCCGGACCACCACGTCCGCGCCGGCATGGCGGCCGGCGTTGTCCAGCGCCTCCTGGATCACCCGGTAGCAGGTCATCTCAACACTCGGATCGAGATCGCACGGGTCACCGGAGACCACGAGTTCGACGCGCTGCCCGGCTCTGCGGGCCTGCTCGATCAGCTCGGGCAACCGGCTCAACCGCTCCCGGGTGGCGGCGCCGGTCGACTCGACGTAGTCGGCGTCCGAACGCAGCACCTGCAGCAGCCGCTGCAGTTCGCTCATGGCCTGGATGCCGGTCTGTTCGATGGCGTCCAGCGCCGGACGGACCCGCTGCGGCTGCTGCTGCATCACCGCCCTCGCGCCGGCCGCCTGCAGGGTCATCGCGCTCACCGAATGCGAGACGATGTCATGCAGGTCCCGGCTGACGGCGAGGCGTTCCTGCCGGACGGCGGTGCGGATCTCCTCCTCCCGCCGGCGTTCCAGGCCGGCGATCCGGTGCGCGAACCGATAACGCAGCCGCGCTGCGACCCAGACCAGGACGACCATCACCACGTCGAACACCAGCGTCGGAATGACCCAACTCCAGGTGTTGGCCCGCACACCCACCGGAGCGGTGTTGACGATCTCGATCCCGAAGACGACGAAGGTTGCCAACAGGCTCCACACCGCGGGCCGGCGGCCGAGCGTCGAGGACACCGTGAACATCGCCACCAGCAACACCATGAACGGTTGCAGCACCGGGAACGCTATCGGTGTCAGATAGAGCACCCAGATGATCAGGAACGTCCGGATCGGCCACCGCCGCCGGAACAACAGGACAGCACCGGCACTGCAGAACAAGATGATCACCAGCGGCGGCGGCAGCACCGGACCAGGGCGGATGCTACCGCTGGCGGTGAGCCGGGCGGCCAGACTGACCCAGGCGTCGAAGGAGCCGACAGCCAGCGCGATGACGACGTCCAGCAGCATCGCCCGGCGAGTCCGCCAGTGAGCAACCATGATCGTGGGGTCGATCTAACAGGTGCAGGACGACGTGCAGACGACGACGCACCACCACGGATCACCGACGCAGTCATCGTCGTCGTCATCATCGTCATCGGCTGCGATCTCGAGGAACACCAGATCACCGTCGACCGGCAGCAGGGTGATCCCCGGCACGTTGGCGGCGACGATCTGGCTGGTCTCGGCATAGGAGAGCAGTCCCGGCCGGATCCGCTGGACGGCTCGAGATGCGCCGACACCGTCGACCCGGAGCTCGAGCTGGTCGGCCTGGTGCGGCGTCGTCCGCAACAGGGCCGCGGCCTGCCCGTCGAGCTGCACGATGCGAGGCTGGATCAGCAGCCCCGATCCGATCAGTTCGCCGTCCACGCCGTCCTGGCGACGAAGGACGCTGAACTGGTTGCCGATGGTCATGACGCGATCATGCCGCAATCGGCCCTGGCGCGGGCCGCTGCCGGCTCGATTGCTTTGGCAGAACCGGCAGAATCATCCTCTGGCGTTACCTGGCGAATACCACCCCAGGCTGACGACACTGTCGGTGCCGAACGGCAGAATCATTCCTGCCATCGCAGCTGAGCCGTTCGCATCGGCCGGGTTGCGACAGCGCGTATTAGGGGGTCGGACGCAAGCTGGGGGGTTCGCGTCACCACTGACACGCGAGAGCGGTTGGAGCGTTCGCACCGACTCGGGGGACCGGTGCGAACGCTCCGCCGTCTGGCCGGCCTCCGTCGGGGCGACAGCACTGCCCCCATGATCATCTGCAACGGCCATGGGGCCGGCCCCGGGCGGGACCGGCCCCACGGCCGATTCAGGTAACCGTCAGCTGCGGACGATCACAGCACGCCCTGCTCGTGCAGAGCCCGTACGCCGTCGGCGCCGTAGATCTGCTGCACCCGCTGCCGGAGCAGTTGATCGGTGGTCGCCTTGGCCAACAGGTCGTCCCCGGCCGAGCTGGATGTGACGGTGGCTGCCTTGCCGTCGACCGGGATCCACGGCGAGGTGGCGTCCTTGCCGGTGTGCTTGGCCTTCTTGTTCAGCTTGGCCCACGATTCGTAGGTCTGCTTGTCCTCCGGCAACGGCTGCGCCTGGGTCACCTTGATGTTCTTGGGCTGCTTGCCGTCCAGGAAGTAGTTGTAGATCGGTCGGTCGACCGCTTCAGTGCCGTACGGGAAGTGCCCGTGCGATCCCTCGTTGTCGATCGCGATCAGGCTGGTGTTCGGCAGTTCGGTGCCCGCGGTGTAGCCGCCCTCCCAGCCGGTCTGGGAATCCAACTCGCCCTGCACCACGACGGTGTCGGGGAAGGAGTCGGTAGCCACCGGCATCAGGTTGGTGGTCCGCCAGTAGGCGCACACCGGCACATCCAGCAGACCCCAGGAATCACTGAGCGGAGCCTGCTTGGCCTGCTTCTTGTTGTGCTTCGCCCAGTACTTCTCGCCCTGGGTCCACTGGCCGTCGTTGCAGCGGATCATCTCGAACGGGTCCTCGAGGACGCCGGTCTCCAGCGCTGCCGCCTTGCCGGCCGACTGCTGCTCGGACTGCCGATGCTGGCTCTTGGTCTTCGTGTCGGCCAGCGGGGCGAGCTGCTGGCGGGCCTTCTTGATCTGAGCCTTGAGCTTCGGCGACGCCGACTTCTCGCCGCGGGCGAGCAGCTCATCGGTGGCGGCAGCAGGATTGGCTGCCGCCGAACGCTGTGCCACCGCACCGTCCTCGGCTGCCGAGTCGATCAGGAACTTGACCACCTCGGCGGCCAGCGGATAGTCGTCGTTGACGCTGAAGGCGCCGGCACCACCGAGGAAGATCCAGGCGAACAGCACCAGGGTCGGGTCGAGTTTCGCCGTGGCGGCGAAGTAGTCGTTGTAGATCTTCTGCGGATCCTCACCGAGCTTGTAGTCAGCGTCGTGGCGGGCGATCCAGTTCATCATGTGCAGCTCGAACTGGCGGTCGCGGGCGATCGGCTGCAGGTCCCAGGTCGACTGCAGCGTCGGCTCGGTGCTGTCGATCGAGGAGTCCAGCACGAACTTGTCACCGTACGTGGCGCCGAACACCTTCTCATACCAGGCGCCGAGCCAGGTGCCGTAGGAGTAGCCGACATAGCTCAGCTTGGGCGCCCCGAGCAGGAAGCGGATGAAGTCCATGTCGTAGCTGGTCTGCTCGGTGTTGATCGTCTTCACCTCGGCGTTGGCGGAACACGCCTCACCGGCGGCCTTGACCTCGGCGTACGGGTCGGTCGCCTCGGGATCGAACTCGTACTCGCAGGAGGCATGGCTGCTCTGCCCGACACCACGCGGATCGAAACCGACGTAGTTGTAGTACGGATTCATGTCCGGAGTGCGTTCCTGCAACGCCGGCCCCCAGACCAGGCCCTCACCGCCCGGACCGCCCGGATTGGCGAACACGGTGCCCTGGTAGCGGCCGTTGTCGACATCGATGTTCTTGGCCTGGGAGATCCGGATGTCCCAGGTCTTGCCGTTGGCCGGATCATGCCAGTCCTGCGGCACCTTGACGGTGGCACAGGAAACGTTGGGGACATTGAAGCGGTCGTTCAGCGCGGGATCGCCGAAGTCACAGGTCTCCCAGGTCAGTTGCTGGTCGGACAGCTCACCGGCGAGCTTCTGCACGTCGGGAACCTTCGCCGCGGCCGCCGCCTGCTGCGTCGGGGCGAGGACGCCGACAGCGGTGGTCAAGGCCAGCACCGGGGCGATCGTCAGGGCGACGACGCGCCGGGATCGCCGGCGCAGAGATATCAGTGGTGATCGATTCATCGGGACTTGAGTCCTCCTGTGGGGGATGTGTCACTGAGCCTGGATACAGGCTTGCTGTGCGGCCCCAATGAATCATGGTGCACCGACAATTGGCGAGAGTATTGCCGGTCAAAAGGCGCGATTGTCACAACTTCGACACCGAATGGTGATCATTCGTGATCACCATTCGATGCGCCGTGTCGGCCGCAGATTCAGGCGGTGGCCTCCACCGCATCGCGGATCGGCGCCTGCCAGGCCGCGCGCAGTACTTCGATCTCGAGACCGAACTGGCCCTCGACGTCCAGTGCTGTTCCGCCGACGGTGCCGAGTTGCTGCACCGACACCCGATGCTGCTCACACAGCGCCTCGAAGTCGTCGCGATGCCCGGCCGGCAGCGAGACCAGCACCCGACCGGCGCTCTCGGAGAACAGGGCGACGAACGGGTCGAGCTCGTTCGGCAGGGTGACCCGAGCACCGTGATCGTTCCGGAGGATCGCATCCACCAGGGCCTGGGCCAGGCCACCCTCGGAAAGGTCGTGTGCACTGGACAACAGTCCCTGCCGAGCGGCAGCGATCATCACCTCGGCCAACCGGATCTCATGATCAAGATCGACCTGCGGCGGCAGCCCTCCGAGATGATCATGAACGACACCGGCCCAGGCAGAACCGGCCAGCTCGTCCCGGGTGTCACCGAGCAGCAAGATCAGATCGCCGTCGGCTGCGAAGCCCATCGGCGTCCGCCGAGACACATCGTCGATCACGCCGAGCACGCCGACCACCGGCGTCGGCAGGATGGCCTGATCTCCGGTCTGGTTGTAGAAGCTGACGTTGCCGCCGGTGACCGGTGTGCCGAGCTGCTTGCAGCCGTCGACCAGGGCGGCGATCGCCCGCTCGAACTGCCACATCACCGCCGGATCCTCCGGCGAGCCGAAGTTGAGGCAGTCCGAGACCGCGAGCGGCCGGGCGCCGGTGACGGCGACATTGCGATAGGCCTCGGCCAACGCGAGCTGGGCGCCGGCGTACGGGTCCAGGTAGGCGAAGCGACCGTTGCAGTCGGTGGCCAACGCGACCCCGAGATTGGTGTCCTCGTCGATCCGCAGCATGCCGGAGTCCTCCGGCTGCGCCAGCACACTGTTGCCGCGGACGTAGCGATCGTACTGATCGGTGATCCAGGACTTGTCGGCCAGGTTGGCCGAGCCGATGATCCGCAACAAGGTCTCCTGCAGACCGACCGCGGAGCTGGGCCGTTCAAGATCATCGACGCCATCGGCCTGGACGCTGTCCTGCCAGGACGGCCGGGCGTAAGGACGCTCGTAGACCGGACCCTCGTCGGCCACGGTCCGCGGCTCGACGTCGACGATCGTCTCGCCGTGCCAGTCGATGATCAACCGGCCGGTGTCGGTGACCTCGCCGATCTCGGTGGCCAGCACGTCCCACTTCGTGCAGATCTCGAAGAAGCGGTCCAGATGCTGCGGTTCGACGACCGCCATCATCCGTTCCTGCGATTCGCTCATCAGGATCTCTTCGGGGCTCAACGTGTGGTCCCGCAACGGCGCCCGATCCAGGACGACGTGCATGCCGCCGTCGCCGGAACTGGCCAGCTCCGCGGTCGCGCAGCTCAAGCCGGCCGCGCCGAGATCGCTGATCCCGTTGATCACGCCGGCGGCGAAAAGCTCCAGCGTGCACTCGATCAGCAGCTTCTCCTGGAACGGATCGCCGACCTGGACACTGGGCCGCTTCGCCGGACCGTCTGCATCGAAGGTCTCGCTGGCCAGCACCGAGGCGCCGCCGATCCCGTCGCCGCCGGTGGCGGCGCCGTACAAGATCACTTTGTTGCCGGTGCCGGTCGCCCGGCCGAGCTGCAGGTCCTCGTGCTTGAGCACACCGACGCAGAGCGCGTTCACCAGCGGGTTGCCGAGGTAGGACGGGTCGAAGACGACCTCGCCGCCGATGTTCGGCAGTCCGAGGCAGTTGCCGTAGCCGCCGACACCGGCGACCACACCGGGCAGCACCCGATGGGTGTCGGGGGCGTCCAACGGGCCGAACCGCAGCGCATCCATCACGCCGACCGGTCGGGCACCCATCGCGAGGATGTCGCGGACGATGCCGCCGACGCCGGTCGCGGCGCCCTGGTACGGCTCGACATAGGACGGGTGGTTGTGGGATTCGATCTTGAAGGTGACGGCATAGTCGTTGCCGATGTCGATCACGCCGGCGTTCTCGCCGATGCCGGCCAGCAGCTTGCCGACCGGGGTCTCGGCCGGCACCTCACCGAACCGCCGCAGATGCACCTTGGAGGACTTGTAGGAGCAGTGCTCCGACCACATCACCGAGTACATCGCCAGCTCGCTGCCGGTCGGTCGCCGCCCCAGGATCTCCCGGATCCGGGTGTACTCGTCTTCCTTCAGCCCGAGTTCGCGCCACGGCTGGCTCTGCTCGGGGGTCTTCGCCGCCTGCTCAACGGTATCCGCCACGGCCGTAAGGCTAGTGCCTCCGCGGCGATCCACCGATTCCGCCCGCCGATCTGCGGATCCGTCCAACTTTTCGGCCGCATCCTGCATCTCCATGGATAGAACCGTCCGACTCCCCGTGGACGGGAGAGCCGCTCGCAGCACCGCGAGCCGACCGAAGGAGAAATCAGATGAGCGTCACTTCCTGGGCCAAGCGGGCCGCCGGCATCGTAGCCGCAGCCGCACTGGCGACCGGGGCGACCGCCGCCCTGGCCAGCACCCCGGCGCAGGCCGCCGGTGACGGCAAGGTCACCGCCAAGTCCTCGCTCACCGTCCGCTACGCCCCGACCCGGCAGGCGATGAAGGTCAGCACGATCCGGCCCGGCGCGACCGTGCCGTTGGTCTGCAAGATCGCCGGCGCATCGATCGAGGGCAACCGCACCTGGTATCAGCTGCCGGCCGGCGAGGGTGCCCAGTCCTGGATCTCCGGTCGTTACGTCAAGGAACTGCGCGGCTCGAAGATCGCCTGGTGTGGCACGACCAGCAAGCCGGCGGCGATCCGGACGACCGCGAAGCTCACGGTCCGGCACGGACCCAACACCCACGACACGTCGGTCGGCTCGTTGAAGAAGGGCACCCGCACCAAGGCCGTCTGCAAGCTGAAGGCCCAATCGGTCGGCGGCAACACCCTGTGGTACCAGCTGCCCGGATCGAACTGGGTCTCGGCGCGTTACGTCGACAACATCGGCGGTTCGCCGACGTGGTGCGTCGGTAACTGATCAGCTGGACCGACGACGGCCACGGATCGCGGGGTTGCCCGAACGCGACGGATCGCGTGGGCGGGTCGGCGCGGGTCCGGGGCCGTCGTCGGGTTCGAGCGGATCCTGAACATCCTCACCGTGAACGACGCCGGCCCACCCGAGGCGGCGGAAGCGGCCGTACAGCAGGCCGACCGTGGTCACCATGAAGGGGCCGGTGACGGTCAGGAAGACCGAGATGCCGGCGTCGTTCAGCAGGGTCCCGATGATCCCGGTCGCGCAGGCGGTGATCGCCGTCACGTGATAGGTCGAGAACTGCTGCTCGGTGATCGCGTGCCGGAGCCGGCGGAAGATCACGATCCAGATCGCGCCGCCGACGACGATGCCGATGATGCCGAGCGGCGCGATCAGGGTGCTGCCGGACGCGACCGCCTTGCGCAGCACGATCGGCCAGGCATCGCCGCTGATCACCCGCTGGACGAAGTCACCGAGATGACTGCGATGGCCGGCGCCGCGGGTCCAGTCGATCACCGACACCAGACCGACCGCAACGACCGCCGATGCCCCGATGATCAGGAGCCGGGGCCAGGTGATCTTGGCCGGGGAGACGGCCAACGCCAGGAACAACACCGTCGGCGTCAACGAGATCACCCCGCCGAAGTCGGCGCCCATCGACGGCCACCCCTCGCAGGCGACGGCCAGGCCGCCGATGATCAACACCGCGACCATCGGCAGCCATCGTCGACCCGCGCGGGCGAACCGATGCGCGACGTAGCCGGCGACGGTGATCGCCGAGACCGCATAGCTGCCGAAGGTGCTGTTGCCGAAGCCGTACCAGCGGCCACCGGCGACCGGGCGGGAGTTGAGCAGTGAGCCCGGCTGCATCACGCCACCGAGCGCGGCGTCGGTGGTGTAGGTCGCCATCACCAGGCCGGCGGCGACGATCGGCAGCGGCAGCTTCAGCCAGCGGGACAGGCCCAAGGTCGCAGCGGCCAACGCAGCCACCCAGAACACCAGCGTCAGCAGCAGTGCAGGCGTCGGATGCTGCTGGGCCTGCCATCCGAACGACCCGGTCAGCATCAGCGCGGCGGTCAGCGTCGCCAGGGCGGCCAGCGCGGGCCGGATCACCGCCCATCGGCGGCGCACAGCGGCGATCGCGATCGTCACCGCCAGCCCGACGCCGATCAGGCCGCCGACGACGTACCCGACGGGAGCGACGGAGGAGAGGTTGTGCAGCGTCGTCAGGTGTTTGCTGAGGATCGCTGTCGACACCGGTTGCGGTTGCACACCGATCGCGGTGCCGTCCAGCGGCAGCCCCGCGGGCAGCGGCTTGTTGTCGTGGGCGAAACCGACCAAGGTCCGCGTCAGGTCGATCAGGGTGACGATGCCCTCGCGGCGGGTCGACTCCGAGGTCATCAGCCCCGGCAACGTGGTGCCGAGCCGGTAGATGAGCTGCAGGTTCTCGTCGTGGGAGCCAGCAGCCGGACCGATGCCGGTGACGATCAACGTCACGTCTTCCCGGTCGGCCAGCCGGCTGATCACCCGATCGGAGTCCTGACCGGCATCGACCAGGGTGATCGGGCAGTCCGGACGATAGCCGCCGGCCGCGAACTGCTGGGCGGTCCGGTAGCGATCGAGGGTGCCGTCGGGATTGGCGGCTGCCAGCGCGGCACCGGCGCCAACGGCCTGGACACAGCCCTTGCTCTGGGCTGCCAGCGTGCCCAGCCGCGCATCGCCGGCGTTCGCCCCGGCCTTGGCCAGTCGCTGCTGCCAGTCGGGGATCGAGGCGGCCGTCCCGCTGCCGGACACCGCGGGGTCGCACAAGCCGCCGGCGGTGGTCCGTCGACCGGCACCGACGGTCAGCCAGCCGGCAGCGGCGCATTCGCCCTGGATCGCCGGTCGGGTGGAGATCGCACCGGCCTGGACGTCGTCGGTGTGGGCGGAGATGATCTTGTCGTCGGTTGCGGTGGGTTGGTAGCGGCCGGTGACGCCGACCACGACGACGTTGGGGGTGTAGATCTCGGTCTGTGACGTCGGCTCGGACAGCCCACTGACCAGCCGGAGCAGGCCGAAGACCAGCACCAGGCCGACCACCACCAGCGTTGACTTGACGGTCAGTGGCCAGCGACGAGACGTGCCGGACACGTAGTTGCTAGTGGCGCGCGTCATGAATTCGTGGAGGCAGTCGGCGCCTGAAGCGGTGAGCTGCAAGGCGGAGGAGGTGCGCATGCCGGGGCATGTCATCCGACGACAACGCAGCAGATCGCCGCTTCAGGCGTCGAATGGCCAACGAATTTATGACGCGCGTCACTACACGGCCTGCAGCTGCTGCAGCACGCTGCTGAAGAAGCCGACGCCGTCGAGTCCGGGAGCGGTCAGCGGATCGACGTTGTGCTCGGGGTGCGGCATCAGGCCGACCACATTGCCGCGTTCGTTGCTGACCCCGGCGATGTCGCGGTAGGAGCCGTTCGGGTTGCTGCCGGCGTAGCGGAAGACGACCTGACCCTCGCCTTCCAGCCGGTCCAGGGTCTCGGCGTCGGCGACGTAGCGGCCCTCACCGTTCTTCAGCACGATGGTGATCTGTTGACCCTGTTCGTACGCGTTGGTCCAGGCGGTCCGGTCGGACTCCACGGTCAGCGCCTGGTCGACACAGGTGAACACCTGGACGTCGTTGCCGATCAGTGCCCCGGGCAGCAGGTGCGCCTCGCAGAGCACCTGGAAACCGTTGCAGACACCGAGGACGGGCATCCCGGCCTCGGCCTGCTTGATCAGCTCGGTCATGATCGGAGCGAACCGGGAGATCGCACCACAGCGCAGGTAGTCGCCGTAGGAGAAACCACCGGGCAGGATCACCGCGGAGACTCCGTCCAGGGAGTCGCTGGCGTGCCACAGCGACACCGGTTCCGCGCCGCTCAGCCGGATCGCCCGCAGCGCATCATGATCATCAAGCGTGCCGGGGAAGGTGATCACACCGATCCGCGGAGCCATCAGGCAACCCCGGCCGAGGCGGCCTGCTCTTCCACGACGACGTCGAAGGATTCGATCACGGTGTTGGCCAGCAGCGTGTCGGCCGCCTTGCGGATCTCGTCCAGTCGGGCCTCGGTGACCTCACCGTCGACCTCGATCTCGAACCGCTTACCCTGTCGGACCGTCAGTCCGTCGAAGCCGAGCCGTTGCAGGGCCCCGGTCACCGCCTTGCCCTGCGGATCGAGGATCTCGGGCTTGGGCATCACATTCACCACGACACGCGCCATGGCCACGATCCTAGTTGAGCCCGCCCCATTCCCCAGATCAGCCCACCGCCGACCCGTCAGTTCTTCCCCGAAACACGCGGAAAACCCGGGAGGAAGTGCCGGGTCGGCGGGTTGGGGGCGGTTCTGATTCGGTCAGAAGGTGGTTTCGGTCAGGGTTTGGTAGGCGTCCAGGTAGCGCTGCCGGGTGGCTGCGACGATCTCGGCGGGCAGCGGCGGCGGGGCGACATCTGCGCTGCGGTCCCAGCCGGACTCGTTGACCAGCCAGTCCCGCAGGAATTGCTTGTCGTAGGAGTCGATCCGCTCCCCCGGCTGCCAGGTCGACGCGTCGACGAACCGCGAGGAGTCCGGGGTCAGGACCTCGTCGGCGAGCACGATGGTGCCATCGGCACGTCGTCCGAACTCGAATTTGGTGTCGGCCAGGATGATGCCGTGCTCGGTGGCGTAGGTCTCGGCGCGGCCGTAGATCTCCAGGGTCAGGGCGCGGAGCTGTTCGGCGGTCTCCCGACCGACCCGGTCGACCGTCTGATCGAAGTCGATGTTCTCGTCGTGCTCGCCGAGCTGCGCCTTGGACGCGGGGGTGAAGATCGGCTCCGGCAGCCGCGACCCGTTCTGCAGTCCGACCGGCAGCTCGATCCCGCAGACGGTCCGGGTCTGCTGGTACTCCGCCCAGCCCGAACCCATCAGATAGCCGCGGGCGACACACTCGATCTCGATCATCTCGAGCTTCTCGCAGATCACCGCCCGACCGGCGACGGCCTCCGGGACGTCGGTGCTGACGACGTGGTTGTCGACGTCGTCGAACAGCTCGAACCAGAACGACGACATCCGGGTGAGGATCTCGCCCTTGTCGTCGATCGGCGGTTCCAGGACGAAGTCGAAGGCGGAGATCTTGTCGGTGGCGACCATCAGCAGCCGGTCGTCACCCATCGCGTACAGCTCACGGATCTTGCCTGCGTGGAGCAGCGGCAGATCGAGCACTGACTCATACATTGCGCTCAGCCTAGTGTCCATCCCGTCGCGGGCGCGCGTCCGGTCAGTCGACGTCGCGGCGAACTGTGCTGACGTAGCCGATCACGGCCGGCAGCAGCGCCCAGCCGAGCAGCACCAGCAGCCCGGTCCAGGCCGCCGGTCCGTCGGTCGGCACGTGGCCGCGGATCAGGTCCATCGGGCTGATGCCGATCGCCGTGTCGGTCGCACCGCCGGGCAGCAGCCGACCGGGAACGGTCCACTGCTTGACGGTGAAGATCAGCGACAGAGTCGGTTCCAGGACGTAGCAGAAGACGACCGCGATCACCACCGAGGCAATCATCTGGCGGACCAGCAGGCCGAGCCCGTAGCCGATCATGGACCACAAGGCGATGGTGACCACGTTCATCAGCAGTGCCTGCCAGGTGGCGGCGCTGTCGAGAGCCAACGATCCGCCCTGGGACAGGATGAAGATCATCGAAACCACGAAGCTCAGACCCGTTGCCACGATGCCCAAGGCCAGCCCGTAGCCGAAGGTGACCGCCGCCTTGCCGAGCACCAGGTCGCGGCGCCGAGGTACGGCGAGATAGCTGGCGGCCAGCGTCTTGTGCCGGTACTCCGCGCCCATCGCCATCGCACCGGCAATGATCGCCACGATCCGGGACATCTGATTGGCAAACGTGTAGGCAGCAGCGACGAATCGCTGCTGGGTAAAGACTTTCTGCCCCTCTGCGGCGACCGCAAGGCCGATCCCGTTCATGATCAACGCGCCGACGATGCCGGCCGCGGCGACGATGCAGCTGAGCACGATCACCATCCGGGTGCTGGTGATCTTCTGGTACTCCGACCGCAGCAGGCGCTGCAGGTATCCGGGTGTGCCGGCCGGCCGGCTGTCGAGTGTCTCGATGCTCATGGCTGCCCTCCCAGCAGGGCGAAGAATTCCGACTCGAGATCGACCTCCTGCGGCGCCAACTCCAACACCGGCAGACCGGCTTCGAAGATCGCGGCGCCGACCGCGCCCGGATCCGTGGTCTGCACCTGCAGGAAGCCACCCTGCCTGTCATCGACCTGCTGCCAACTCAGCCGCATCCGATCCAGTACGGCGGTCGCCGTCCGCTGGTCCTGCACGCGGAGTCTGATCGATCGTCGCTCGGCGGCCAGGTCCTGCATCGGCGACTGCCGAAGCAACCGGCCGTTGCCGATCACCACGACGTCGTCGACGGTCGCCTCCACCTCGTTCAGGATGTGGGAGGACATCAGGACCACGTTGCCGCGAGCGGCGTAGGACTGCAGGAATCCGCGCAACCAGTGGATGCCCTCCGGGTCGAGCCCGTTGCCCGGCTCGTCCAGGATGAGATAGTCGGGTTCGCCGAGCAGGGCGGTGGCCAGCGCCAGCCGCTGCCGCATCCCCAGCGAGTAACCGCCGACCCGGCGGTCCGCCGCGTCGGCCAGCCCGACAAGGGCGAGCAGTTCGTTGATCCGGCGCGGGGTGGCACCGGCGGTTGCGGCCTGCACCGCCAGGTGGTCGCGGCCGGTCCGACCGGGGTGGAACGCCGGTTCGAGGACGGCACCGACCCGCTGTTGCGGCATCGGCAGGTCGCGGTAGCCGACCCCGCCGAAGGTGGCTCGCCCGCTGGTCGGTTCGGCAAGCCCCAGCAGCACCCGCAGGGTGGTCGACTTGCCGGCGCCGTTCGGCCCGAGGAACCCGGTGACGCGTCCGGGCGCAACGGTGAAACTGAGCGCGTCGACTGCTCGGACCCGGCCGAAGTCCTTGGTCAGGCCGTCGACGACGATCGGCGGTACGGCTGTCGCATCGGTCGGCGCCTGCTCGGAATCGGCGGCGGGTGCTGCGTGGCGTGGCCGTACCGGCGTCGCCTCGGCCTGGGACTCATCGACGGCATTCATCACCGACAGCCTGCCGTGCGGACGGCTCGGACGGCCGTCCAGACGCGGCTTCGAAGGGCTCGCCCGGGGAACAAGGGTCGACGGGACTAGTCCGATGACCCCGATGTCCTACCCAGGGGTGACGACTGCCCCGGGTGCGGCCCCGAACCGTCCCTGACCCCACCCGGGAAGGCCGCCAAAAGGGTCGTCGTCGGGCCGTTGATGCGGCACAGTGGAGTTGTCGCCGCGAACGGCGACACCGAACAGAAAACCAGACGTAAGGAATATCCCGATGGCCTCCCTCGCCCGTCCCCGCAACGACCGCATGATCGCCGGTGTCTGCTCAGCTCTGGGCCGGCGGTTCGGGTTGTCATCCAATGTCGTCCGGCTGATCTTCGTGCTGAGCTGCCTGCTCCCCGGCCCGCAGTTCCTGATCTACATCCTCGGCTGGATCCTGATCCCGAACGAGCACTGATCTCGGTCCGTACGGACTGACCCCGATCGTTCCTCCCCTTCCCGACAACCGGCCCTGCATCCTCGCGGATGCGGGGCCGTGTTGTTGGCCGGCGCCGTTGCACGAGCCCTCGGGTCAGGATCCTCCACCGGCGCGGCTGTAGAGGGTCCGCACGATGTCCTCGATCGCCGGCTCGGCGATGGTCAGGTCGCGGACCTCGGCAACACCGGCGACCTCGGCCAACACCTGCGCCGCGGTGGTCTGATCGGGTGAGAACGAGAGCCGCTGCCGGGCACCACCCAGCTCGATGCCGATATTGGTGGCGCCGTCGACCGTGATCGGGTCGCTGGGCTCGGCAAGATCCACGGTCAGCACCCGCTCCAACGCCACCCGGCGGGACAGCCCGTCCAAGGTGCCGTCGTAGGCGAGCTTGCCCTGGTCGACCACCAGCACCCGTTCACACAGTCGCTCGATGTCACTCATGTCGTGGGTGGTCAGCAACAGTGTGGTGCCCTGTTGGGCCCGTTCGGCGATCAGGAACTGCCGGAGACGTTCCTTGCTGATCATGTCCAGCCCGATCGTCGGCTCGTCCAAGATCAACAGGCGTGGCCGATGCACCAACGCCGCCGCCACCTCACCGCGCATCCGCTCGCCGAGGGAGAGCTGACGGACCGGGGTGTTCAGGAACGGTGCCAGTTCCAGACCGTCGATCAGCTGATCGATCCGTGGTTGGGCGGCTGCCGCGCCGATCCGATGGATCGCCGCCAGGATGGTGAACGACTCGCCCAGCGGCAGGTCCCACCACAGCTGGCTACGCTGCCCGAAGACCACGCCGATCTCCCGGGCCAGGGTCCGGCGTTGCGGCACCGGATCGAAACCGCAGGTCCGGACCCGTCCCGAACTGGGCACCAGGATCCCGGTCAGCATCTTGATCGTGGTGGACTTGCCGGCTCCGTTCGCACCGATGTAGCCGCAGGCCTCCCCCGCGGTGATCGAGGCGGTGATGCCGTCGACGGCATGGACGATCCGGCGTTCGCGGCGCAGTCCGCCGGCCTTGCTGCGGACCACGAACGTACGGCTGAGCTCGTCCAGTTCGATGATCGGGGAGTTCATGATCAGCCTCCAGCTCCGGTGTAGTGGCGGACGCCGTTGCGCCAGACGATCGTGGCCAACAGCCAGGCCCAGACGGCGAACAGCGGTGCGAACCAACCCAGCCAGGACGGCAGCCAGGGCGGCCCGTCCAGGCCGAGGATCAACAGACAGGGCAGGTAGGACGCGACGGTGGCCGGGAACACGAAGGTGAACAGCACCCGCAGCGGAAGCAGCAGCACGCTGCCCGGGACCTGGCCGGCGGTGGCGCCGCCGTACACGAAGGAGTTGGTGAATTCGGCACCGTTGATCAGCCAGAACTGCAGTCCGCCGGCCAGCACGAACAGGGCGCTGTAGATCGCCGCGCCGACGATCGGGGTGATGATCAACAGGTAGATCACGCCCGGGCTGTAGTGCACGTCTCCGGCGAGCAGCACGATGATCACGACGACCAGGCCGAGCGCCGCCCGGCCGACCCTGCGGAGCTGGAAGTCGGAGGTGATCATCTGCGCCAGCACCGGCATCGGCCGGACCAGGAACGCCTCCAGCTTGCCCTCGCGGATGTAGATCGGGATCTGATCGGTCTGGCCGAAGACCAGATCGCCCAGACTGAATCCGAGATTGGCCAGCCCGAACACCAACGCGGCCTGGGAGAACGACATCCCACCGAGGGTCGGAGTGTTGCTCAGCAACACGTAGATCTCGGTGAATTCGAGGATCCCGGTGAAGAACGAATTGACCACGTTGATCCAGAAGCTGGAGCGGTAGCTCATCTGGGCGCGGACCCGGGAGCCGAGCACGATCGCGTACGCCCGGCGCAGCCCGACCGGTGTGCTCATCGTCTGGTCAGCCACCCTGCACCACCAATCGTGCCGAAGCCCGCCACAGCATCACCCGGGTGATCACCACCAGGGCCGCGACCCAGAAGAGCTGGGTGCCGATCACCTGCAGCGCCTCGACACCGAGCACCCGTCCGGACAGCACGTCGATCGGACTCTGCAGCATCGACGGGAACGGCGAGGCGTGGGCGATCGTCTGCAGCCAGCCCGGGAAGATGTGCACCGGGACGTAGAAGCCGCTGAGCAGTGACATCAGCAGCAGGTAGAGATTGGTGTAGCCCTGGACGTCCAGGGTCCAGAAACTGATCAGGTTGACCCCGTAGCGGAGCAGGAAGCTGATCGACACGGCGAGGATCAGGCTGACGATGCCGTACGGCAGCGCGGTCCAGGAGTCCGGCAACACCAGTCCGGTGGTCAACGCTCCGACGATCACCGGGATGATCCCGCGAGCCGGCAACATCAGCGCTGCTCGCCCGAAATCCCTTGCCCAGTAGGAAAGTTGGAGATCCAGTGGTCGGGAGAGCTCGATCGCGATCTCGCCGGTGCGGACCTTCTGCGACACCTCGTGCTGGCTCATCAGCCCGACGCCGGCCAACAGCCCCTGGCCGAGCCAGACATAGGTCGAGGCCTCGGCCTTGTCATAGCCGGCGATCGTGCCGCCGGCCCCGATCAGCGCGGCATAGAAGACACTGAACCGGATGAATCCGAAGATGCTGTTGGTGAAGATCCCCGCGGCCAGAGCGAGCCGATAGGTGCTCTGCCGCCTGAACTCTGCCGAAGCGAGGAGGAAGTAGCGGCGCACAAACGCGAGAACTTACGACGCTGCGTACCGGCCGTCAACAGGTTTGGCGTGTCGCGCTCCGGATTCGGCGTGTCCTGCCACCACCCCAACCGCCGCACCCTTTGCGTACCTTCGCACCACGTACACCCGGTGCGAAGGTACGCAAAGGGTGCGGCGTGGTGCTGCTGTGGCGTCAGAGGATGTCGCCGGGGTGGTAGGCGGCTGCTTCGGGGTGTCGGGCGGCGATGGTCTCGGCCTCGGCGACCAGGGTGCGGATCTGGCTGACCGCGGTGCCGGCGAGTTCGAGCGGGTTGGCCAGTACGGTGTCCAGTTGCTGCCGGTCCAGGCCGAGCCGGGGGTCGGCGGCGAAGCGATCCAGCAGGTCGTTGTCGCGGCGGCCGGTCTCCCGCCTGTCCAGGGCGACGGCGACGGCGTGCTCCTTGATCGCCTCGTGGGCGGTCTCGCGGCCGGTGCCGTTGCGGACCGCGGCCATCAGCACCTTGGTGGTGGTCAGGAACGGCAGGTAGCGCTGCAGCTCGGCGTCGATCACCGCCGGGAACGGCCCGAAGTCACCGAGCACGGAAAGGAACGTCTCGAACAGCCCGTCCAGAGCGAAGAACGCGTCCGGCAGGGCAACCCTGCGAACCACCGAATCGGAGACGTCACCTTCGTTCCACTGATCGCCGGCCAGTTCGCCGAGCATCGACACGTGACCGCGGATGATCACCGCCAGCCCGTTGACCCGTTCACAGGACCGGGTGTTCATCTTGTGCGGCATCGCCGAGGATCCGACCTGCCCCGGCCGGAAGCCCTCGGTGACCAGTTCGTTGCCGGCCATCAGCCGGATGCTGGTGGCGACGTTGGACGGGGCTGCCGCGACCTGGGCCAGCGCGCTGACCACGTCGTAGTCCAGCGATCGCGGATAGACCTGTCCGGTGGAGGTGAAGACCTCACTGAAGCCGAGATGCTCGGCGATCCGTCGTTCCAGTTCGGCGACCTTGGCCTCGTCACCGTTCATCAGGTCGAGCATGTCCTGGCTGGTGCCGACCGGGCCCTTGATCCCCCGCAGCGGGTAGCGGCCCAGCAGGTCGGTGACCCGGGCGTAGCTGACCAACGCCTCGTCGGCTGCGGTGGCGAACCGCTTGCCCAGGGTGGTGACCTGGGCCGCGACGTTGTGCGACCTGCCGGCCATCGCCAGCTCGGCGTGCTCGGCGGCCAGTCTGGTCAGCTGCACCAAGGCGGTGACGATCCGGTCCCGGATGATCCGCAAGGCCGAGGTGATCTGCAGCTGTTCGACGTTCTCGGTCAGATCCCGGCTGGTCATCCCCTTGTGGATGTGTTCGAAGCCGGCGAGTGCGTTGAATTCCTCGATCCGCGCCTTGACGTCGTGCCGGGTGATCCGTTCCCGGTCGGCGATGCTGGCCAGGTCGACGGTGTCGATCACCCTCCGGTAGGCGGCGATCACCTTGTCCGGGTCGTCACCGCCGAAGTCGACGCCGAGGTCGCGCTGCGCGGTCAGTACGGCGATCCACAGCTCCCGCTCCAGGATGATCTTGTTCTCCGGCGACCAGAGCTGCTGCATCTGGGTGGAGGCGTAGCGATTGGCCAGCACGTTCGGAATGCTCATGATCAACTTCTTTCGGAGGGTGCCGGATCGCTCAGAGGGAGCTGGGTGTCGCGACCCGGCCGTCGGCGGCCGATCGGGCGATGTCGGTGCGGTAGAAGGAGCCATCGAGTTTGATCTTGGCGATTTCGGTGTAGGCCTGGTCCCGGGCCGCGGTGAGGTCGTCGGCCATCCCGACCACGGTCAGCACCCGGCCGCCGGAGCTGACCAGTCGGCCGTCGGCGTCGAGCGCGGTGCCGGCATGAATGACCGGTACGGCGACCTGGTCCAGACCGACGATCTGCTTACCCGTGATCGGCTTCTCCGGATACCCCTCCGAGGCCAGCACGACGCCGACCGCGGCGCCCGGCTTCCAGGCCAGCGGCGGCTGGTCGGCCAGCGCACCGGTAGCGGCGGCGTACAGCAGGGTGCCGAGCGGGGTGTCCAGTTTGGTCAACAGGGGTTGGGTTTCGGGGTCGCCGAAGCGGACGTTGAACTCGACGACCCGGACACCGTTCCGGGTCAGCGCCAGCCCGGCGTAGAGCAGTCCGTTGAACGGGGTACCGCGCCGGGCCAGTTCGTCGACGGTCGGCTGCAGCACCGTCTTCAGGACGGTCGGAACAAGATCATCGGGAGCCCACGTCAACGGCGTGTAGGCGCCCATCCCGCCGGTGTTCGGGCCGGCGTCGTCATCGCCGGCCCGCTTGAAGTCCTGAGCGGGTTGCAGCGGGCGGACCTCGGTGCCGTCGCAGATCGCGAACAGGCTGACCTCGGGGCCGTCCAGGAACTCCTCGACGATCACCCGGTCGCAGTGTGCGGCGTGGTCGATCGCGGCCTGCAGATCGTCAGTGACGATCACGCCCTTGCCGGCAGCGAGTCCGTCGTCCTTCACCACATACGGTGCTCCGAACCGTTCCAGCGCCCGCCGGACCTGCTCGGCGTCGGTGCAGGCGACCGCTTCGGCGGTCGGCACGCCGGCGGCGGTCATGATCTCCTTGGCGAAGGCCTTGCTGCCCTCCAGCCGGGCCGCCTCGATGCCGGGGCCGAAGCAGGCGATGCCGGCAGCACGGACGGCGTCGGCGACACCGGCGACCAGCGGCGCTTCGGGGCCGACGACCACCAGGTCGGCGGCCAGTTCGGTGGCCAGCGCTGCCACCGCTGGGCCGTCGTTCTGGTCGACGGGGTGGTTGGTGGCGATCGGCTCGGTTCCGGGGTTGCCGGGCGCGACGTGCAGCGCCGTGACGGCGGGGTCGCGGCTCAGGGCGAGTGCCAGGGCGTGCTCACGTGCCCCGTTGCCGACGACGAGAACGGTCAGGTCTGCTGCTTCTCCCACGGCCATGAAGCCTACCGATCAACTGGTGGTCGGCCCCAATGCGTCCGCTCGGCCGCCGCCAGTGCCGGTGCCGACATCCAGCGGGCTCACCGGACCCGACCGTGTCAGCACCGCGTCGCCGCCCAGCCGTCGATCCATGTGCGCAGGGTGGAAATCCCTGCCAGAGTCATTCCCATGCCGCAGCCTCGCACGATCCCACTGCTCCCCTGCGCCGACATCGACGAGATCGACACCTTCTTCTCTGCCATCGGTTTCCGGGTCACCTACCGACAGTTGCGCCCTTACGCCTGCCTGGCTCTCGCCGGCCACGGCTTCGATCTGCAGTACTACGGTCTCGACGGCCACACCCCCGAGTCCTCTCACAGCTCGTGCCTGGTGATCGTCGACGACACCGGGCCGATATGGGAACAGCTCGCAGCCGACTTGCGCCGCCGGTACGGCCGGCTACCGGTCTCCGGCTTCCCGCGAATCACCCGTCCACGAGCCAGGAAGAACGCCGACGGGCGCAGTGGTTTCAGCCTGGTCGACCCAGCCGGGAACTGGATCCGGTTCTTCCGGGGGAGGCGAGCCCGAGCCGCCGAGTGCAGCAGAGCCGAGCAGCACGACGAGCCGTTTGGGCAATGCGTTGCAGAACGCGGTCGTCCTCGCAGACAGCAAAGGCGACGACGCCCAGGCCGCCAAGATCCTCCGCGGCGCACTGACCCGGGCGGCTCCCGACGATCCGGCACTCACCGAGGCACAGGACTTCCTGAGCGAGCTGGACGAGCGGCTCTGAGGGCGCGGGTGCCGAGCTGCCGGTCGCCGGCCGGTCTCGATCGTCACCCGCCGGGCATCGCAGCCAGGGTCAGACAGGCGAAGCCGAGATAGCCGTGATGTCCGCGCAGCCACTCCGAACGGGACCGGTCCAGTCGTTGCCGCAGTTCGTCAGCATCGGGGTGATCGGGATGCTGCAGCAGCCATTCCTCCTGATTGCGGACCAGCCCGCATTCGTAGTCGTCCCATTCCTGCTGGGTGGTCTCCTGCAGGTCGAGCAGTCGCCAACCGGCTGCGGCCGCGGCGTCGACCACGTCCGGCAGCCAGCAGCTGTCCTGCAGATCGGCGCCTCCCCACATCGTGGCCAGCCGCTCCGGTGGCGGGGTGTGCAGCCAGTAATCGATGCCAAAGAGCAGCCGTCCGCCGTCCGCTGTCAACCGACGCAGCCGGGTCAGTGCTCGTCCCGGATCCTCATCGAGGGCGTGGTGCGCGCCGAGGCACAACACCAGGTCGTACGCTCCGGTGATCGTCTTGGCATCGCCGGCGATCAACCGCACCCGGTCGTCGAGACCGCGGGCGACGGCCGCCGACCGACCACGCTCGACGTCGACCGTCTCGAGATCGATTCCGGTCCCGACCGCGTCGGGGGACGCGGCCAGCACTCGCAGCAGCAGTTCGGCCCAACCGCATCCGACATCCAGGATGTCGGTCGGTTCGCCGGTGGCGAGCTCGGTGACAAGACGGTCCAGCCGTGGCCCGGAGATCGGCGAGTTGACAGTCAGGGCGAGCCCGTTGATCGGGACGGTGTCGGTCATCTGCTCATCCTGGTTCGCAACCGCTCTCGCGGTCGAACCGATATCGCGGTCCAATCCGCTGTCCGTTGACCTCGCCGGATCACTAATGTTCGGCGCATGGCCCGCCCCCTTTCGCCTCGTGCCCTGCAGTTCCGCCGGCCGAATGCGCTGGTCGCCGGCATCGTGCTGCTGGTGATCTGGTTCCTCGTCAGCAGGATCGTCGGATCGGCTGCCCACATCGGCTTCCTGCGCACCCAGCTCTACACCTCCCTGCTGTTGCTGATCGGTTTGATCGCACTCGCGGTCGGGATCGTCGGCGAGGTCCGGGCGCGTCGGTTCAACCGGGCCGACTGGGCGCTGGCCGATTCGCTGGGCGGAGCCTTGAACGAGTTGTGGCGCACCCCGGCACCGGCGGCGTACGAACCGCATCGCCAGCTGGCGCAGGTCCCCCGAGCACGGCTGGTCGAGATCGAACGGCACTTCGACCAGCAGACCGAGGGCGCGATCGCCGGCACGATGTCGCACAAGATGCGGATGTTCGGCACCTCGTTCAGCACCAGCTACGGTCAGGCCGTCGGCGATCGCGGCTTCGCCAGCAGCTCGTTCGGCGGATTCAGCGGCTCGATCAAGGGGCTCAGCACGGTCGACCTGTCGATCAGCACCACCACCCGGGACAACCTGATGGGCGACGCCCTGTTCTCGGTGTTCGAGGCACCGGGTCCGGCCGGGGCCCGCGACACCTGGCGGGTGATCAGCATGTCCCAACCCGGAGTACGGAGCTGGATCAACGACCTGGTGCAGCAGACCGCGCAGCAGTTCGGCGGCACCATGACCCACTCCGGGACGACGGTCAGCACCTGGGCCGGCAACCTGATGGCGCAGTTCCAGCCCGGTGACATCTCCTACGTGACCGACCGGTTGAAGGCCATCGCCAGCCGCCCGTACGAGACCCGTGAGCCGGTCGACATCATCGGAACTCCCACCGGCCGGAACGCGGTGATGGTGACCAGCGTGCGGATCGCCGGCGGTGAGGAACTGCGGCTGATGCCGTCAGCGTTCCCCGGTCTGTTCGGTACGGCGGTCGCCCGGGGTGTCGCCGGCGCCGAGCACGTCCTGTCCGGCGGCAAGCAGCGCGCCGCCATCAAGAGCTGATCCGCGCTGACACCGGTGATCGGCCCTTCACGCTGAAGATCAGGTCCGTCACGCTGGGCCTTCAGACACTTCGGAAACTCCTTGGACACGATTTCGGCAAACGTTTGCAGTAGCCGCGGTGTTGTCATTAGAGTGCGAACCGCCGGTATGTCCAGCGAGTCCGCAGTCCCCACATCGAGGTCCGGGACGGTAGCGCCTCACAACGACGACCAATGGGGGTCGAAATCATGGGTTTCAGTCGACGCACGCTGCTCTACTCCTCGGCCGTGATCGCCAGTACTGCAGCGCTGGCAGCCTGTTCGGGCGGTCAGAGCTCGAGCGAGGGCAGCGGCACCTCGAGCTCTGGTGCCTCCGGCGCCAAGGGCTCGGCCACCAAGCCACTGCCCAAGCCGAAGAAGTTCCAGCAGGCTCCCGGCCTGTCGGGTGATCTGCCGCCGGTCGCCGAGCGGCTGCCGGACAACCCGTACGTGATCCCGCACAAGTGGGTCAAGCCGGGCAAGTACGGCGGCAAGCTCAACATGAACGTGTTCAACAGCAGCGGGGCGACCACCGCCGAATCCGATCGCGAGTTCTTCTACGGCCATTCCGTGCTGCGGTGGCTGAACGACGGACTGGACGTCGGCCCGGGGCTCGCCGAGAGCTGGGAGACCAACGACGACGCCTCGGAGTGGACCTTCCACTTCCGCAAGGGATTGAAGTGGTCCGACGGCGAGCCGTGGTCGACCGAGGACATCCTGTGGTGGTGGAAGGAGTTCGTCCTCAAGCAGAAGATGGCCCAGACACCGCCGGACGAGACCCGTTCCGGCAAGGGCACGCTGGCCAAGTTCGAGGCGGTGGACGATCTCACCCTCAAACTGACCTTCGACACACCGGCACCGCTGACCGCCGACCGGATGGCTGCCTACGCCAACGGCAACATCGGCAAGAACGGCGCCACCTGGATGATGCCGAGCCACTATCTGAAGAAGTTCCATCCCGCCACCGGCAAGAACGTGCCGAAGGACTGGGACACCGTCGGCGGGTTGATGGAATCCAAGGCCGACTGGCACCGCAACCCGGACTGCCCGACCATGATCGGCTACGTCTGCAAGTCCTTCGACACCAACAAGGGTGTCGTGCTGGAACGCAATCCGTACTACTGGGCGGTGATGCCCAACGGTGATCAACTTCCCTACATCGACGAGATCCAGTTCACCGTCGTCACCGACCCCGAGGCCGGCAAACTCCAACTGCAACAGGGATCGGTGGACTACTGCCAGGGATCGTTCAACCAGATCTCGCTGGGCGACGTGCAGGGTCTGCGTGATGCCTCGGAGAAGGCCGACCTTGACATCATCCTGTGGGACACCGGCTCCGGGACCGGCTCGATCTTCTTCTTCAACTACGACTACATCGACGACGACATCCGCAAACTGATCCGGGAGCCGAAGTTCCGGCAGGCCATCTCGTACGCCTTCAACCGCCCGGCGATCCAGAAGTCGGTCTACTTCAACACCGGCGAACAGACCACCGGAACGCACGGCGCGAAGGCAGCTGAGTTCCTGGTCAACGAGACCGGCAAGCAGCTCTACAAACAGTGGCGGGACAAGTACGTCAAGCACGACCCGGCCAAGGCCAAGCAGCTCCTGGACGAGCTCGGGCTGAAGGAAGGCAGCGACGGGATGCGGACGCTGCCGAACGGCAAGAAGCTCGAGCTGCGGATCGACTACTCGGCCGACCAGTCCGCCGAGCACACCGCCAAGGACAACCAGCTGGTGTCCGACCTGAAGGCGGTCGGGTTGAAGATGACCCGCAACCCGGTGCCACCGCAGTCGTTCGACGACGAGTGGAAGACCGGCAAGCTGATGGCGCACAGCAACTGGGAGGTCGCCAACGTCGGGATCTCGCTGATCCAGCCGATGTGGCTGGTGCCGATCGAGCCGTCCCGGTGGGCGCCGCTGGAGGGTCAGTGGTTCACCCAGCTCGGCACCGGCGCCAACGAGAAGGAATCCGACGTCAATCCGTGGAAGCGTCACCCACCGCGGATGGAGCCGGAGGAGGGTGGCCCGGTCGCCAAGCTGTGGGATCTGTACAGCAAGGCCAGGGTCGAAGCGGACAAGACCAAGCAGTACGAGCTGGTCTGGGAGATCGAGAAGCTGCACATGGAGGAGGGCCCGTTCTACATGGGCTGTGTCGCCAACTATCCCTCGGTGATGGTGGTGAAGAAGGGTCTGCGCAACGTGCCGCGGAAGGAGAACCTCGCCACCGGCGGCCTGGTCAACCCGTGGGGTCACCCGACCCCCGCCGTCTACGACCCGGAGTGCTACTACTGGGACAAGCCCCAGAACTGACACACGGCACCCACCGGCTGACGCAACAGGCCCTTCGACGGGCTCCGGACCTTCCGGATGGAGGTCCGTGAGCTTGTCGAAGGGTCGCCTGCGTCAGTGAGCGTCGATGATCAGAGCAGGTCGTTGATCATGACGACCTCGCCGCGACCCGGGCCGACGCCGATGCCGGAGATCGGGGCGCCGACCAGTTCCTCCAGCCGCTTGACGTAGGCCTGAGCGGTGCCCGGCAGGTCACCGAATTTGCGGCAGCCGGAGATGTCCTCGGTCCAGCCGTCGGCATACTCGTAGATCGGTTTGGCGTGGTGGAACTCGGTCTGGCTCATCGGCATCGTGTCGTGCCGGACGCCGTCGACGTCGTAGGCGACACAGATCGGGATCTGCTCCCAGCCGGTCAGCACGTCCAGCTTGGTCAGGAAGATGTCGGTGAACGCGTTGATCTTGTGGGCGTGCTCGACCACCAGCGCGTCGAACCAGCCGCAGCGCCGGTTCCGGCCGGTGGTGGTGCCGAATTCGCCGCCGTCGTTGCGCAGCTTGTCACCGTCGGCGTCCAGCAGCTCGGTCGGCATCGGCCCCTCACCGACCCGGGTGGTGTAGGCCTTGGCGATGCCGATCACCCGGTCGATCCTGGTCGGCCCGACCCCGGCACCGACGCACGCACCGGCGGCCACCGGGTTGGACGAGGTCACATACGGGTAGGTCCCATGATCAACATCGAGGTGGTGGGCCTGCGCCCCCTCGAAGAGCACGACCTTGCCGTTGTCCAGCTCGTCGTTCAGCAGCCGAGCGGTGTCGGCGACATGCGGCTTGATCCGGTCGGCGAAGGACAACAAGTGTTCGGTCACCTCGGCCGGCTCGACGGACCGTCGGTTGTAGACCTTGACCAGCAGATGGTTCTTCTGATCGAGCGCCGCTTCGACCTTCTTGGCCAGGATCGATTCGTCGAACAGGTCCTGGATCCGGATGCCGAGCCGGTTGATCTTGTCCGAGTACGCCGGCCCGATGCCGCGTCCAGTGGTCCCGATCCGGGCCTTGCCGAGGAACCGCTCGGTCACCTTGTCCATGGTCTGGTGATAGCTGGTGATCACGTGCGCGTTGGCCGACACCAGGAGTCCGGAGCAGTCGACGCCGCGGGCCTCCAGGGCATCGATCTCGGAGAACAGGACGGCCAGGTCGACGACCACACCGTTGCCGATCACCGGTCGGCAACCCTCGTTGAGAGTGCCGGACGGCAGCAGATGCAGTGCGAACTTCTCGCCGTTGACCACGATCGTATGGCCGGCGTTGTTGCCGCCCGAATAGCGGACGCAGTAGTCGGTCCGGTCACCGAGCTGGTCGGTCGCCTTGCCCTTGCCTTCGTCCCCCCATTGGGACCCCACCACCACAATGCCCGGCATGTGATCGCCGCCCTAACTACGCAGATGCCTGCGTCTGTTTCCGAAAGCGTGAAGTCCCGCGAGACCAGGTCTCGGGGGACTCTTGCGGCATCACTCTACCGGAGCACGAACCGTGGGCTCATTCCCCACATCAATCACCGCCCGTCCCCGAGCAAGCGTTCCCCGGCGCGGTCATTGCGGCATCGGCACCCGCACGGTGTAGTCGCCGCCGCCGGCCGGTGGCACGTCCCAGCCCCACAGCAGCAGCCCATCGGCGGCGGGCAGCACCTTCTCGATCCGCTGCTCCCCGGCACCGGACGTCCGCCTGCGGGGCAACGGGACCTGCGACCAGCTGAGACCGTCCCGGCTGCGCCACCAGCGGGCGTCGGCCGCACCGTGGACCGTGGCCTTGCCGGTGCCGAGGAACCCGCCCTTGATCGGCAGGATCGACAGGATGGAGCTGCGTTCTGCCGCCTTCTTCCCGACCCGCCAGCGAGCCGTCCGGTCTGAGGCCGGAGCCCGATCGAGATCGAGCCGCCAGGAGACTCGGGCCTGTTCGTCGTCGGGCACCCGGCCGGAGGTCTGCCCGGCCGCGACCACGGAGGTCGGCGACCCGGCTGCGGCCTCGACGCCGACGTCGGAGACCCCCGCCGGGAGCGGCAGGGCCTCCCGCTCGGTCCAGGTCAGGCCGTCGTCGCTGCGCCAGCTGACCGGCACGGCCGTGGCGCCGTCGAAGGTGGCACCGACCGCGACGAACCCGCGGCCGACCGGGACGACCCGGGAGACGACGATGTCGCCGTTCGCCGGACCGTGGAACGTCGCCCACGGGGTCCGATGGTCACGTTCGGAGTCCTCATCGAGACGTGCCCGCACCGTCCCCTTCGCGCGGGTCCAGTGCTCTCCGTCGGAGCTGTGCAACAGCCAGATGTCGTTACGCCCGTTGGCCGAATGCACCGCGCCAATCACCCACCCTCCGGCACCGTGGGTGATCGTCCTCGCTTCCAGGTAGCCGTAGTCGTCGGCGACCGGGGAGACGAATTCGGGGGCGTTCAGCTGCTGCGGCCTGCCGGCTGCGTCGATCGACCAGACGCCGAGCCATGATCCGCGGTTGCGGGTCAGTGTCCCGACCGCGATGGCGGTCCCGTCGGTGTCGGCGGCGACATCGGTGGCCCGTGCCGAGATCACGCCGCCGTGGCCGCGGGCCGGCAACACCTGCGGGCGCCAGCTGAGGCCGTCCCGGCCGGTCCACAGCAGCGGGGTGCGGTTCAGGGTGCCGACGGCGCGGTATCCACCGGCGGTCTTGATCACGGCGTCGACGTCGGGAACCGCTGTACCGCCCAGATCCCCCAGGTCGACCCTACTGACCAGGTCCCCCTCGACCCGAAGGATCATCGGATCGTCGCTGCCGGTCCGGCCGTCGCTGCCGAGCAGGATCGCCGCACCGTCGGCCACCAGGCCGTCGGTCAGCTCCTGCGACCGGGTCCCGGTCAGTGCGTCCGAGCGCAGCCGCCGAAGCGTGCTGGCGGCAGAACCGACGGCGAGCAATCCGTCCGACGGGGATTTCCCGATCGACCCCGCGACCAGCCAGCCATGCCCCGTACCGTCCGTTGTGGGCATCGGCAACAGCACCTGGCCGTAGTCGTCGGCGCTGCTGCCGGTCGCCGTCGGCGAGGCCACCCGGCGCCACCTGGTGCCGTCGGGTCCGCCGGACAGCAGCACCGAGTCCCAGCTGCTGCCGTCCGAGTCCGCGCCGTCACCCAGGGCCAGCAGCAGGTAGCGGCCGTCGGCGAAGATCAGGTCCTGGGAGTAGGCGCGATAACCACCCGCGAGGTCGGCCGGGGTGTTGATCTTGGTCCAGTGTGATCCATTGTCGGTCGACCGAAGGATCAGGATCCGATTGGGCTGCTCGGTGTCGGCGGTGTTCTCGACGTCGCCGGTGATGATCATCTCGTCGTCGCCGATGGTCAGCCCGGTGGCCGAGGGAACCCCGACGACGCCGGACAGCACCCGCGACGCGATAACGTGCCGGGTCCAGGTGATGCCGTCCGGACTGGTCCAGGTGAGCAGCGAGCCGAGCGTCGAGCCGTGCCGGCCCCGGGTGTCGCCGACCATCATGTATCCGGTGCGGGTCGCGACCAGGTCACCGATCGAGTCGGCGCCTCGGAGGATCGACTTGTCCACCGGCGCCCGCTGCCAGCTGCGGCCGTCGGCACTGTGCCAGATGATGAACTCGCCGTCACCGCCGACGCCGAGGGCGACGAATCCCTTGCGGCCATGGGTGACCTGGCCGACCGACTCGTCCGGCCCCGGAGTCCGGCCGGCGGTGTCGATCGCCGCCCGCCGCCAACTGCGGCCGCCGTCGGCACTGCGGAGCAGCAGCGGACGGGTCACGTTGGCCGAGGTGTCCTGCCCGACGGCGACCACGGTCGAACCGTCGGCAGCCAGCTCCGACAGGCTCTGATCGATCTGATCACCGACCGGGACGTCGGTCTGGTCGGCGGGCGCGGCGGGAAAGCTGGTCGCGGCCGGTCCCGTGCTGCGGGTCGCAGGCCGAGGAGGATCGGCCGGTTTGCCGGTGCACGCTGCCGTGATGACCAAGATCAACAGCGTGCCCCAGCACGCGATCCGCCGCAGAGCCGCACCCATCGTGGTCCCTTCGTGAGCAGCCCCCGCCCAGCACGGGGACCGAACTCACGCTAGGCCGTCCGGGCCTCGACGCGGACGAGTTATCCACAGGCTGCCGCTCAGGCGGCTCTGCTCCCACCCTTGACCACCTTCCCGCACCCGTTACGACTTCCCGCACTCTGTGCAGCGGGTGCGGGAAGTTGTAACGGGTGCGGGAATGGTCGGCCGGCGGGTCAGCCCTTCACCGCGCCCGCCGTCAGTCCTTCGGTCAGGAAGCGTTGGCCGAAGGCATACATCAGCACCACCGGCAGGCTGATCAACAGTGAGGCGACCGCGAGTTCGCCCTGCGGCACGACGTCGCCGAAGATCATCGACTGCATCCCGACCGGGAGCGTCTTCAACTCGTCCTTGGTGATCAACACGAACGCGAACAGGAACTCGTTCCAGGCGTTGGTCAGGGTGAACAGCGCTACCGCGAGCAGCCCTGGCTTGGCCAGCGGCAGGACGATCTTGCGGAACGCCTGGAACCGCGAGCAGCCGTCGGTCAGAGCGGCCTCCTCCAGGTCGATCGGGATGGAGCGGAAGTAACCCATCAGCAGCCAGGTCGCGAACGGCAACGTGAAGGTCGGATAGGTCAGGAACAGCGACCACAACGAGTCGGTCAGGTGGACGCCGCTGAGCAACCGGTAGAGCGGGATGAACAGCAGCGCGCCGGGCATCACGTAGGTGAGCAGGATCGTCGTGGTGAAACTGTTCGCGCCACGGAATCGGAGCCGGGCCAGAGCGTAGCCGCCGAGCGAGGCGCAGACCAGGGTCAATGCGGTGGACGAGATCGAGACGATCAGCGTGTTGCGATACCAGATGCCGAACGGCTGATCGGTGAACAGGCCGATGAACTGCTCGGCACTCCAGGGCGTCGGCCACAGGTCACTCATCCTGCTGGTGATCTGCAGGTCGGACTTGAACGCGGTGACGACGATCCAGTAGAGCGGCGCCAGCACGAATCCCATCAGGACGGCCAGCACGACACCGGTCCCGGCACCCTGCAACAGTCGGGATGCTCGGCCACTGCCCCGCGCGGCCAGCCAGGAGATCAGCCACCCGACCACCAACACCAGCAACGCCGGCACGCCGAGCAGCACCGCGGCCCGCCAGAAGAAGGTCGGCCCGGCCAGCGCCAGCACGATCAGTCCGACGATCACGACGGCGATCATGATGCCCCGGCGTTGGGGCGCCGACAAGCGCTCCCGACGCGGCGCGGTTCGTTGATCGCCGGACCGCATCATCCGGACCAGCAGTACGACCAGGACGCCGACCACCGGCAGCAATACCAGAGTCGAGGCGGCACCGGGACCGAACTGCAGCTGTTGGATCGCCTTGGTATAGGCGACCAACACGTACGGTGCCGTCGCGTCACCCGGACCGCCCTGGGTCATCAACCAGACCAAATCGAAGTTGTTGAAGGTCCAGATCGAGGACAACAACGTGGTCACGATGATCACGTACCGAAGACCCGGCAGGGTCACGTGCACGAAGCGGCTCCAGACCGACGCACCGTCGACCATGGCCGCCTCGTACAGACCGGAGTCGATCGCCTTCAAGCCGGCCAGGAAATTCACCGCGAAGAAGGGAATGCCCTTCCACACGTTGACCATGATCACCGAGGGCATCGCCAGGGTCGGATCGGACAGCCAAGCGGCCGGCCAGGTGTTGATCAAGTTGATCGAGGCCAGGAACGGTCCGATCCCGGTCACCGTCAGCACGGTGTTGACACTGCCGAAGATCGGATCCAGCAGCGAGCGCCAGGTGAAGGCGGTGACGATGGTCGGCACCACCCAGGGCAGCAACAGGACGCCGGCGACGATCGCCCGGCCGCGCCGCAGATTGTGCAGCAACAGGGCAGCCACCAGACCCGCGGTCACCTTGAAGATCTCGGAGTAGACGGTGAAGACGAACGAGTTCTTCACCCCGGTGTAGAACAGCCGATCATGGACGAGTGCGGCGAAGTTCGCCAGTCCGACGAAGACGGTCTCGCTGCCATGCCGCTGGGTGGTGCTGAGCACCACCGAGTACACGATCGGGAACAGGATCAGTGCACCGACCAGCACCGCGGTCGGCGCCAGGAAGATCCATGCCAGCCGCCAGTCACCCCCGAGGCGGGCGCGACGTCGTGGCGGCGCCGCGCGGTCGGCAACAGCTGTCGTCGACGAGTCCTGGACCGCCGTCATTGCTTGAGACCCTGTTGTTCGAAGAGCTTGATCAACTGCTGCTGGGCCTGCTGGACCGACTCCTTCACCGAGGTGCCCTGGAGGATCCGCTGCATCATGTCGGTCAGCACGTAGGACTGGTTGGCCGCCTGCCGACCGGCACTCGGCACCGACGGGAAGGTGTAGCCGGTGGTGGTCTTGTGCGGCAGCGGCGCCTCCTGCATCTTCCGCATGACGCTGAAGGCCGGGTCTCCGTCGGTGTAGAAGGGATCGGAGTCCCAGACCTTCTCCCAGGCCGGCAGTACCAAGCCGGTCGAGTCACGGGCGATCCCCAGGAGCGGCGAGCCGTGCATCAGATAGCCGGCAAGCACCTTGGCCAGCTCGACGTTCTTGGCTCCCTTGAAGATCACCAGCGCGTTGCTGGCACCGGCCGACAGCGGCTTCTCCGTCGCCGGTCCGGTGCAGCCGATGAAGGCATGAGTGGCGTCGTACACGGGATTCTTGGTGGCCTTGGAGTCGGCGTACACACTGAACTGGTTGTTGATCACACCGATGATGCCGGCCAGCCAGTTCTCGTTGTTGCTGGAGTCGGTCCAGCTCTCGATCCCCGGCGGCAGCATCTTCTTGTACTTGTCCTTGGTGAAGATTTCGGCCAGGAAGTTGACCGCCTCCACGGTTTCCGGGCTGTCCAGCTCGACCTTGCGCCCGGTGTTGTCGGTCATCGCCCCGCCGTAGGCGTTGATCACCGATTCGATCATGCCGTTGGCGTCGCCGGACCGGTTGACCGTCATCCCCCACCCGAACCGCTTCTTGGAAGGATCGGAGATCTCCAGACAGATGTCGCGAAGCTCTTCGTAGGTGTAGTAGTCCTTGGTCTCGATACCCTTCTCGGCGAACCAGTCCTTGCGGCCGAAGTAGCCTTGCCCGATGAAGTAGTAGGGGATGCCGTACCACTTGCCGTCGAACACGCAGTTGAGCTGTGCCTCCTGCGCCGGTTCGCCGTAGGTCTTCTTCAGCTCGTCGACGATGTCGGTGACATCCTCGAGATCGCCGAGCTCGTGGAACTGGGCCAGGAACCGTCCGTCGTCGACGAAGGCCATGTCGCGAGCGTTGCCGGCCTTGATCGCCGCATCGGTCTTGGCCACCAGGTCACCGGTGTCGCCCTCGATCGTGCTGGAGGTCACCGTGGTCCCGGTCGCCTTGCTGAAGGCCGAGAGTGCATTGGTGAAGGCGGTGTTGGCCGAATCGGCGTACTGCTTCTGGGCCAGCATGCCGAGCTTGGTGCCCTTGTACTTCTTGGCCGCCTCGACGACGGCCGGTTCGACAGCGACGGACGAGGATGCGGCCGGCTTCTTGGTGGTCTGACATCCCACCAGACCGGCCAGTGCCGTTCCCCCACCGATGCCGAGCATCGTGCGACGTGACAGCCCGCCGCGAACGGATGCCGATGTTGCCTTCATGGTTCCTCCTGCTCCGCGCGACCTTCCGCGCCTGGGTACGACTCTGTCCCGTCGGCAGTCCTCGGATCCCGGGGAATGCCCTTATTTCACACACATATCGATCACTACTCGAATACTCCGAAGCCCTCGACGGCGTGCCGTCGTACGTTGTCCAGATCCAGCTCGACACCGATGCCGGGGACCTCGGGAAGGGTGATGTAACCGTCCTTGACGATGGAGGCACTGTCGGTCGGCGGGACCACGTAGCTGTCCCAGACGTCACGCTCCTCCAATGCGTGCCATTCCTGCACGTAGAAGTTCGGTACGGCGCTGCATTGGTGCGCCGCGGCCATCGTGCCCAGCGGGGTGGAGACCAGGTGCGGCGCGAACGGGATGTAGTACATCTCCGCCAGGTTGGCGATCTTCTTGCTCTCCGCCAGACCACCGCATTTGGGGATGTCGGGCTCGATCACATCCACCGCACCGGCGTCCAACAACTCCCGGAATCCCCAACGCAGATAGAGATTCTCGCCTGCGCAGATCGGTGTCTTCGTGCTCTGCCGGACCCGTGCCAGGGCCTGCGGATTTTCCGGCGGCACCGGCTCCTCCAGCCACATCAGGGCGAACGGTTCCAACTCGGCGGCGATCCGGCAGGCGCTGGGGACGTCGTAGCGGGCATGCATGTCGATGGCAAGATCGACGTCCGGGCCGATCGCCTCACGGATCGCGGCCACCCGATCCACCATGTCGCGGATCTCTCGGCCGCCCAACGTGTGGTTGTAGTGGTCGAACTTGGCCGGATGGTGGAGGTTGTCGATGTCGAACTTGATCGCGGTGAAACCCTCTTCGACCATGCGTTGCGCTCGGTCGGCGCAGCCGGAGGCCGAACCGTCCGGGTCGTCGCCGTCGCCACAGTCGGCATACACCCGGATCCGGTCGCGGAACTTGCCGCCGAGCAACCGGTAGACCGGCTGTTCCATCGCCTTGGCCGCCAGATCCCACAGTGCCAGCTCGATGCCGCTCATCGCGATCACGAACACGCCGGACTGGGAGCCGGCGAAGACCCGCCGGCGCAGCTTCTCCCAGCAGCGCTCGACGTTGCGCGGATCCTCGCCGATCAGGAGTTCGCGGACACTGTTGATCACGCCGACGACTCCGCCGGCGCCGGCGTCGGGATTGGCCTCGCCGTAACCGGAAAGTCCTTCGTCGGTGTCGATCCGGACCAGGGTTGCTTCACCGTGGTAGCGCACCACGGCAGTGGTGATGTTGACGATCTTCATCGATCCTCGTTCTCGGATTCAGCTGCTGCGGATGCCCGCGTGGCCGATGTGTGGAGTTGATCACCCCGAGATGCTCCGTGACGTCAGAACCCGTCACGGTCAACTTGTCATATAACCTGATGACATGGTCAGCAAACAGGAGTCGCGTGCCGATGTCAAGGTCCGGACGCTACCGATGCAGGTCGCGGGTCACCTGGTCCGCCAGATCATCGGCTCCGAGTTGGATCCGGACCGAGCGCCCTCGGAGTTGGACATCACCCGAGACTTCGGGGTGTCCCGGGTCGTTGCCCGGGAGACCTTGAAGATCCTGGCGTCGGTGGACATCGTGCGCATCGCGCAGGGCCGCCGGGTCAGCCTGCGGCCGCCCGAGGAGTGGGACTATCTCAGCGTTCAGCTGCTGGAGTGGCTGCCGGCCGAGGAGGTGGCTCAGCTGCTGCGCGAGCTGCAGGAGATGCGGCTGATGTTGGAGCCGGAACTGGCTGCCAAGGCCGCCGAGTCGGCAGATGAGGCCGCACTGCAGTCGATGAGTGAGTTGTTGCGTCGGATGCGGGAGACCGAGGAATCCCCGGAGGAGTACCTGGAGCTGGATATGGCCTTCCACCTGGAGATCTGCAAGGCGTCCCGCAACCGGATCCTGGATCGGATCATGTATTCGGCGCGCTGGCTGCTGGCCACCAGTCGCCGGGCGACGAACGATCAGCCGCACAGCCTGCACAACGCCACGCCCGTACACCAAGGGATCTACGACGCCATCGCGGCCGGCGACTCGGCCGGGGCGCGGGAGGCGATGCGAGCCCACCTGCAGGCCAACATCACGATCCTGACCAAGGCCACATCACGTCGCGGGAGCAGCACCCACCCGAAGCCGGCGAAGAAGGCCCGGTAGCAGCCCGGATCCACCAAGGCGGACTCAGTGTCGCCGACGATCCGGATTGGTTCGTCGCAGTTGATCGAGGTGGAAGTCCAGTACCTCCAACTGAAAGGCAGGAGTTGGGGGCGGCCGGTGTGTGATGCCGTTGAAGCCGAGGCCGTCGATCAGCGAGGCCAGTCGCTCGGTCTCGACCTCGACGTCGGCAATTCCGGCCCTGGTCAGGATCTCGTGGATCAGTCGTCGCGTGCCGTCATGGATCTCCGCCGACAGCTCGGCGTAGGCAGGCGTGAACCGGCCGCGCTCGGCCAAGGTGAACATCACCGTGGTCTCGTACCGGCGGGTCTCATCCAGCGGCAGCAACTCGCACAGCATCTTCCGCGCAGCCTCCGCTGGATCGGCTCCCGCCTCGAGTTCGGCCAGGTCGGCGTACAGCCGAGCCGATATCCGGTCGAGGATCTCCCGAGCGGCGGCCGTCATCAGTTCTTCGTGATTGTCGAAGTAGTTGCGGACCGCGCCGATGTTCAACCCGGCCTCGTCGGCGACCTTGCGCAGCGATGCCTGTTCTACGCCGCCGCGGACCAGCAATCGGAAGACTGCTTCATAGATCTCCTTGCGGCGGCGTCCCACATCGACCTGTCGAGGCATCCACCTTGTTTACCACACACCTGTGATGTTAAAGTTTAGATCACAGGTGTGATGTAACGGCATGCGCCAGTCCCGAGAGAGGTCCGGCATGGATAACGCTCTGCTGCTCGTGGTCGCAATTGCGGCGATCGGGTTCGTGATCATCCGGCGCTTCATGGGCACACCATTGGTAGCCAAGGACGTCTTCCTCGCACCGCTGTTGTTCCTCGGCATCGGCCTCTGGTCGATACGCAAGGTGGCGCACTGGGAGGTGATCGACGCCAGCATGCTCGCGATCGGGCTCGTTGCCGGCCTGATCTTCGGCGGCATTCGTGGGACCACCACGCTCATCTACACCAGGGATGGCCTGCTCCATCAGCGCTACCGACCCTCGACACTGCTCGTCTGGGGGCTCGGGCTGGCAGTCTCGGGCGGGCTCTATGTTATCGGCCACCAGTTCGGCGCCGGCGAGCACTCGCATTCGCCGATGCTGTCGCTCGGCGTCAGCCTGTTGGGCGAGATGGTCACCTGTGGCGTACGAGCGCTGTCGACCGGGAAGCCGTTCTCACCACCCAAGGACGGCAGGGAATACGACGGCTTGGTTCAGACCCTGAACAAGATCAAGGCACCCGAAAGTCCAGGCACACTGACCGAGTCCCCGACCTTCCGTCAGGCCGTCGACACCCTGGTCACCCATCACCGCAGGGACTCCACCGTGGCGCCGAAATGACCGCTGGGCGGTAGCCGAGAGGAAGGCTCGGGTAGCGGAGGGCTCAGTTGGCCAGCTCGCGGTAGCCCGCCTCGGAGGAATCCCGGAGGAACTGCGAGCAACGCTCCTGCTCGTCGGTCTCCCCGATCCGTCCGGCAGCGACCGACAGCGCCCAGAGGGCGCGCAGGAAGCCACGGTTCGGTTCGTGCTCCCACGGCACCGGACCGGACCCGCGCCAGCCCGCCTTGCGCAGCGCATCGAGCCCGCGGTGGTAGCCGGTGCGTGCGTAGGCGTAGGCCTGAATGGTGCCCTCCGCCGTGTCGGCGGCCAGCGCCCGCTCGGCCAGCAGAGCCCAGCCCAGGCTGGTGGCCGGATGACCACCGACGATCCCGATCAGCTGTTCCGGAGTCGCCGAGGCCAGCTCGGCCGCGGCCGGATCCGCCGGCAACTCGGTCTGCGGAGTCCCCGCGTTGTGGGCCAGCAGATTCCGATGGGTCGATTCACTCACGCCCCTATCCTGCCACCCGTCGGTCCGGCCCGGCCCGCGCGCGTCGGGCGTCTGGTGCGGATGCCTATCGGTGTCCGGCGAGTTCTGGACGCAGACCGGCATCGGCCGGCCGGACCTCCCGGTGCACGATCCAACGGTGCTTGCCGATCTGGCGGACCCGGTCGAAGCCATAGTCCTCGTACAGCTCGACACTCATCTCGAACAGGAAGCGACCATGAGCGACCCGGTCGGCCGTCACCTCCGGCAGCGCCTCGACCAGACCGCCTCCGGCCTGCGCGATCAGATCCAGGGACCCTTCGAGTGCGGCCCGTCCGATGCCTTCCCTGCGGTGCTTGGTGTCGGTGTAATAGCAGGTGATCCGCCAGTCCGGCTGCTGCGGCGGCTGCTGGTCATAGGCCCGCCGGCTGTGTTCGATGATCGGCAGCTCGGCCCGGCTGCCGTACTTGGCCCAGCCCTGGACCAGTCCGTCGGCGTCGTAGACCAGGGCGGCATGTGCCTGGCCGGCCCGGACCAGCTCTTCCTTCTTGGCGCGTTTGTCGTAGGTCTGGAAGCGGTAGGTCTCGCCGTTCTCCATCGCGTGGTGCCCCATGCACCAGCAACCACCGAACACACCGTTGTTGCGTTCGACCAACTCCGCGAAAGCGTCCCAGGTCGATTCGTCGAGCGCCCGGACCGTGTACGCGTCGGTTGTGCCCTGCGTCATCAGACAGCTCCTCGCCGTCCCCGCCAGATCCTCGGACTGCTTCAGATCGTCCACGAGTGACGGTAGCGGAGCGGTCGGGGCGCGTCCAGAACAGCCCGATCCCAGATGGGCCGTGCTGCTGGCCCGCGGGTCATCCGTCTTGCCTGACCCCGTTCAATGCGGAGCAGGTCGGCCCGGCAGCCGTTTCTGGTCCGCTGCAACGTTACGATCAGCCGTCCACCCAACAACACGGGACTCGGAGGACGAATGGTGAAGACGGTACGGAAGACGCTCGCGGCAGCCGGGATCGCGGCGGCTCTGGTCGCGGGCTCGTTGGTGTCGGCCCCTGCCGCGCACGCGTCGGCCAACAATGCCACCCCGATCTACTTCACCTCGTACCTCTGGTGCAAGATCAGTAAGAAGTCTCTCGAGGACGAGTACAGCTTCGCCAAGGACGTGACGGTCTCGCAGTGTTTCTACAGCTCCAAGAGGGGTCAGTACTACCGGGTCGTCGCCTACAACCTCTGATCCGCTCAACGGCAGCGCGCGGACACCGCATTCGGGACTCCACCAGCCGAGCGTCAGACTTCAGATCCAGGAGTTGCGGCGGAAGATCACGTACAGGATCGCGGCGGCGACGACCATGATCGCCAGGTAGATGTAGAAGCCGAGCTGGGTGTCGTTCAGCCAGAAGTGCACGTTCATCCCGACGAAACCGGTCACCAGCGTCGGAACGGCGATGATCCCCGCCCAGCCGGTGAGCTTCTTCATCACCTCGTCCATTCGAGCGTTGTCCAGCGACAGGCTGGTGTCGAAGATCGCGGTCAGGCTGTCACCGAGCATCGCCACCCCGCCGTTCACCCGGTTGGCGTGGTCGATGATCATCGACCAGCGGCGGGTGTCGCTGACATCCAGGTCGTCGCCGGCCTCGACCAGATCCTGCAGCACCTCGGCGGTGGGTTCGGTCACCCGGCGCAGGGCGGTCACCGCACGGCGCAGCCGGAAAGCGTCCAGTTTCAGTTCCCGGCTGAGCGGCGCGCCGCCGAACAGCGCGTCGGCCAGTTGATCACTGGCGGTTTCGATCTCAGTGGCGGCGTCGGCCGACGCGCCGACGACGTGGTCGATCACCAGCTCCGCGGCGCGATCGGCGCTGCCGCCGGCGAGCCGGTGACCGGAGCCGGACAGCAGCCGGGCCAGTTCGGAGCCGTACGGTTCGTCGACGAGCATGATCAACACCTGATCGGTGATGATCATCGACAGGTCGTCACCGACGATCTCCCGGCCCTGCAGCCGGATCGCTCGCAGCCGGACCACCCGGGTCCGCTCCAGGTCGACGAACTTGATCCGCTGCTCGGGCGCCAGGATGCCTTCCAGCACGGCATCATCGAGGTCGAGCATCCGACCGAAGCGATGCAGCTCGGCCGATGCGGTGCGCGGCGCGATCGCCCAGGCCGACGCGTTGCCGTTCTGCTGCAACACGTCGGCCAGGTCATCGCCGTGCAGATCATGGGCGATCACCTTGGAGCCGATCCAGACCTGGCTCCGGTCGACCGGCCCGTCGGTCGACCGGTCGACCAGCTGCGCCACGCGCCGCGCCATGATCAGGCGTTCGGCGACGTGCCCGTGCTGCGCAGATCCTCGCAGGCGGTCACGATCCGCTGAGCCATCCCGGCTTCGGCGAGCTTGCCCCAGGCGCGCGGGTCGTAGGCCTTCTTGTTGCCCACCTCACCGTCGATCTTGAGCACACCGTTGTACTGGCTGAACATGTGGTCGGCAGCCGGCCGGGTGAAGGCGTACTGGGTGTCGGTGTCGATGTTCATCTTGATCACGCCGTAGTCGACCGCTGCCCGGATCTCTTCCAGGGTGGAGCCGGAGCCGCCGTGGAAGACCAGGTCGAACGGCTTGTCCTTGCCGATCTTCTTGCCGACCTCGTCCTGGATGTCCTTCAGCACCTCGGGACGCAGCTTGACCGAGCCCGGCTTGTAGACGCCGTGCACGTTACCGAAGGTGAGGGCAGTGATGTAGCGCCCCTTCTCCCCGGCGCCGAGCACCTCGATGGTGCGCAGCCCGTCGGCAACGGTGGTGTAGAGCTTGTCGTTGATCTCGTTGCTGACGCCGTCCTCTTCGCCGCCGACGACGCCGACCTCGATCTCCAGGATGATCTTGGCTGCGGCGCTCAACTCGAGCAGCTCACCGGCGATCGACAGGTTTTCCTCCAGCGGCACCGCCGAGCCGTCCCACATGTGCGACTGGAACAGCGGATTCTGGCCGGCCTTGACCCTGTCGGCGGAGATCTTCAGCAGTGGCCGGACATAGCCGTCCAGCTTGTCCTTGGGGCAGTGGTCGGTGTGCACGGCGATGTTGACCGGGTAGTTCTCGGCAACCGTGTGGGCATACTCCGCGAGCGCGACCGCGCCGGTCACCATGTTCTTCACCGTCGGCCCGGAGGCGTATTCGGCACCACCGGTGGAAACCTGGATGATGCCGTCGGAGCCGGCCTCGGTGAATCCCTGCAGCGCGGCATTCACGGTCTGCGACGAGGTGACGTTGATCGCCGGGTAGGCGAACGAACCGGCCTTGGCCCGGTCGATCATCTCGCCGTAAACCTCGGGTGTTGCAATCGGCATGAAAGGTCCCTTCGGTGCTTTGCTACAACTCGGGCGTCGTCGACCCGAGTCCGACAGTGTTCCTGCGACGGTTCTGGTCGTCCCAGTCTTTCACTTCTTCTGCCCCGGACGCGATCCGGCCGCCCGCCGCGGACACCGGGCCGCCGAGGCGACCTGTCCACCACAGGCTCACCCGGCACCGGAGAACGATCACGCGCCCACCCCGAGGATGGGCGCGTGACCATCGGTGTGATTCCGGGGGTGCTACCCGGTGATGTTGCGGTAGCGGTAGGGCAGGTACCCGTCGCCGGTGTAGTGGCTGGTCGGGTAGGTCTTGACGTTGGCACCCTCGGCGCCGGAGTACAGGGACTGCTGATAGATCACCATCGAACTCTTGTCGGCCGTGGCCCACTTGATGAACATCACCACGTGACCGTACTGATGGCCGTTGACGCCGGCCTGCCGGATCAGGACGTCGCCCAGCTTCAGCTCCGAGGCCGAACCCAGCCGATTGCTCACACTCGGAAGTGATTTCGTGGTCAGCGAGCTGGACAGGTGCCACGACTGGGACACGAAGCCCGAGCAGTCGGTCCGATAGGACTTGCCGTACGCGTCCGGGTAGTACTTCGACATGCTGTACGGGACCCGGGCGTAGATCCAGTTCGCGCCCCGCGCGTAGGCCTCGTTGCGGCCGATCGCGCCGCCGACGGCCGAGTGGTCGGTCGGCACGGTCTCGCCGAGCGACTTCTTGGTCGCCGGCCCGACGACGCCGTCGGCGGTCAGCCCCTGCGACTTCTGCCAGTTGATCACCGCGGTCCTGGTGAGCGGGCCGAAGGAGCCGTCGACGGTCAGGGCGGCGCTCGCCTTGGTCTTCAGCAGATTCTGCAGCCGGACGACGCACCCGTTGACGTACGGCTCCATCTTCGAGTCCATGTTGTAGGGGCAACTCGGGGCGTTCAGGGAGACGCTCGGCGCGGGGGTCGCGGCCTGTGCCGCTGGTGTCTGGCCGGCGATCAGTAGTGCGCCGGCGATCAGGGTGACGCCGACGACGGCGACGGCCCGTTGCAAGGTTCGGATGAGGGACATGATCGTGGTTTCCTTGATCAGCTTCGGTGTCGGAGCGCGAGGTCGTTCAGAGGTGCATCGCGATCAGCGTGTTCCAGACCGCTGTGTCGACAATGGTTCCTGCCGGCAACCGGTAGTTCCTGCGGAAGGACGCAACGGCGTTCTTGGTGGTCTGGGTGTAGCGGCCGTCGGTGTTGACGGTGTAGCCGCTGGCCTTCAGCTGCACCTGGGCCGCCTTGACCGCCCAACTGTTGCCACCGGGCACGCCGATGATCAGCTTCTTCCAGGTGTTCGGGCCCACGACACCGTCGGCGGCCAGCCCGCTCTTCTTCTGAAAGGCCTGGACGGTGGACTTGGTTCCCGGGCCGAACGAGCCGTCGGCGGCCAGTGAGTAGCCGTGCGCCCGGAGCAGCAACTGGATGCCCATCACGCGGTCGTTCTTCTCCCCCGCCTGGACCATCGGCCAGTTGTAGCTGCCGGCCTTGACAGTGCCGTTGCGGATGCCGTCGGCACGGGCCACCAGCGCCTTCGCGGTGCCGGCCGCCTCCTGGTAGCGGGTCGGGAAGGCCGATCCCTGGACCTTCTGGGCGATCGTCCCGGACGGGTAGGAGGGGTGCCGCTGCTGGACCTTGATCGCGCCGGCGTGATCACTGGTCCCGTCGAGGAACTTGTTGGCGGCGTAGACCGGGTCCTGGACCTGGGCCGCCGAGCCCCAGCCCATCGACGGACGCTGCTGGAAGACACCGAGTGAGTCCCGGTCGCCCCAGGGCAGGTTGTTCGCCCGCGACTCGACCCAGGCCGTCTCGAACAGCGCGAGGCGGAGGGTGCCGTTGATCTTGCGAGCGTCGGCGACCCCGTCCAGCCGCTGCAGCACGCCGTCGTCGGCGACCGAGGCGTAGGTCCCGCCGGCGGCGGCGACCTGGGCCTTGGACATCTCGGTCGCCGGCACGTGCTTGGCCGACGAGGAAACCGATGCGGTGGATTTCGGCTCCGGAACCGGATCGGCCGTCGCGGTCCCGGCGGCCGATCCGAGGGCTGCACCGGCGAGCGTGATGCTGATCGCCGCGGTGATGAGACGTGAGTTCTTGATCATGATGAGTGAACCTTCCTGGCGTGGGTCTGGAGATGACAGGCGTCGATCGGGCGGACGGTCAGCCGTAGATCGAGCCGAGCGGCTTCTGCTTGGTGTCGAAGTGCCAGCGCTCGCTGGCGACCGTCCGGTAGAAGCCGTACTTCGGGCCGTTCTTGATCAGCCAGTTGTAGGTGGAGCTGCTGGACACGTTGAAGTCGATCGCCAGGCCGTACTCGTGGATCGACGTACCGGGAATGGCGGTGTTCGGGGAGCACTGCGATGCCGGCTTCTGGTAGATGTCGTAGTAGCTCGTCCCGCAGTTCTGTCGGCGCAGCGAGATCTGGCTCTGGTGGCTGCGGTAGGAACTGTTGGCGTGCAGGGAGATGCCAGCGCTACGGGCCGAGGCGATCATCGACCGGACACTCGGTGCCAGGCAGCTGGCGACCCGGATGTCGGACTGCACAGACGTGGTCTGCGAGGACGGCAGCCCCTTGCGGTTCGTGCTGTCGATCGAGTCCGAGCACTTCTTCCAGCTGCCCGGCGGAGGCGGCGGCGGGGAGAACAGGAACGCCCAGGTCGTCGCGTCGACCCGGCCGGTCTGTGACACCTTGATCTTGGACTGCCAGCTCTTCACCGCCGAGGTCGTCGCCGGACCGAACGAGCCGTCGACGCTGATCTTGTAACCGAGCTTGACCAACAACTGCTGGACCGCCTTGGTCGTGTTCACATTCGGCGATCCGGCGAAGCCGGTGGTCGAGGTCAGCGACGTCATGGTCTTCGGCCCGGCCGAGCCGTCGACGGCCAATCCGTGCTTGGCCTGATAGGACTTGATCGACGCCGTGGTCTTCGGGCCGAACTTGCCGTCGGCCGACGTCGGCACACCCCAGGCATTCAACAGGAACTGGGTCGCCCTGATGTTGGAGTACGGCGATGACGCGGTCACCGACATCGACGGGGCGGTGACCGCGGCGGCGGTGACCTGGTGGTCGGTCCGCACCGGCGCCGCGTTGTCGGCATGGGCGGCCGCGACAGGGGTCAGTGCACAGGCGGCGGCCGCGACGGCCGCAGTCACGAGTCTGCGAAGCTTCATGATCTTGGCTTTCCCTTCGGGTGACTTCGATGAGGTTGGTACGTGATCGTCAGTGGGGTCGAAGTCCTAGCAACGTCCGTTTAAGTCCTAGGACCTCAACCGAGAATCACGCTAAAGGCGTACGACAGGGACCCTGACTACGACTTAGTCGGAAGTTCTGAGGCTGAGAGTCCTAGGTCTAAGCGCCGATGATCTCCCCGCAATAGGCGTACCGTTGTGAGACAGACTCCGACGGCGCCATGACCGGCGGGCTGCAGTCGAAGGGACCCGACCGTGGAAGCAGAACTGACCGACCTGACCGCCGCGCTCCGCGAGGCCGACCGCCGGTTGCGCTCGGTGCCACCCGACGACGTCCACGAGATGTGCGCGGTCGTCCGACGTGCCCTGGCCGCACTGGCTCCGGTCGACACCTTCTACGTCGGCCTCTACCGGGGCGACACCACGCTGGTGATGCCGTACCTCTTCGACGATGGCGTCGACCGGATCGCCGACACCGTCGAATTCGGCGAGGGCCGATTGGCGCACTGGGTCCGGGCCACGGCCAAGCCCTACCGCTACGCCGAGGACGACGGCCGACTGCTGCATGCCGGTGTGCCGCTCGGCACCCAGGGGCAGAGCCAGGACGTCGTCGTGGTCCCGATGTTCGACAGCGACGACCGGACGGTGATCGGTCTGCTCAACGTCCAGTCCAAACAGCCGGACGCCTTCGACGACCAGTTCGTGACCGCGATGGAATGGCTGGCCGGCGCGCTGACAGTCTCACTCGGCGTCGGATCACACCCCGAGCCACGGTCCCGGCTCTACCGGGATCATCCGGAGCTGGACACCGGTCGCGCGAGCAGTCCGCTGGAGATCCTGACCGCGGCGATCGAACGACTGGAAGACGTCAGCGAGATCATCGGCCCGCTCATCGAACGGGCACCGGAGCTGACCAGCGAGCAGCTCGTCGCCGAGCTGCGGCGGATCAGAGCCGAATGCATGAGCGGCGGCGCGGAGCTGGCGGTGATGGTCGCCAAGTCCCCCGACCCGAACCTTGCGGCGGCCGTCGATCGCACCGACCCGCTGACGGCCCGCGAACGGGAGATCGCCGAGCTGATCGCTCAGGACTCGATGAGCAACGCCGCTCTGGCCCGCCATCTGATGATCTCGGAGAAGACGGTCAAGGCCCACGTCGGCAGCATCCTGCGCAAGCTCGGCATCCGCCAGCGGGCCGAACTGCCGTGGGTTCTCGGCTCCCGATCATTGGCCGACCGGGACGTCTGAGCGATCAGGTGCCGCCGACCGCCGACAGGGCCGCGGCGAGCTCGGCGTTGCGGCGGGTGAACTCCCGCCAGCGCATCGGGGTCGCCTCGATCGCCGGACGGCTCTGCTCGAGGGGACATTCCTGCGCAGTCCAGGACGTGATCCGACCGGCCCGCATCCCGAAGTGAACCTCCCGGCCACCGGCCCAGCCGACCAGGTCGTGGTCCTGCGGCTCCAGCAGGCAGACGTTCTGTTCGGCGCAGATCCATTCGATCGCCTCGAGTTCGGCCTGGACGCCGGCCGCCGCCTCGTAGGACTGCACGGCGGCCAGTTGATCACGCCGCGCGATCAGCGTCCGCCGCGCCCGCCGCACCGCTGCCGGTCGCCGCTGCAGAACGGCGGTCAGCGCGCGGACCATGCCGTCGCGATCACCCTGTCCGATCCCCAGTGCCTCGGCCATCCCGCGTTCGGTGCCGGCCGCCGCCGAGGCGTACCGGATCGGGAACAGCCGGTGCAGCCCGTCGACGGCGCAGCGGGTCCGGACACCGCCCAGGTAGGGACCGAACCGGCGGGCCCCGTCGGCCGGGTCCGGAGTGTGCACCACCTCCAGATCGCCGTCCCGCAACCGGAGATACACCTCCACCTCGGCGCCACCGAGCCCGCGATTCCAGGGCGGTTTGCGGGCAGCGATCAGATTGCGTTCCAGCCAGGCGCCCTCGTGCACGGAGGCGCAGACCACCGCTTCGATGCTGGCGATCCGGCGGACCATCGACGCCAGATGGGCACGGTCGCCCAGATCGCCCCAGTAGGAACGCACCCGGTTGCGCAGTTGGGTCGCCCGGCCGATGTAGAGCACCCGGCCGGAGCCGTCGGAGAAGCGGTAGACACCCGGCAACTGCGGCAGCACCGCGATCGCGGCGGCGACGGCATCCGACATCCCGCGACTCGTCCGGTCGCCGACGGCGGTCATGGGCTGGTCATGGGGAGGTCGCGGGAGCCCGGATCGCTCAAATCCGGGTCGATCAGATGTCGAGGGCTTCGAGGTCGACGCCGAACCGGCCGCCGGAGTAGGCACGCACCGTACCGTCCAACGTCGCCGGTCGGATCGCCAACTGCTCCAGTGGCACCGCGACCTCGGCGCCGTCGTTCCTCCGCACCCGCAGCTCCGGGCCGACCGGCCAGCTGCCCTTGGTGGTGCCGAGCGAAGCCAGCTGGTGCCAGCCGACCTGTTGGCCGGCGATCTCGACGCCGCGGCGGTTGACCCGCAGCGCCACACCGGACCCGACACCGGCCGCGGCCCGGCGAGCGGCTCGGAGCGCGATCAACGTCCCGACCAGCCAGCCGATCCCGATCAGCAACACCACCCCGTAGACGGCAAAGGTGGGGCCCGGATTGGCCATCAGCCGATCCCGCTGCCAAACGAAGATGACAATCAGCAGGACGACGCTGAGGCCGAGGCTGATCAGCCTGCTGCGCACCATCCGTTGCCACCGCTGCACCCGGTCCTGAGCGGCCTGGGCGTCATAGGGGACGACGAGTTCTTCACTGTCCTGCTGGCTCACGGTCCCCATTGTCCCGGCGCCGTCAACGGTTCAGGTGATCGGTGAGCCGATTCAGCAGCCGCGTGCATTCCCGCAGCTGTCGCTGCTCGCGAGCGGTCAGCACGTCGTCGATCGCCGTGTGCAGCGAAGCGCTGCGGTGATCACGCTGCTGGCGCAGCGTTCTGCGTCCGGCTGCGGTGATGCGGAGCAGCACCTTGCGGCCGTCCTCGGGATGTGCGGTTGCCGACACCAGCCCGGCGTCGATCAGATCCTTGACCGATTTCGCCACCGACTGGTGACTCACCCTGCGACGCTGCGCCAGGTCGGCGGTGGTCTGTGGCCCGTCGCGATCGAGGTAGCCCAGGACTGCCGCCTCACCGCCGGGCATCGAATCGACCGCACGGACCGCACGCACGAGAGCGCCGATCGCCTGCCGCAGATCCTCGGCCAGTGTGTCGTCCACATCATCAGCCTAACGTCGTGAGCAGCGCGGATGCCGGCTCGGGCAGGAATAGTTATACAGTTTAGTTGTACAGTTTAGTTACCTTGTTGACGACCTGAAAGTGAATCATGCAGCTCACGAAATACGGCCACGCCTGCGTCCGCATCGAGTCCTCGGACGGGGCCTTGGTGATCGATCCGGGAGGGCTGACCGACCCGCACGCACTCGACGATGCCGACGCGGCCCTGATCACCCACGAACACTTCGATCACTTCTCCGAAGGCGCCTTGCGAGAGGCCCTCGGACAGAATCCGCGACTGCAGGTCTGGACCAATGCCGCTGTGGCCGCCGAGCTCTCCGGCTCCGGCGGGCGGGTGCATGTCGTCGGCGACGGAGACGCCTTCGGCGTCGCCGGATTGGACATCACGGTGCACGGCACCTGGCACGCGGCCATTCACCCCGATATGCCGCGCATGATCAACATCGGATTTCTGATCGACGGCACGGTGTTCCATCCGGGCGACGCCCTGACCGTGCCCGACACTGCCGTCGACACGCTGCTGTTGCCGGTACACGGACCGTGGTCGACGACGGGGCAGTTGATCGACTACGTCCGCGCCGTGCACCCTCACCAGGTCATCGCCGTCCACGACGGCGCACTCAACGACGTCGGCACAACGATGGTCGCCGGGCTGTTGGACGCCAGCGGCCCCGGCACCGGCAGCCCGTACCGGAGGCTCGCCCCCGGCGCATCGACATCGATCGGTTCGGCCGGCTGACGCGACGGGCGCGGCGGCTTCACGGGCGCTGCAGGGTCACCAGCCGGCCCACCGGGCTGACGATGATCTCGGGACGGCCGAACCCGGCCGCCTGGGCCTCCTCGGCCAACTCTTTGGCGGACCGGCAGAAGACCGAACGCTGCTGCTCGAAGAACAGCCGATCGAGCGCGGCCCTCGTCGTCTGCTGCTCGGGCGGGAAGAGCTCCTGCATCAGGATCAGCCCACCCGGCTGCAGCGCACGAAAGAGCGCCGCGAGCGTCTCGGCTCGCGCCTCGGCGGCGAAGAACTCGTGGGCCCAGAAGGCGACCGCAAAGGTCTCCACGTCGCTCAGGCTGCGGGCGTCGACGGCCCGGATCTCGACCCGGTCACCGACACCTGCCGCCTCGGCCCGGGATCGGAGCTCGGCGGCGACCTCGGGCACGAACTCGACACCGACGGCGCGCAGGGTGTCGAACATGGTCAGCGTGGTCAGCAGCGCACCACCGACTCCGCTGCCCGCGTCGATCAGCGGTCCGCCGGCGGCCAGCCGCTCGCGATAAGCAGGCACTGCCTGGTAGACGAGGTCGTACAGCTGACGCGACCCGGCAGTCGCGCGCACGCCCCAGTCGCGCGCCAGTGCGAGAGCTTGTTCACCGTCGGGTTCGATGCTGTCGGTGCAGACCGCCCGCCCGGCCCGATCCCGTTCCAGGTCCACCGCGCCCAGCACTGCGGTCAGCTCGACACCCGATGCACCGGCGACCAGCGCGTCGAAGCCGGCGGCGAGCCGATACGGGTCGGATCCCTCCACGACACCGGCCGCGGTGAGCGTCCGCAGAACCGCCTCGACGCGAGCGGCCGGCGCAGTTACCGCCGCTGCCATCTCTGCGGCGGTGGTCTCGCGATGCAGCAGATCCAGCCATCCGGCCCGGTGCGACGCCCGGACGAGCTCGAGGATCTGCTGCCCTTCGGCCCAGCCGCGCACCGTGGCCCGGGCCGTCAACGCGGCCTGCAACCCGTCGATGCTCTGGTCGTACTCGTTGTCCTGGTGGATCCGCTCGCTCTGATTGTTCTGATCTTGATCGTTGGGCATCGGCAGCTCTTCACTCTGAGTTTTGTTGTCGGCCCAAAGTTACGCCGTGACGAGGCGAGGTCCGACCATCCGAAGATGTCCGTTTGGCGAACATCCTCGTCTGCCTGACGGATGCCCTGACGGCTCAGCAACAGTACTGTCGTCATCTGACGTCAGACCGCATATTCACTCCGACGAAGGACCGTGACGATGACCACCCGCACCGCTGACGAGCCGACCAGCACGGCAGCCGAACCGGCCGACCAGGCCCGACTTGATCAGCTCGCCGACGACTACCGACGTAACGGGTTCGTGCTGATCCCGGGGCTGCTGACCGCCGAGGAGGCCGCCTCCTATCGACAGACCAGCCACGATCTGCTGGCCCGGTTGAACCGGCCCGACGACCCGACCTGGGCCTCGGCCTCGGAGGTGTCGATGGGGCAGGCGACCAGCCTGAAACACCTGCATGACGCACAGTTCTACGACGCCGCCTACAGCCGGCTGCTGACCGACCCGCGCTTCACCAAGGTCGCCGCCGCGGTGCTCGGCACGCCGAATGTGCAACTGCACCACACCAAGCTCTTCGTCAAGCCGCCGGAGAACGGTTCGCCGTTCCCGTTGCACCAAGATCATCCGTTCTTCCCGCACACCCACAACCGGGTCGCGGCGGCGATCTTCCACTTCGACGACGCACCGGAGGAGAAGGGCTGCGTACGGGTCATCCCCGGCAGTCACGCCGACGGTCCGCGGGAACACGACCCGACGGGCAGCTTCCACCTGCCCGATGTGCCCTTCGACGACGCGATCCCGCAGCCGGCCAAGGCCGGGGACGTGTTGTTCTTCAGCTGCCTGACCGTGCACGGCTCCGGTGTGAACGTCAGCGACGAGGCCCGGACCACCTGGCTGGTGCAGTTCCGCGACCCGGCCGATCCGCCGCTCACCGATGCCCACAACCATTCCTTGGGACAAGGCATGATGTTGACCGGGATCGATCCGACCGGCCGCCAGGCCGCCCGATAGTCCGGTCCACCGACATCGTGTCACCGATCTCCCACCGCTGATCGACGGTGGGATCCGAAGCGGTCGCCGACGCCGCCCGGCTGGTTGAACTGGCCGGGCGGCTCGACCGTTGCACCGTCGACGGCTTCGGGGTCGACTTCGTCAGTTGGGGCTTCTACCGACCGAATGTCTGGCGCAACTACTGGCACACCCATTCGTTCTACGAGGTGTGTCTGGCCTATGCCGGAGCAGGCACCTTCGACGTCGGTGATCAACACTGGTCGATCGATGCCGGTACGGTCTTCGTCGCCCGGCCGGGCGACCTGCATCAGATCATCGCCGACCCGACGGCACCGCTGGGGATCGCCTTCTGGGGTTTTACTCTGGTCCCCGGTCGTGGTGCGACACCGGCCCGGCCCGGCTGGTGGAGCGGTCTGACCCGGACCGATCGCCCGTATGTCTCCGACCAACTGGGTCGGCTGCCCGCCGTGCTCACCGACCTCACCGCGGAACTGGACCGACCGCGTTCCGGCCAGCAGGCGACCCTGCAGTCCCTCGGCGCCCGGTTGGTGGTCGAGACCGCCCGGTCGTTCGCCGACGAAGATGATCTTGCGATCGAATCCCCGGCGGAGGATCGGCCGTCGGTGCTGGTCTCGGTGATGGAACGCTATCTGCTGGACAACCTTGCGCTGCCGATCTCGGTCCGCGACGTGGCAGCCGAGGTGCATCTGTCGCAGCGGCACGCCGAGCGGCTCTACTCCGCTCAGACCGGTGACACGTTGATGGGAGCGCTGCGTCGGTTCCGGTTGGAGCATGCGGCAGATCTGCTGCTGAACGGCGACCAGAGCGTGACCGAGATCGCCCGCCGGTGCGGCTATCCGCAGCCGCGCCCGTTCATCACCGCCTTCGGCCGACAGTACGGTCAACCGCCACGTTCGTTCCGCCGCAACGGTGGCACCCTGCACCTGCGCGACGACTCGGGCGCCTGACGGCGCAGGCCACTGCACGACGCGGGCGGTCCGGTTCCACCCGGACCGTTCCGGTCAGTGCCCGCGGGCATCCCGTACGGCGCCGGCGCTGTCCAGATCGCCGCGTTCGGTCAGCCCGGTGATCACGCCGTCGGCATCGGCGGCCGGCCGGTTCTGGCTGAGCTTGGCCTTGGCCTCGATCCGGGTGATGATCAACTCCACACCGACGATCGCCCGCAGCTGTCCGTTGACGAACTTCTCCGGGGCGTCGTCGACCCGCCACGGCTCGCCGGCGTCGTCGTGGCCGGCTTCGTGGACGTCACTGAGCCTGTGCACAAGATCATCGAGCCAGGACACCTCGTCGTGCACGACGAGGTTGCCGTACACGTGCGCGGTCAGGTAGTTCCAGGTCGGGACGACGCGGCCGTGCTCGGCCTTGCTGGCATACCAACGCGGCGAGATGTAGGCGTCCGGTCCCTTCAAGATCACCAGGGATTCACCGGCCGGCTCCAGCTGCCAGTGCGGGTTGTTGCGTGCCAGATGCCCTTGCAGGACACCGAATCCGCCACCCGTCCCGTCGGCCGGTTCGGTTCCGGGCAGGTGCAGCCAGGGCAGCAGGGTCGCCTGCAGGCCGTCGGCGGTCGGGGTGATCAGGTCACCGGCGATCGGTGCCGACAACAGGCCGCCGAGTTGATCATCGGTGGCGCCGAAATGGCGTGGGACGTACATCAGTTCTCTCGTGCGCCGCGGGGCGTGATGGCCATGTGGATCCGGTAGCGGTCGGCTCGGTAGGCCGAACTGGCCATCTCGATCACCCGTTCGCCGGCGTAGGTGACCCGTTCCTGGACCAACAGCGGTGCACGCTTGGCGATGCCCAGGATCCGAGCCTGGTTGGCATCGGCCGATTCGGCCCGGACCGTCTGTTCTCCACTGGTGACGACGACGCCGTACTCACTGGCGAAGACGTCATAGAGCGAACCGAGTTCGCGGTTCAGCAGGCCGGGGAACAGTGCCGACGGGTAGTAGCCGACCTCGTAGGCCATCGGGGTGCCGTCGGCGGTGCGCAACCGCTCGACCCGGACCACCGGACGATTGGGTCGGATCCGCAACGCATAGGCGACATCGTCGGAGGCCAGTTCCTCCGCAGCCGACAACACGACGGTCGCCGGTGACAGGCCGCGATCACGCATCTCGCGGGAGAACGAGGTCAGATGCAGCCGGGAGTCGACCTGCGGTCCGGTCACGTAGGTGCCCTTGCCGTGCACCCTTTCCAGGGCACCGGCTTCGACCAGGTCGGCGATCGCCTGTCGGATCGTGACCCGACTGACGCCGAGTCGGGTGACCAGGGCGCGTTCGGACGGGATGGCGTCACCGGGATGCAACTCGGCGTCGATCAGCTGCTCCAGGATCCCGCGGACCTGGGCGCGTTTGGTCGTCGCCGCACCGACCGGGCGGTCGATGCGATAACGCTCGACGAATCCACCCAGCCCGCTCACCTGAACGTCGTCCGGCACTCCACTCCTGCCCTGTCCGATTCCCTGCCGATTTCCCTGCCGATTGCCCTGCCGTGTGATCTGTCGGTCGATCCCGCATCCCGTCGATCACCCGCTCGTGTGTCGATCCGTCGTGGATCGGACGCACGGTCGCCAGCGGCCGGGCCCTGTCGGCGGATGATCGTGTGACCACTACGATAAGGGCGGCAGACCAGCCAATACCAGTATTGCGGAGGGATACGTGGCCGACAACACCGATGCTGAGGCGTCGATGAACGGAACACCGACGATGATGGCCGCCGAGGTTGCCGAGCAGCCCGTCGCCCTGGAAGCAACATTGGAGGCATTGCTGCCGCTGCGCTCGAAGATCGGCCAACTGGCGGCGGGCCGCAAACGGCTGCTGCTGGTGGCCCGCGGATCCAGCGACAACGCGGCGATCTACGGCCGCTACCTGGCTGAGCTGCATGCCGGGATCCCTGCGTCGTTGGCTGCCCCGTCGGTGGCAACGCTGTACGACGCCCGGGTGGACCTGTCCGACACGCTGGCGATCTGCGTCAGCCAGTCGGGTTCGACCGCCGAGATCGTCGACACCATGGCCTGGACCAAGCGTGGCGGCGCCGCCACGGTGGCCATCACCAACGTGGAGGATTCCCCGCTCGCTGCGGCCGCTGACCTGTCGCTGATCACCCAGGCGGGTAGCGAACGGGCGGTGCCGGCGACCAAGAGCTACACCACGCAGGTGGCGGCACTCGCCGTCGCGGTGGACGCGCTGGCCGCCCAGGCCGGAAAGAAGGGCACCCTGGACGACGAGTTCGCCCGGGTCGGCGACCAGGCTCGCGCCATGTTGGAGACGCCGGCCGAGACCCTGGACGCGATGGCCGGTGCGTTGGCCGAGGTCGACGAGGTACTCACCAGCGGACGCGGCATCGCCTTCGGTACGACGCTGGAGACCGCGCTCAAACTGGAGGAGACCTGCCTGCGCCCGGTCCGCGGCCTGTCCTACGCCGACCTCAAGCACGGCCCGATCGCGATCGTCGATCATGAACTGCTGACCGTCCTGGTCGCCGGTCCGGAGGGGCCGACCGTCGCCGGGCTCACCGAACTGGCCGGCACCGTACGGGAGAAGCACAGCCTGGTGCTCGGTGTCGGTGGCGATGAGGATTTCCGTGCGGCCTGCGATCTCGCCGTCCCGGGACCCGACGCCAGCGAATACCTCGCCCCGTTGACCTTGATCATTCCGCCGCAGCTGATCGTCGAACGGCTGGCCCGCAAACTCGGACTCAACCCCGATGCACCGCGCGGGTTGAAGAAGGTCACCCAGACCGACTGATCAGGCCCCCGGATCGCCGGCCGGCTCGGAACCCTGCGGGAGTACAGTGGGCCGCGGAGAGCCGGGAAGCCTGGTCGGCGCATGCGAGAGTCGCATGCTCTGAGGAGGCTGTTGTGCTCACCATCCCGCTGTCGGGAATCACCCCCGACCTGTCCCACCTGGTCGGCGGCAAGGCCGCCGGACTCGGCCGTCTGATCGCCGCCGGGGAACAGGTACCGGACGGCTTCTGCCTGACGACACACGCGTTTCGCCGACACGCGATCCCCCGCGACGAGGTCCTCGCCGCGTACCGGGCGATGGGTTCCGGACCGGTCGCCGTCCGATCCAGCGCGACCGTCGAGGACGGCGCCGACGCCAGCTTCGCCGGCCAGCTGGACACGCTCGTGAACGTGTCCGGCCCGGACGAGTTGATCAACGCCATCGACAGCTGTTGGGCATCCCTGGAGTCCGGCCGTGCGGTGGCCTATCGGTCCGCCGTCGGTCGCGCCGGCGTCGAGGACGACGCGCAGATGGCAGTCGTCGTGCAGCGGATGATCGACCCGGCGGCTGCCGGTGTCACGTTCACCGCCAATCCGATCACCGGGACCAGGACCGAGATGGTGATCGACGCCGTCGCCGGTCTCGGCACCGCCGTCGTGGACGGCTCGACCGACTCCGATCATTTTCTGATCAAGGACGGCGTCCCAGCGACCGGCCACGGCTGCCTGAGCACGGCCCAGCTGGCTTTGCTCCGTCGTAGCGCTCGCCGGATCGAGGCCGCACTCGGCGGCCCACAGGATCTGGAGTGGGCGTTCGACACCGACGGCGAGCTGTGGCTGCTGCAGGCCCGACCGATCACCACCCTGTTCCCGGTGCCGGAGCGGGCCGGCGACGATCTCCGGGTCTTCCTCGAGGTCGGCCATATGCAGGGCATGCTGCGGCCGGTGACCCCGATGGGAATGTCGGTGCTGACCACGGCCTCCGATCACTGGTTCACCGCCTTCGGACTCGGTGAAACCGCCGGCGGGTTGTGGCGTTCGATCGGGGGACGGATGTATATCGACCTCACCGGCATGTTCCACCATCCGCGACTGCGCGATCGGATCCCGGCGATCGCCGACACCTACGGCCCCGGTGTCGGGCGCGCGCTGACCAGATTGCTGGATGATCCACGGCTGGCAGCACGCCCCGGAGCCGGTCCCGATCGGCGGGTGGTGACGGGCATCGTCGCACGGCTGGCACGGTCGGCGGCCGCCGGGATCGGCGCTCTGGCCCGACCCGCCGCCGCGCGCCGGACGGCGTTCGCTGCGTTGCAACGGGTGATCGATCATCGAGAGTCTGATCATCGGGAGTGCGGCGGTGATGATCATCCTTCTGCCTCCGACCACCTGCGGGCGGCCCGGAACGGGCAGGACGATGTGCTGCTCGGCGCCATGATGGAGCTGTTGCCGCCGCTGTATGCCGGTCTGGCCTCGAGCCGGATCGCAGCGGCCCTGCTCGGGCCGATCCCCGAACCGGGCGAGATCGACACCACCCAACGCGGGATGCCGTACAACGTCACCAGCGAGATGGACCTCGAGCTGTGGCGGATCGCGGTGGCTGCCCGGCCCCATCGGGACCTGTTCATCTCCACCTCGCCGGTCGAGCTGGCCAGGATGTACGGCGACCGCGAACTGCCCGACATCGGCCTGGAGGCGTTCCTCGACCGGTACGGCGTCCGTGGTGCGGCCGAGATCGATGTCGGAGTACCGCGGTGGTCGGAGGATCCGTCCCCGGTCTTCGCCGCGTTGGCCGGCTACCTCCGGGTCGAGGACCCCGATCAGGCGCCGGACCGACGCTTCGAGGTTGCAGCGGCCGAGGCCGAGGTTGCGATCGACCGGCTGATCGGGCGGGCGGTCCGGAGCCGGCCGATCCGCGCCGCAGCGGCCGGCTTCCTGCTCCGCCGGTCCCGCGAGCTGGCCGGGCTGCGGGAACTACCGAAGTTCCTCTGGATCCACCCGCTCGCCGACATCCGCCGCCGACTCCTGGCGGCCGGTGCCGAGCTGGCCCGCGACGGGCGACTCAGCACGGGCGAGGACATCATGTTCCTGACCCTGGATGAGGCCGACCGGGCCGCCGCCGGCACCGATCAACGTGAACTGGCCGCAGAACGCCGGGCGGTCCATCAGCGCGAACTCCGCCGGCCGCGGGTGCCCGGGCTGCTGCTGTCGGACGGCACCATGCCCGAAGCACAGCCGGACGAGGAACTGGTTCTCGACGACTCGACCTGGGCCGGAGTTCCGGCCGCGGCCGGTCGGGTGACCGGCACCGTACGGGTACTGCACGATCCGGCGACCGCTCGGCTGGAGCCCGGCGACATCATCGTGGCCGCCACTACCGACCCGGGATGGACGCCGCTGTTCCTCACTGCCGGCGGATTGATCACCGAGACCGGGTCGCCGATGGCACACGGCCCGACGGTGGCCCGCGAATACGGCATCCCGGCGGTGATCTGCATCCCGGACGCCACCAGCAGACTGACCGACGGTCAACTGGTCACCGTGGACGGCAACTCCGGCACCGTCCACCTCGAAGCCGCCGATGCGGCACTCAGCAGCTGATCATGGTCGGTGATGATGGCCGATGATCACGACCGGGGATCACGGGCGGGGATCACGGCCTGGGATCGGACGCATCGTCAGCCGGTCACCTGGAGGTCGTTCCACAACTCGCGTCGACGACGCTGCTCCTCCGGGTCGGCCACCGGGACCGCGGCCAGCAGACGTCGGGTGTAGGCGTCGGCCGGATGCCGCAGCACCCGGTCGGTCGGGCCCGCTTCGACGATCGCACCGTCCTTGAGCACGATCACCCGGCGGGTCAGTTCGGAGACCACGGCCAGGTCATGGCTGATGAAGAGCCAAGCGAAGCCGTACTCGTCCTGCAGACCGCGGAACAGGCCGAGGACCTGATCTTGGACCGAGACGTCGAGGGCACTGGTCGGCTCGTCGGCGATCACCAGGCTCGGCCGTAACGCCAGGGCCCGGGCGATCGCCACCCGTTGCCGCTGGCCGCCGGACAGCTCGTGCGGATAGCGACCGGCCAGCCGGGAGCCGAGCTGGACGGCGTCCAGCAACTCCTCGACGCGACGGCGCCGATCGGCGGCGGTGCTGTCGGTGTGCAACCGGATCGGCTCGCCGATGCTGCGGCCGATCGTGTGCCGCGGGTTGAGGCTGGAGGTCGGGTCCTGGAAGACCATCCCGAGCCGGGTCCGCAACTGCCGCAGTCGACGACCGCGGAGCCCCGAGAGATCTTGCCCGTCGATCCGAACGGCTCCGGTCGCCGGTGCGATCAGGCCGGCCAACGTCCGGCCGATCGTCGACTTGCCCGAGCCCGATTCTCCAACCAGGCCGAGGGTTTCGCCGGGGGCGATCGTCAACGACACGTCCCGTACGGCGTGCAGCCCGGCACCCAGACCGCGGCCGTGGTAGACCACGCTGACCTGATCGAGTTCTGCTGCCGGGTTCGGGAGTTCCTGGCCCGGCTGATCGTGCCCTTCGACAGGCTCAGGGACCTGGTCCTGGCAATCCGACCGTTCGTCGATCCGCAACGCGGCCAGCCGCGGAACGGCGTCCAGCAGCCGCTTGGTGTAGTCGTGCCGCGGACGGGCGTAGAGGTCAGCGGCAGAGGCGGATTCGACGATCTCACCGGCTCGCATCACCGCGACGTCATCGGCGATGTCGGCCACCACCCCATGTCGTGGGTGATCAACAACACCGAGGTACCGAGCCGGGCCGTCAGCTCGCCGATCAGGGCCAGGATCTGGGCCTGCACCGTGACGTCCAGGGCGGTGGTCGGCTCGTCGGCTATCAACGCCAGTGGATCGTTGCCGATCGCCATCGCGATCATCGCCCGCTGCAGCTGACCGCCCGATGCCTCGTGCGGATAGGACCGGGCGATCCGGCGTGGATCTCGGACCTCGACCTGCTCCAACAGGTCGAGCACCCGGCTCCCGGCTGCCGCGGCGGTCAGGCTCCGATCATGGGTCCGGAGCGCTTCGGCGATCTGGTTGCCGATCGTGAACACCGGATTGAGCGCGTTCATCGGCTCCTGGAAGATCGTGCCGACCCGACCTCCCCTGACCTTCCGCAGTGTGTCGTTGTCGATGCCGAGCAACTCCTGGCCGCCGAGCCGGATGCTGCCCGACACCCTGGCCGTTCCGGGCAGCAGGCCGAGCACCGACATCGCGGTCACACTCTTGCCCGACCCGGACTCGCCGACCAGCGCCAGCACCCTGCCCGGGTGCAGGTCGAACCCGATCCCGTGCACCACCTCGCGGGGTCGCGCGGCGGCGCTGTCGGCGGTCGGCGCGAACGAGATCCGCAGATCCAACACCGACAGCGTCGGTTCCGCTGCAGGGGTCATGATCATCCTTGCTTCAGCGTGACCTTCAGATAGTTCGGGTAGGCGGGGAAGGAGCCGATGAAGAAGTTCTGCACCTGCGATCCGCGCAGGAACGAGTTCTTGGCATAACTGATCGGGATCACCGGGGCGTCACCCATGATCTTCTTGTCGATCGCCGCCCACTGCTGTTGGGCCTTGGCCTGGTCGACCTCGCCGGTCGCCTTGTCGATCAACGTGTCGACAGCCGGGTTGTCGTAGCGGGAGGTGTTGTACCCACCGTTGCCGATCTGGCTGGAGTCGTACAGCGGCTGGATGTTGGCGTTCGGGCTCGGGAAGTCCGGCTGCCAGCTGCCCAGGTACATGTCGTAGTCGTCGCCCTTGCCCTGGGTGACCTTCTCCGAGACCGCGTTGGAGTCCAGCGACTGGATCTTGACCTTCACCCCGGCCCGTTCCAGTCCCTGCTCGACGGCCTGGGCCTGAGCACTGGACATCGACGTGTTGGAGGTGACCAGGGTCAGACTCAGATCACTGGCGTGGCCGGCGGCCTTCAACAGCTGCTTGGCCTTGGCCACGTCCCCACTGTCACCGGCCGGGTAGAGATCGTATTCCTGCCGGCCCTCGATGCCGGGTGTGATCAGGGTGTGTGCCGGGGTCCCGGAGATCGCTCCGCCGGAGGCGGCGATGAACGCCTTCCGGTCGATGGCGTACTGCAACGCCCTGCGGACCTTGACGTCCTTCAACGCACCGTGCTGGGTGTTCAGCGCCACGAAGTTGACCGCACCCGGCTGGGAGGTGACCAGTCGGTCCTTCACCTGCGGATTGTTCTGTGCCTGCGCCAGTTGCGCGGCCGGCACGAAGTCCGAGCCGAAGGAGGTCTTCGCATCCCCGCTGTCGCCGATCAACGCCTGCGCCGCCACCGTGTCGTCCTGGCCCAGCTTGTAGATGATCTTGTCCGGCCCGCCGGTGCGGACGGTGTCGGTGGACTGCTGCCACTGCTTGTTGCGGACCAAGATCATCTGAACGCCCTGCCGGTAGGACTCGACCTTGTACGGGCCCGACGATGCGGGCTTCTTGCCGTAGTCGGCGGGCTTGGTGTCCTTGGACTTCTCCACCGGGGCGAAGGCCGGCATCGAGACGATCCACGGCCAGTCGCCGTACGGCACCTTGAGCTTGAAGACGATCGTCTGATCATCCGGGGTCTCGATCGAGTCGAGTTCCTTGCCCGAGTACGGCCCCTTGTAGCTGTCGCCGCCGACCAGCAGGCTCTTGTGATAGCCGAGGCCGCCGGACAGCTCGGGTGCGAACGACCGTTCGACGCCGTACTTGATCGCCGCGCTGGTGATCGGCGTCCCGTCGTCGAACTTCAGCCCGTCCTTCAGCTTGAAGGTCCAGGTCTTGCCGCCGTCGGTGGCCTTGCCGGTGTCGGCGGCCAGGTCGCTGACCACCGTCGCCGGCTTGCCGGGCCCGTTCTGCCAAGCGGTCAGCCGACGATTGACCAGGCCGTTGGAGGTGATCGCCAGGCTCTGGCTGGTCGCCGGATCGAAATCGAGCTCATCGGAGGAGGACAGGATGGTCAGGGTGCCACCCTTGGTCGCTGCTGCGGTCTGCCCGCCGGAGCCCGACGGCTGCTCGGGATTGGCATTACACGCGGCGACCGCCAGTACGGTTGCCGCGGCGGCGATACCGATGGCGATGCGTTTCATTCTGGTGTTCCTCTCGGATGGTTTCTCGACTGGAGTTGCTCACGAATCGATCATGGTCAAGTGACCTTCACCCGCGGGTCGAGCAATCCGTAGGTGACGTCGACGACGAAGTTGGCGACGATGATCAAGAAGGCGGAGAACAGGGTGACCCCGACCAGCACCTGCAGATCCAGATTGCCGACCGCGTCGATCAACAGGGAACCCAGGCCCTGCATGGAAAAGACCTTCTCGGTGATCACCGCACCACCGAGCAGACCGCCGAGGTCGAGGCCGAAGACGGTGCTGACCGGGATCAGCACGTTGCGCAGCGCGTGTCTGCCGATCACCCGGCGCTCGGTGAGACCCTTCGCCCGCGCCGTGCGGATGTAATCCTCGCCCATCACCTCGAGCATCTGCCCTCGGGTCAGCCTGGTGTAGATCGCGGCATTCAGTAACGCCAGTACGATCCACGGCAGTACCAGATGCCACAGCCAGTCGACCGGACTCTGGCTGAACGGCACGTAGCCGCTGACCGGCACCATGTTGAGGATGAAGCCGAAGATGAAGATGCCCAGCAGCCCGACCAGGTAGGACGGGGCGGAGACGCCGGCGATCGAGATCGTCATCAGGCTGCGGTCGATCAGCGTGCCTCGGCGCAGCGCCGACACCACCCCGGTCGAGACACCGAGCAGCAGCCACAGCACCGCGGCGCCGATGGCGATCGAGAAGGTGACCGGGATCCGGTCGGTGATCAGTTGGGTGACCGGTTCGTTGAGCCGGAAGGAGTAGCCGAAGCAGGGCGCGCTGCAGTGGATCGCTGCCGGCCCGGAGCCGAAGGTTCTGCCGGCCACGATGCCGCCGATGAAGAGGCCGAACTGTTGCCACCACGGTTTGTCGTAGCCCATGAAGGCGCGGGCCGTCTCCAACCGGTCCGGCGTGCACGGCCGGCCGCAGGACAACTGTGCCGGATCGGACGGCAACACGTAGAAGATCAGATAGCTGATCACCGCAATGATCAGCAGCACCAGCAGCATGCCACCGAAGCGGCCGGCCAGGAAGCGCAGGTAGTCCAGCACCCGTCGGGTCGACGCGGCGCGTGCTGCGGCGGCGCCAGTGGTCGTACTCATCGTTCCAACCCCTGGGTCCGCGGGTCCAGGACGTCGCGCAGCCCGTCACCGAAGACGTTGAAGCCGAGGGTGACCAGGAACAGTGCGGCGCCGGGGAACACCAGGAACATCGGATCGACCGAGATCCAGTTGATCGCCTCGCCGATCGAGCGGCCCCAGGCCGGAGTCGGCGGCGGCACGCCGACGCCGAGGAAGGACAATGCGGCCTCGGTGCCGATCTTGCCCGGGATCGAGATGGTGGCGAACACGATGATGGTGGCGACCAGATTGGGCAACAGCTGGACCAGCAGGATGTGGCCCGGGCCGGCACCGGAGGCCTCCGCCGCCACCACGTAGTTGCGTTCCTTCAGGCTGAGCGTCTGGCCACGGACCACTCGGGCGATCGACGGCCAGCCGAAGAAGCCGATCACGATGATGATCAACACCGGTTTGGGGAATGCGGCCGGCACCACCGCACCGAGGGTGATCATGAAGATCAGTCCGGGGAACCCGAACACCACATCGGTGACTCGGCTGATGATCCGGTCGGTCCAGCCGCCGAAGTAGCCGGCCACGATGCCGATCGCGACACCGAGGATCAGCGAGACGATCGTCGCCGCGACACCGACCAGTAGCGAGGTACGGGCGCCGTACACGACGATCGAGAACAGGTCACGTCCGGTCAACGGCTCGACCCCGAACCAGTGCTCGGCACTGATGCCACCACCGAAACCGGCCGGTGCGGTGTCCGCGCCCAGCTTGTCCAGGTGATAGGTGTACGGATCCTGCCCGGCGAGCTTGGCCAACAGCGGAGCGAAGATCGCGGCCAGCACGAAGACGACGATGATGATGCCGCCGACCAGCACCGAGGAGTCGGCCAGCAACCGGCGCACCAACGACCGGCGCGCCGGCTCGGTGTCAACGCCCTGGTTGGCCGACTGATCGTCCAGGCCGACTGTCGTCACGTACGCGGATCCTTCCACAGCTAGGTCACGGCGCGATGACGGTGCGCCGAGGGCCGCGGGAGGTCCCGGTGCCACCGGCGGACAACCACCGCGTACCGGACCACTATTCCCCGAGAACCCCGGAAATACTAAAACCCACCACAGGAGTAGGAGAACCGCATCTTGCTCCCCGAACGCGCCACCGGGGCTGGTGCGGGTCAGGAAACGGCAAGCCGACGCTCGGTGGCGACGGCGTAGCCGAGCAGCGGGACGGCCACCAGCACGGCCATGATCGACAGGCCGCCGAAGCCGACCGCGGCGAAGATCGGACCGGAGATCAGCGCAGCGAGCGCGGCGAAGGCGTTCATCGCGGTGTCCACCAGTCCCTGCGAGGACGGACGGATGTCGGCGGGCACCGATTCCGACAGCAGGATCGACCCGGGGACCGTACCGCAGCACCAGCCGAGCCCCAGCAGGAAGAGACTGATCATGGTCCAGGACTCCGCACCGCCGGAGATGACGGCGGTGATCGTGCTGCCGATGAAGATCAACTGACCGAGCATGATCACCCGGATCGGGCCGATCCGATCGCTGGCCCAGCCGACCAGCGGGGACAGCGCGAACATGCCCAGAACGTGAATGCTGATGGTGATTCCGACGATCATCAGGCTGGCGCCGTGGTGGTGCATCTGGACCGGCGTCATCGTCATCAGGCTGACCATCGACAGATGGGCGCCGATGGTGACGAGCAGCGCGAAGCGGGCGGTCCGGAGTCCCCACAGCACCCGCACCACCTGTCCGACCGAGCGTCGCTCGACCGGTCCCCGATGCCGGTCCTCGTGCTCGGTGGCGGTCAGCAGCGGGTCCGGGCGGAGCAACAGCACCATCATCAGCCCGGCCGCGATCAGCATCACCAGGGCGATCACGAACGCGCCGGCCAAGGGCGGCAACCCGAGCGGCCGCGCCACGACCGCTCCGGGATCGCCGAGGTTCGGCCCGAGAACGGCTCCCAGGGTGCCCGACCAGACCACGATCGACAGCGTTCGGCCGCGCCGAGCGGGCAACGCCAGATCGGCGGCGGCGAACCGCGCCTGCAGGCTGGCAGCAGTGCCGGCGCCGAACAGCAGCATGCCGCCGATCAGCAGTCCGACGCTGTCGGTGACCGCCGCCCCGATCAGTGCCACCGCACCGAAGGCCGCCAGGAACCAGCCGCAGCCGAGCGCCACCCGGCGGCCGCCGCGGGCGGCCAGCATCGCCAGCGGGATCCCCACCAGCGCCGCTCCCAGGGTCATCGAGGTCCTGGCCAGGCCAGCCATCGCCTCGCTGTTGGTGACCTCCTCGGCCAGCAACACCCCGACCGACGGGGAGGCTCCCATACCGAGTGTCCCGAGCACCTGGGCGACGATCAGCAACCGCACCGTACGCCGTTGGGTCGCCACGATCTCGGGAGCCTGTTGCCACGGCAGGAAGGTGCCGCTCGCGGCGGCAGTTCCGGCTGCGCTCTCGGCGGCGGTTTCGGCGGGACCCCGCCCGGCCGGATCGTTCACGATGACGGATCACCTGTTCTGTTCGCGAAGTATCGATGGCGGTCCGGGCAGCGTATCGGCTCACTCCCGCGGCCGATACGCTCGGTGGGTGGCTGCGTTGCGGAACACCCAGGACCCCGACCCCCGACCTGACTCGGTCCGACCCGGGATCATCGATCTCCGGCAGCAACTGGACGGCATCACCGCCGAGCAGTTGCGGGCGCTCGGCAGTGTCAAATGGTCCACCGGCGCCCAGCCCGACGGCACCGATACCATCGGCGCGTTCATCGCCGAGATGGACTTCGGCGCAGCACCGGAGATCACGCAGGCCCTGCACCGTTCGGTCGACGACGCCCTGTTCGGCTACCTGCCGCAACGGCTGTCCGACCAACTCGCCCAGGCGTGTGCGGATTGGCAGCGGGAGTCCTACGGCTGGCGACCACAGCCGGACCGGGTGAAGCTGATCCCGGACGTCCTGAAGGGCCTGGAGCTGGCGATCCTGCACTACTCCCGGCCGGGATCACCGGTGATCATGCCGGTACCGGCCTACATGCCGTTCCTGATCTTGCCCGAGCTGCTCGGTCGGGAAATCATCCGAGTGCCGCTGATCAACGACGAGGACGGCTATCGCCTCGACCCCGACGGGCTGGCCGCGGCCTATGCCGCCGGTGGCGACCTGTTGGTGTTGTGCAACCCGTACAACCCGGTGGGCCGGGTGTTCGACCGCGACGAACTGACCGCGATCAGTGCCGTGGTGGACGCCAACGGTGGCCGGGTCTTCGCCGACGAGATCCATGCCCCGTTGGTGTATCGGGGTCGCAGCCATCTCCCGTACGCGTCGATCTCGGAGGTGACCGCCGGACACACGATCACCGCGACGTCGGCCTCGAAGGCCTGGAACCTGCCCGGCCTGAAGTGTGCTCAGTTGATCATCAGTAACGATGCCGACCGGCAGACCTGGGACAGTCTCGGCCCGTTCGTCAGCCACGGGGTGAGCAATCCGGGAGTGATCGCCAACACCGTCGCCTACACCGAGGGCCGCCCCTGGCTGGACGGCGTGATCGACTATCTGGACGGAAACCGTCGGCTGTTGTCCGAGCTGCTGGACCAGGAGCTGCCGATGATCGGCTACACACCGCCGGAGGGCACCTACATCGGCTGGCTGGACTGCCGCGAACTTGATCTTGGTGGCCGCAGTGCGGCCGCCTTCTTCGCCGAGCACGCCGGCGTCGCGCTCACCGACGGCGCCGACTGCGGTACCCCCGGCTTCGCCAGGATGGTCTTCGCCACGCCCCGTCCGATCCTCACCGACGCCGTACGCCGGATGGGTCGAGCCGTCCGTCAAACAACCTGACCCAACCAAGGGGCCTGAGCATGTCGGGGGACCGAGAACCCGTACGACGCCCTGCGACAAGCTCAGGGAACTTCTCGAGGTCCCTGCTCAGTTCCACTGCAGTCCCCAGTGATACATGGCGATCGCCGCGGCGGCGCCGGCGTTGATCGACCTGGTCGAACCGTACTGACTGATCGCGACCAGTTGGGCACAGCGCTGCACCAACTCCGCGGTCAGACCGGGGCCCTCCGAACCGAAGATCAGACAACTGCGACGCGGTAGCTTGGCGGTCTCCAACGGCACCGAACCGGGCAGGTTGTCCACCCCGATCAACTGGTAGTCCTCGGCGGCCAGGGTCTGGGCGAAGTCGTCCTCCGACGGGTGATGCTGGACCCGCAGGTAGCGATCGGTCACCATCGCACCGCGGCGGTTCCAGCGGCGCCGACCGATGATGTGCACCGCCGACACGTTGAAGGCGTTCGCCGTCCGGACGATCGAACCGATGTTGAAGTCGTGCTCCCAGTTCTGGATCGCGATCCGCAGCGGGCGGCGGGTGGCATCCAGATCTTCGACGATCGCGTCGAGTCGCCAGTAGCGGTAGCGGTCGACGACGTTGCGACGATCCCCCGCCGCCAACAGTTCCGGGTCCAGCCGCGGATCGTCCGGCCAGGGTTGCGGATGCGGCCCGACCCCCGGCTCGTCGTCCGGATGGGCGGCACGCGCCAGATCGTCTTCGCTTAGGAAACCCACGGAATCCGACGGTACCCTCGCTGACGTGCTTCCCTCCATCGATGTCCCACTCCAGCAGGTCACCCTGTTGGCACCGATGTTGCTGCCGTCCTGGCTTGACCCCGAACACCTGATCAACGCATTCGGGCCGTGGGCGTTGTGGGGTGTGGCGTTCATCATCTTCGCCGAGTGCGGACTGTTCGCGATCCTGCCCGGTGATTCGCTGCTGTTCACCGTCGGTATGTTCACCGGCGCCGGAGTGATCCACCATCAGCTCTGGTTCGTGATCGTGATCCTCACCATCTGCGCTGTCCTCGGCAATGCCTGTGGCTACCTGATCGGCTATCTGGTCGGGCCGGCGTTGTTCAAGCCGCGCAAGGGTCTGGTCGGCAAGCTGTTCCATCCCAAGCACGTCGAACGCACCCACGACTTCATGGAGAAGTACGGCAACCGGGCACTGATCCTGGCCCGCTTCGTGCCGATCATCCGCACCTTCGTCACCTTCGCCGCCGGCGTCAGCAGGATGAGCTTCCGCAAGTTCATCATCTACACCGCGATCGGCGGGGTCATCTGGGCACCGGGAGTGACGATCCTCGGCTACTTCCTGGGCAACATCTCCTTCATCCGCGAGCACATCGACCTGGTGCTGGTCGCGGTCGTGGTGGTGTCGCTGATCCCGATGGGCCTGGAGTACCTCAACGCCCGCCGCAAGAACAAGCAGCAGCGGCAACGAGTCGCAGGCTGAGCCAGGCGAATCGCGATCTCATGACCCGTGACGCAGCCATCCACCGCTCAGCCGCCGGCGAGGTCGCTCGCTGAGATCGCGTTCTGCCTGGTACGAGTTGTCCACAGCCGAGTTCCGACTTCCAAGCGTCATCCACAGCCCGAACAGGTAGCGTCTGCCGGCCCCAGATTGTCGGTGTGAGACAAACCGCTCTGCAGCGGTCCGTGGCAACCGTCCTGCGCGACAACGGCGGCTTGATCAGCACCCGATCCCATCCCGAATTGCGCGGCAGCGTTCACTGGCTGGCCCAGACCGGGACTCTCCGGCCGATCCTGCCGGGGGTCTATACCGATGCGCCCGCACCGGTCGCGCCCGAGGTCCGGATCGCTGCAGCGGCGTGCTGGCTGCCGGACGGTGTCTTCACCGGCGCGGCCGCGGCTCGCCTGAGTTTTTGGCCGGACATCCGACTGGGCGAGATCTCGATGGCTCATCCGACCGGGCGTCGCGCCCGAAAGGGCTACCGCGTCGAGCGACGGACGATCCCACCGGAATGGGTGGTTCACCGGGACAAGCTGGCCATCACGATCCCGACCCTGACTGCGATCGACCTGGTCCGCGCCACCGGTGACGCCGAGGTGATCGACGTCGCGTTGCGGACCCGCGCTACCGACCTGCGCCGGCTGCGAGCCGTGTTCGCCGCATTGCCGCACCGCCGCGGAAACGATCTCTGCGGCCAGTTGATCGAGGACTCTCGGGATATCCCGTGGTCTCCTCCGGAGCGGGTCCTGCATCGGCTGCTGCGGGCGGCCGGGATCACCGGTTGGGTGGCCAACCAGCAGGCCAGCATCGGAACCGAGACTTACGCCGCGGACCTCCGGTTCGATCGTCTCAAGCTGGCGATCGAGGTCGACGGCTTCGATCCGCACACCCAGCGAGAGGTCTTCGAGAATGATCGACGGCGCGGCAATGCGTTCGCGCTCGACGGCTGGACCGTCCTGCACTTCACACCCCGGCAGATCTACGACGAGCCAGATCGGGTGTTGGCGCAGATCCGGTCCGCGATCACGATGTTGACCCGGTGATCCCGACAGATCGCGATCTCAGCGGAAGTCCGATCGGTCGGCTGAGCGTGGCTGAGCGACCGCGGTCCCGTTGAGATCGCGATTCGGCGGGAATGTCAGGCGGTGATCTTGACCAGCTCGTTGAGATCGTCGTCGGACGGTTGCCACAGGCCGGCCTCGACGTTGGCCCGGATCTGTTCGACCTTGGTCGCGCCGGCGATCACCGAGCCGACGGTCGGCATCGCTGCCAGACCACCGATCGCGACCTGGAGCAGCGTCACCCCGCGGTCGGCCGCGAACTTCTCCAGCGTTTCGATCTTGTCGAAGTCGGCCGCCGCCAGCCGATCCGGATTGCCGGCCAGCCGGGTGCCTTCCGGGGCTCCCTGACCGCGCTTGTACTTGCCGCTCAGCAGCCCGGAGGCCAGCGGGAAATACGGCAGCAGGCCCTGGCCGGTGTGGTCCAGCGCGGGGACCAACTCGGCCTCGATGCCGCGCTTCAGCCAGGAGTACTCGTTCTGGGCGGAGACGAACGGCTCGTAGCCGCCGGTCTGGGCCGTCCAGTCGGCATCGATCACCTGCCAGCCGGCGAAGTTGGACGAACCGACGTACCGGATCTTGCCCTCGGCGATCAGCTCGCTGAGCGCCGCCAGCGTCTCCTCGATCGGAGTGTTCGGATCCGGCTGGTGCATCTGATACAGATCGATCCAGTCGGTGTTCAACCGACGCAGGCTGTTCTCCACTGCGAGCCGGATGTAGCGCCGCGAACCGCGGACGCCCCAATCCGGCCCGTTGGCTCCGTGCATGTCGGCGCCGAACTTGGTGGCGACGATCACCTGATCCCGCTTGCCCTGCAGCGCCTTGCCCAACAAGGTCTCCGAGCCGCCCCTGTTGCCGTACACATCGGCAGTGTCGAACAGCGTGATGCCGGCGTCGATCGCGGCATCCACGACCGGCGGCACGGCCTCGTCGGGCATCCGGCCGCCGAAGTTGTTGCACCCCAGGCCGACCGTGGAAACGGTGAGACCGGAGTTACCGAGCTGCTGATAGGTCATCTCAGACATCAGGGACTCCTGACGGTAGTTGATCATGGTCGACCAAGATCAACGACGCTGTTGCCCGGTCGTGGCTCATCGTGATCGACACTAGTCCGCGCCCGCTGCGGTCGAGGACTCGGTGCCGGGATGCGGACAGCGCGATCAGGTTCGGCTGATGGACGAATGGCCCGAGGAGTGCGCTGGACAATTGGCTCGTCGCGAGCGCCGCGATGTGCGTGCACGGGCACGTCGCGGGAGCGAAGGCGGGCCGGGGCCCGTCGAGCGAGCGCGGCGCCGCCCGTGTGCGTACAGCGTGGCGCGCAGCAGAGCGAATTGTTCAGCGCCCTCCTTGACCCTGACCCAGGGTGAGGGTCGAAGCTTGTCTCCATGTGGAGCGAACCGACGCTGGTGCAGCGTGCCGAACAGCCCTACGTGGCGATCACGGTCCGGGTGCCGATGGACAAGCTGGGCGAGGTCGTACCGCCGCTGAACGGCGCCGTCTTCGAATGGATCGCCGACAACGGTGGACAGCCGAGCGGCCCACCCTTCTGGAAGTACAACGTGATCGACATGGAACGCGAACTGGAGATCGAGGCCGGCGTCGCGGTCCAGCAGCCGATGCCTGGATCCGGTCGGGTGTCGGCGGGTGTGCTGCCCGGTGGCACGTACGCCAGTCTGCTGCACACCGGACATCCGCAGGAATTGGTCGATGCGACCGGCGCGCTGCTGGACTGGGCCGCCGGTCGCGGCCTGGCCTGGGACGTGGTCGACGACCCGGCCGGCGAACGGTGGGCGGCCCGGTTGGAGCTGTATCGGACTGACCCGAGTGTCCAGCCGGACATGGCCAAGTGGGAGACCGAGCTGGCGTTCCGGGTCAAGGACTCCGACGGCAGCGAGGCCTGATCAGCCCTGCTGCGGAGGCTGCTGCTGGCCCGGACCCTGCTCGAACGGTCCCTGCTGCGAGGGCTGCTGCTGGAACGGGCCGGGTTGCCCCTGCTGCTGACCGGGCTGCTGCTGGAACTGACCGGGCTGCTGCTGGAACTGACCGGGCTGCTGCTGGAACTGACCGGGCTGCTGCTGGAACTGACCCTGCTGGGCCGGCTGCTGCTGGGCCGGTTGTTGTTGCGGCTGGAGGTTCGGAGCCGGATTGGACTGCTGCTGCGGCAGCTGCTGCTGCTGACCCTGTTGCTGACCGGGCTGCGGATCTCCGCGGTAGGCGATCTCACCGAAGTTGACGTCCGGCGCGACCCGGGCCTGCGGATCGGTGACCTCGAAGTAGGTCGCCTTCTGGAATTTGAACATGCCGGCGATCAGGTTGGACGGGACGCTCTCCACCCGGGTGTTGTACTGCCGGACGTTGGCGTTGTAGAAGCGCCGGCCGTTGGCGATCCGGTCCTCGGTCTCGGTCAGCTGCCGTTGCAGTTCCAGGAAGTTCTGGTTGCTCTTCAGGTCCGGGTAGGCCTCGACGTTGACCATCAGGCCGTGGACGGCGCCGGTCAGCTGATCCTCGACCTGGGCCCGCTGCTCGCTCGGTGCACCGCTACCGGCCAGCTGCTGGGCCTGGCTGCGCAGCCGGGTGATGTCGTCCAACGTGTTCCGCTCGTGCGCGGCGTAGGCCCGGACGGTCTCGACCAGGTTCGGCAGCAGCTCGTAGCGCCGGTTGAGCTCGACGTCGACCTGGCGCCAGGACTCCTGGATCTTGTTCCGGTCCCGGACGAAGCCGTTGTACGACCCGATCAGCAGCACGGCGATGATCGCCAGCACGATCAGGACGACGATCAAGATGATGATGGCACTCATCGGATATTGCTCCTCGCAGTCGGGCGTGGGTGTCGAGACTAGTGTCGCCAGGGGCCGATCAACGCCGGGCGATCAGCCGGGTCGATCATCCCAGGCCGAGGTCGGCGGCACTGATCGCGTACCGGTAGTCCAGTCCTTCGGCGGCGATCTTCTCCGCGGCACCGGTGTCCCGGTCGACGATCACCGCGACCCCGACCACCTCGGCCCCGGCCTCGCGGAGGGCCTGCACCGCGGTCAGCACCGATCCGCCGGTCGTACTGGTGTCCTCCACCGCGAGCACCCGGCGACCGGAGACCTCGGTGCCCTCGATCAGCCGCTGCAACCCGTGCGCCTTCTGCGCCTTGCGGACCACGAACGCGTCCAGCCGGTCACCGTCGGCGGCCGCCGCATGCAGCATCGCGGTCGCCACCGGATCCGCCCCCAGCGTCAGCCCGCCGACCGCCTCGAAGTCCAGATCCTTGGTCAACTCCCGCAGCACGCGACCGACCAGCGGTGCCGCGGCCCCGTCCAGGGTCACCCGCCGCATGTCGACGTAGTAGTCGGCCTCCCGACCCGAGGAGAGCGTGACTCGCTCGTGCACCACCGCGAGTTCCTTGATCGCCGAGATCAACCCGGCCCGGTCCTGCTCGATCGCCATACCCGAACCCTAGCGGCCCGATTGCGGTCAACCGCACTCGCACGATCGCGATATATCGAGGTTAGGCACGTTCCAGCAGCGCGGGAACGTGCCTAACCTTGATATATCGCTCTTAGCGATGGCCGGATTTCTGGGTGGTCTTGAGGAGGGTGCCGAAGCCTACGGAGCGGTCCGGGGAGTGGAAGAGGTCCTGGCAGGTGGTCAGGGTGATCAGTCGCTCGGTCGGTTCGGTTCCGGGTTTGCCGGGGACCGGGTCGAGCACCCAGCCTTCGGTGTCGTTGACGGTGAGTTTCCGCGGCGAGGTGTCGATCCGGTAGATGTAGATCGCCGAGCGGGTCTCCACGATCACCCGGTCGCCGGTGGTCAGGTCCAGCAGTTTTGCGAACGGTTCGCCGTGGGTGATCCGGTGGCCGGCCACGGCGAAGTTGCCGATCTGGCCCGGGTCGGCGGTCTTGGTGTAATGCCCGATACCGCGGGCCAGCACCTCGTCGTCGGTGCCTTCCAGCACCGGAACCTCGGTGACGCCGATCGCCGGGATGCTCAGCAGCGCGATCGCGTTGCCTCCGATGGTGGTGGCCGGCGTCCGGTCAACCGCGTCGGAGTCCTCGCCGTCGCTGTCGCCGACCTGCCACTGCTGCTTCAGCCGGTCCCGCTCGGACTGGTAGGACCGGTGGGACGCGGCGTTGGTGCCGAACAGCTGATAGCCGACGTAGCCGAAGCACCCCACTCCGAGGACCAGCAGCAGGACGCCGATCACGGTCAGCACCCGAGCGCCGGCGCTCCTCCGCCGCCCCGTGCCGCGGGGCGCGGGATCGGTCCGTCGAGCGGTGTCGGTCACGCCACCATTCTGCCCGCTGACCGGGCCGGTCGCCGAGGGTCAGCGGACGGCTCGGGACGAGGCCCCGTCGACGGCACACCAGCGACTCACCGCCGGGGTCCACAGGATCAAACAGGCGAAGGCGATGTACACCACGCCGGGGATCATCCAGTTGAGGTCACCGGCAAGCAGCACACCGCAGGCGACGATGGCGGCCACCCCCAGTGCACTGATCGCGATCCGGGGCCACTGCGCCCGCCGCAGCAGGAAGAAGGAGAGCACGACCGCCGCCCCCGGAGCACCGAACAGGACGACGGCCAAGCCCTGCAACATGCGCAGGTGGAAGCGTTCGAGCATGTGGTAAAACGCACCCTCGACGCCGCTGTAGCCGAAGCTGTCCCGCGCGACGTAGACGAAGATCCAGACGAAGCCGAGCAACGCCATCCAGCACAGCGATCCGGTCACGATCAAAACCAACGACAGCGTGATCATCGCCGGACGTTGTTCGACCGGACGTTGTTCGACCGGAGCGGGCCGCTGCTGGGCCGCCGGATCCGGGTACGGCGACGGTCCGGTCTGCTGCTGCCCCATCGGCGGTTGCCCACTCGGATAGAGCCCTCCGACCGGGTAGCTCTGCTCGGCGTACGGCTGGTCGGAGGAGCCCTGCTCCGGCGCGTACGGCGGCGCACTCGGGTAACCGCCCCGACCGTTGACCGGCGCTCCGGGCGCGGCGAAGTCGGGGTGTTGTGGCACCCCGGACCGGTCGCGGTCGGGCGGGCCACTGGTCTGGTCGCTCACCCGTCCAGGCTAGACGAGGCTGCTACCGAACGCCGCCGGCCGACAGCGTCGCGCACACCGGCTGCTCTCAGCAAGCAACGACCACGATCAGTCGCTGATGAGTTGATCGAGCCGGTGTCCGGCCAGGTCGAGCACCAACTCGCACATCATCGCGTTCGCCCAGGAGAACCACGGCCGGCTGAACTGGGTCGGGTCGTCGACGTCGAACGACTCGTGCATCTGCCCGGTACCGCCGGTGGTGTCGACCAGCAGCCGGAGCAGCCGGAGCTTCTCGGCCCGATCGGTCGCCGTCAGTCCCTGCACGGCCAGGGCGATCGGCCAGACGTAGCCGGGCCGGGTGTGCGGGCTACCGATCCCCGCCGCCGCACGACCGGAGAAGTAGAACGGGTTGATCTCGCTCAAGATCATCGAACGGGTCGCGAGGTAGGTGGGATCGTCGACCGGGCGGTAGCCGGACAGCGGCAGCGACAGCAGGCTCGGCATGTTGGCGTCGTCCATCAGCAGGTGATGTCCCAGGCCGTCGGTCTCGTAGCAGTAGACCCGACCGAAGTCCGGGTGATCGACGGCGCCGTACTGCTCGATGCCGTCCGTGATCGAGGCCTGCAGCGTTGCCGCCCGATCGGCGATCGCCGCATCCGACAGGATCTCCTTGGCGATGATCGCCAGGTAGCCCAAGGTCACCGCGGCGAACATGTTGCCCGGCACGTTGTAGTTGTAGGTGCAGGCATCGTCGCTGGGCCGGAAGCCGCTCCAGCTCATCCCGGTGCGGCCGACCGGCTCACCGCGTCCGTCGCGGGACAGGGTCTCGGTCGGCAACGGGGAATCACGCTCGAAGAAGTACGCCGACTGCTCATGATCGAGTTCGCGTTCCCACAGATCCAGGATCGTGGTCGCGACCTCGGCGAACCGATCGTCGAGATGATCATGACGACCGGTGATCCGCCACAACGCGTAGCCGAGCTCCAGCGGGAAGCAGAGCGAATCGATCTCGTACTTGCGCTCCCACACCTGCGGCGGCGCGTCGGAACGGTCACCGGCATGCGGGCTGGGCTCGGTGCCACGCTTGAAGGAGTTGGCGTACGGGTCGATCGCGATGAACTCCAACTGCCGCCGGAAGACACCGACCAGGGTCTCGGCCAGCGCCTCGTCACGGCCGCACAGGATCAGGTACGGGCGGACCTGAGCAGCCGAGTCCCGCAGCCACATCGCCGGGATGTCGCCGGTCAGCAGATAGGTGGTGCCGTCCGGCGCCAACTCGGCAACCGCCGGCAGGTTGTCCTTCATGATCGCGGTGAACGTCTCGCTGATCTGCCGATCATCGATAGCCGTCGCCACCTGTGCGGTGACCTCGTTCAGCAGGTCGGGGTCGATCCGGGCAGACGGGTGCGCCTTCATGATCATTTCTCGCTCTCGTCTCAGCTGGCCAGCAGAACGGCCGGGTTGGTGGAGAAGGTGTGGTCCAGGACCAGGGTCGCCGCACCGACGGCACCGACATCGTCGCCGGTCAGGGTGCCGGAAACCTCCAACGGGTGGGTGGATTGCGGCTGGTGCCGTCGTTGCAGGACCGCGACCCGTTCCTCGGTGAAGAAGGGCGCGAAGGTGTTCCAGTGTGGCCCGCCGAACACGACCCGATCAAGATCAAGAAGGAGCGCGATGTCTTCGGCGGCCTTGAGCACACCGCGGACCATACCGTCCATCACCTTCTCCGCGGCGCTGTTCCCTGCCGCCGCCCGGTCGGCGAGCTCGACCAGAGCGGTCTCGACCGCCCGCCGATCGTCCAGATCGACCGCGCGATCGAGACCACCGGTGGCCACGGCCTGATGCACCATCCGCCGCGGTTGACTGCCTTCTCCCAGGCAGCCGCGATAGCCGCACGGGCAGGGCAGCCCGTCGTTGTCGACGATGATGTTGCCGATCTGCCCCGAGTTGTGGGTGCGACCGCGGAAGACCTCGCCGCCGAGCACCAACCCGGCGCCCACTCCGGTGCCGAGATAGAAGAACAGGAAGTCGTCTCCGGCGCCGTGCCACTTCTCCGCTGTCGCGGCGGCCGTGACGTCCTTGTCCAGCAGTACCGGGAGTCCGGTGGCTTCACCGATCGCGTGCCGGATCGGTACCGACTGCCAGCCGGCGAGGTTGGGTGGATCGATGACCACGCCCCGATCGATGTCGATCGGTCCGGGCGCGGCGATCCCGACCCCGACGATCTTGCTCCGGCTGATCTCGGCCTTCTTGATCAACTTCTCGATCTGGGCAGCCGCGCCCGCGGTCAGCTTCGTCGGATCCGGATCGCCCGGGGTGATCTGCCGGACATGCGCCAGGGTCTCCCCGACCAGGTTCAGGATCACGTAGGTGATCACTGCCGGGTCGAGGTGCACACCGATCGCGTACTGGCCGTCGGGGTTCAGGTTGAGCATCGTCCGCGGCTTACCGCGCGCGATCGGTGCCCGGCGGCCCTCGGTGATCAGATCACCGGCGATCAATTGCCGGACGATGTTGGTCACCGCCTGCGCCGACAACCCCGTCGCCGCCGCGAGCTCGACCCGGCTGATCCCGTCCGCGCTGCGCCGCACCGCGTCCAGGATGACGGTCTGGTTGAAGTCGGCGATCAGGCCCTGCCGGGCGGCTCGCCGAGCCGGCACCGCGGCGGTCACTCGCACCTGCCCGACCGCTGCCCTGTCGTTCGCCGCCTGCCCACGTTCACTCTCATCGAAACCTTCCGTCGTGATGTCACACGGTCCGCACCGCCGACCGGGCGGACGCACACCACTGATTACTCAAGCGAGTTTATTAATGGCAGGGGCCATCAGCAAAGTCATTGTGGGCATGTCTCGCCCCTCGAGTGGGAGATTGAGCAAAACCGATGCCCCGTTGACTAGGCCAAACGTTTCGGCTGGCTGGTTCCCGGGGCGACCCGGCCGGATACGCCGGGTCGATCAGCGGAAATGCGTGTCCGGCGGGGCCGGTGAGGACTCGCTGTCGGCGTCGGTGAACGGGGCCGCGCCGGCGATCAGTTGATCCAGCCGGTCGCCGGTCACCACCCGGTAGGGGAACGCGGAGCGGGCCGATCGTCGAGCGAGTTCGTCGATGGGTAGCGGCCGATCCGCGGCCAGCAGCACGATGTTGCCGAACCGGCGGCCCTTCAGCGTCGAGCTCTCCGCGCTCAGGCAGAGTCGGCCGAAGGTCTTCTGCGCGGCGGCGGCCACCCGACGTGCGTACTGCAGGCCCTTGTCGGTGATGTTGATCATCAGCACGCCGTTGTCCACCACCCGCTGCACGTCGGCGAAGAACTCGGCGGTGGTCAGCTCGGGCGGCACCTGCGATCCGGCGAACGCGTCCACGATCACCGCATCGGCGTAGTCGTCGCGGAGCGCCTCGATCCCCTCCCGGCCGGCCACGCCGCGGACCTTGATCCCGCTGCGTTTGGGCAGCGGCACGTGCTCGCGGACGAACTCGGTCAGCTCGGTATCCGGCTCCAGCACGATCTGGGCCGAGTGCGGACGAGTATGGGCGACGTACCGCGGCAACGTCATCAACGCGCCACCGACGTGCACCACCCGGATCCGGTCTCCGGCCGGTGCGATCAGGTCGATGATCTCGGCGAGTCGTTGGACGTAGTCGAACTCCAGCCGGGTGGGGTCGGTGAGATCGACGTAGGACTGATCGGTCCGGCCCATCCGCAACGTGAACGATTCGGGATAGCCGGCATCGGGGATCAGGAACACGCCACCGGCACCACGCCGCAAGATCAACTCGTCCACTGCACACCCCTTTCTCGCCCAGACCCTACCGATCCTGCGACACCGGAAGGCCGGCAGATCGGGCTTCCACTCTGCCCCGATGGGCAGACCGGTAGGGTCCAGGGTCATGGCGCGACCGCTCGTTCTCATCGTCGGGCGTTGGTCCGAACGGATCAACGGCAGCTCTCGCGGGGTGTACGTCCCGCAGAAGATGCTGGATGCGGTGGCGCGCGCCGGTGGCGAGCCGATGATGGCCTGGCCGGACGACAGCGATCGCGCCGAACGATTGGTCGACCTGGCCGACGCTGTCATCCTGCCGGGCGGCAATGATCTTGATCTTCGTCCGTTCGGCGTCCCGGAGGTGCATCCGCGGGAGAAGCATTCGCCGCCGGCCCAGGACGCTGCCGACGTCACGATCAGTCGTGCGGCGCTGGGCCGGGAGCGGCCGATGCTGGCGATCTGTCGCGGCATGCAGGTGCTCAACGTCGTCATGGGCGGCACCATCCACGCCCACTTCGAGGAGACCACCGTCAAACACGACGGCGTCCCGCACGAGGTGGATGTGCGGTCCGGCACGCTCACCGAGTCGATGCTCGGCGGCACCAGGATCAGCGGTTGGAGCAGCCATCATCAGGCCTGCGATCGGTTGGCCGACGGGCTGCGGTTGAGCGCGACCGCTGACGACGGCATCGTCGAGGGGTTCGAGTCCGACGACGGTCGGATCCTCGGCCTGCAATGGCATCCGGAGGTCGACGCCGCCGACGACCCGATCCAGCAGGCCCCCTTCGACTGGCTGGTGCGGCAGGGCCGCTGACCGATGGGCCGGGCGCCCAGAGCTACGAGCACTCCGGGTCGGTGTCTGCGTCCGCCAGCGTGTCACCCAGATAGAGCCGGTACTCGATCCGCTGCCAATCGTCGACCTGCATCCGCCACCCCGTTCGATGATCACCGATCGGTCGTGAGCGCCGCAGCCATTCCAACCGATCACTGATCGCGCCGCTGCCCGGATCACGCCGGGTGTAGTGCACGATCTCGCAGTTGCCGATCCGTTGGCCGTCGTCATCGGTGAGCCGGACGAATTCGTCGTCGTCCAGCCGCTCCAGCACCAGCCGGGTGGCCCAGATGAACTCGCCGTGGGTCACCGCCAGGACCCGTCTGCCGGCCAGCTCGCGGTGCAGGGTGTCGAGAAAGTTGCGGACCCGGTTCTCCGCGACCTGGGCGATCGACTCGCCGCCGGGCGGCACCCAGTAGAGCGGATCGGTCCGCTGCCGCCGAGCGTTCAGTGCATACTCCGGCCGGTCGGTGAATTCCTTCCGTGGGATCGAGCCCACGTCACCCCAGTCCCGTTCCCGCAGGCTGCGGTTGAGATACCAGCGCGGCCGCCGGTCCTCACCCTGTCGATCGTCGGCAGGCCGGCTCAGGGCCAACCACGTCGCGGTCTGCGTGGTCCGGGTGAACGGTGAGGCGTAGTAGCGGTCGAAGCCGTCGAACACCGTCCGGATCCAGGCACCGGCACAGCGGGCCTGCTCCCGACCGTCGGCGGTCAGCTGCCACCGCCGACCCGGCGTGGTGACGAACCGCTCGGTGTAACCGGATTCGTCACCCTGCCGGGCCTGTTCCCGTACGACATTGCCCTCGGCCTCACCGTGCCGGACCAACACCAGATCGTTCGGCATCGCCATGCCTCAGGACACTAGCCCCGGGCGGCCGGACGCACGAAGGGCCCTGAGCTTGTCGAAGGGTTCCCATTCCCGGTCCTTCGACAAGCTCAGGACCTCTGATCCGGTCAGGCGGTGACCGGCTGGTCGCTTCCCACGATCACCAGACCGTCCTTGCCGTCGTCGACGTCGAAGGTGACGGTGTCACCCTCACCGAGTCGCCCGGCGAGCACATCGCGCGCAAGTTGATCTTCGACCGTGGTCTGGATCAACCGGCGCAACGGGCGAGCGCCGTAGACCGGATCGAAGCCGGTCAGGGCGAGCCAGTCCCGGGCCGCATCGGTCACCTCGACGGCGATCCGACGATCGGCCAGGCGGGCGTTCAGCCGGGTGATGTTGATGTCGACGATCTTGGACAGTTCCTCGGTGCCCAGCGCGTCGAACAACACGACCTCGTCCAGCCGGTTCAGGAACTCCGGCTTGAACGAGGCACGGACCACGTTCATCACCGCGTCCCGCTTGGCCTGAGCCTCCATGGTCTGGTCGGCCAGGAACTGCGACCCCAGGTTGGAGGTCAGGATCAAGATCACGTTGCGGAAGTCGACGGTCCGGCCCTGTCCGTCGGTCAGCCGACCGTCGTCCAGCACCTGCAACAGGATGTCGAAGATCTCCGGGTGCGCCTTCTCCACCTCGTCCAGCAACACCACCGCGTACGGCCGGCGCCGGACGGCTTCGGTCAGCTGACCGCCTTCCTCATAGCCGACGTAGCCCGGAGGAGCACCGACCAGCCGCGCCACCGAATGCTTCTCGGCGTACTCGCTCATGTCGATCCTGATCATGGCGTGCTCGTCGTCGAAGAGGAACTCGGCCAGCGACTTGGCCAGCTCCGTCTTGCCGACGCCGGTCGGACCGAGGAACAGGAACGATCCGGTCGGCCGGTTCGGGTCGGAGATCCCGGCTCGGGACCGCCGGACGGCATCGGACACCGCGCGAACGGCCGGCCGTTGGCCGATCAGCCGCTCACCGAGCCGGTCCTCCATCGACAACAGCTTCTCCGACTCGCCCTGCAGCAGCCGGCCGACCGGGATCCCGGTCCAGTTCGACACCACCTCGGCGACGTCGTTCGGACCGACCTCCTCGGAGACCATCGGGCCCGTGCCGGACTCCTCGGCCTCCTTCTCTTCCTCGTCGGCCTTCTCCAATTGCTGTTGCAGTGCAGGGATCTCGCCGTAGAGCAGCTCGCTGGCTCGACCAAGATCGCCTTCGCGCTGAGCTCGTTCGGCCTCACCGCGCAATTCGTCGATCTTCTCCTTCAGATCGCCGACCTGGTTCAGCCCCTCCTTCTCGGCCTGCCAGCGGGTTTCCAACCCACGCAGCGATTCCTCGGCGTCGGCCAGATCCTCGCGCAGTCTGGACAGCCGCTCGGCGCTGCCCGGATCGGTCTCCTTCTGCAGCGCGAACTCCTGCATCCGCATCCGCTCCACCTGACGCCGCAGCTGATCGATCTCCTCCGGCGAGGAGTCGATCTCCATCCGCAGCCGGGAGGCGGCCTCGTCGATCAGGTCGATGGCCTTGTCCGGCAGTTGCCGGGAGGTGATGTAGCGGTTGGACAGACTGGCCGCGGCCACCAGGGCGCCGTCGGTGATCGCCACCTTGTGATGCGCCTCGTAGCGCTCGCGCAGACCACGCAGGATCGCGATCGTGTCCTCGACGCTCGGCTCACCGACGAAGACCTGCTGGAAGCGTCGTTCCAACGCCGGATCCTTCTCGATCCGCTCCCGGTATTCATCCAGCGTGGTCGCGCCGATCATCCGCAGCTCACCGCGGGCCAACATCGGCTTCAGCATGTTGCCGGCATCCATCGCGCCCTCACCGGTGGCACCGGCACCGACGACCGTGTGCAGCTCGTCGATGAAGGTGATCACCTGGCCCTCGGCGTCCTTGATCTCGGTCAGCACGGCCTTCAGCCGCTCCTCGAACTCGCCGCGATACTTCGCGCCCGCGACCATCGAGGCAAGATCGAGAGAGATCAGCCGACGGCCCTTCAGCGAGTCCGGCACGTCACCGGCGACCAGCCGCTGGGCGAGACCTTCGACGACGGCGGTCTTGCCGACGCCCGGCTCACCGATCAGCACCGGGTTGTTCTTCGTCCGGCGGGCAAGCACCTGCACCACTCGGCGGATCTCGGTGTCCCGGCCGATCACCGGGTCCAGCTTGCCGTCCCGGGCCTGCTCGGTCAGGTCGACGCCGTACTGCTCCAGCGCCGAGGACGTGCCCTCGGCCTCTGCGGTGGTGACCCGCTTGGAGCCACGCGACGCATTGAACGCAGCCGTGATCTTCTCCGCATCGACGTCGGCACCGCTGAGAATCCGCTTGGCCGCGGAATCGACGGCGGACAATGCGATCAGCAGATGCTCGGTCGCCACGAAGGAGTCACCGAGCTGTTCGGCGCGCGCCTCACCGTCGGCCAGCACCCGCGCCAGCGAACCGGACAGGCCGGGCTGGGTCACCGAGCTACCCTTCGCCGACGGGAGCTTCGCGATCGCTTCCTGTGCTCCGGCGTTGATCGCGGCGGGATCGGCACCGACGGCAGACAGCAGTGGGCCGACCGTGTTCTCCGGCGTCGACAGCAACGCCGTCAGCAGATGCTCCGGCTCGGCATTGGGGTTGCCGGCGAGCAATGCGCTGCGCAATGCGGCCGAGACGGCGTCCCGGCTCTTCGTGGTGAGTTTCTCCGCTTCCACCCAGCACTCCTTCATTCAGGTCCAACAAACATTGAGTCTACTCCACTCAACCTTGCCTGAGGAGAGTGTATTCCAAGTTGAGTCCACTCGACTCAACTTCCGGGTAGGGTCCGGCTCCTCCCCGATCCGGCGGAGGTTCCCACTGGTCGACCGCGGGCCCCGCGCTATCCGCCGTCGCCGGCCGACGGCTCCTCAGGAACATCGGTCACGGAGTTGTCGCGGTGCGCCGTGCTGCCCGCCGCGAGGGCCTTCCGGGCGATCTGCTGGCCCCGCCAGGCGACATAGACCAACACCACGCCGACCGGGATCAAGGCGACGCCGATCCACCACAACACCTCGTCAGAATCTGTCGGAACCATCAGCGACGGGATGGCGAGCGCCAGGATCGCGATCACGCTCTGGGCACGGACCGAAGCAATGCTCGCGGCAAGGTCGCTGGGCCGTTGGCTCAGCTGTGCTTCGCGCAGCAGGGCTCTCGGCCGCAGGAAGGCGATCGCCGGCCAGATCACGAAGACGGTGATCACCAACCCGGCCAGCAAGGACAGCGCATATCCACCGAGCATCGAGATCAACAGGGTCTTGATCACCGACCCGTCGACGACGTTGATCGCACCGCTCTCCCCGGAGAACCAGTAGTGCCTGATGTAGCTGCCGTGGAACGAATGTTGCTCGACCCGATCGACGAAGACCGGCAGCCGGGTGAGCACGGTCTGCAGCACCGCGAACGGCAGCGAGGTGACCGCCGGCACGATCATCGTCCGGGCCAGCGCGGCGAAGATGTAGCCCAGCTCGGAGTCCGGCCGCCACAGAGTCTGCAGGACGGCCCAGGCCGTGATCGGCAGGCCGGGGAAGATGAACAGGAATCCGAGCACGACCAGATCGCCATCCGGATCGGCGGCCAGCACCCACAGGATCGGCATCGCGACCAGGACGTTCACGATCATCACGATGCGGGTCGACGGCGACAGCAGGCGCCGCCAGAAGCCGTCGGACGGTCGGGTCTTGGGCTCGAAGCCTCGCGGGTTCCGGGTCCTGACGGCCGCCGTCGCCGCAGCGGTCGCGACATCGGCCACCCCGTCGCTGAGCTCGTCCCAGCCGGCTCGCAGCCGGCGCCGGGCGAGGACCGCCACCAGCGTGACGGAACTGGCCAGCACGATGATGATCGCCAGCACCGAACCGACGTAGCCGAGGTCGGTGAGGAACAGGCTCCGGATCCCTTGGGTGAGCCGCGGCACAGCGCTGCCCCTGATCCCGTACTCATCGGCCCCCAGCATCACCAGTCCCAGTGCGAGGAGCCCGGCGACAGCGGGAGCAACCGCCAGCACGACGTCGCGACGACGGGCCCGAGCGCCGGACCGCAGCCAGGACACGGCGCGCGTCAGCAGCAGGCCGGCTGCCAGCAGATGAACGATCAGGGTCGCCCAGAACGGCCAGGACGGTTCGTCGTCGAGGACCGGGGCCGACAGCGGAGCGAGGATCGCCGCGACGCACAGCACCCAGGTCGGGGCGGCGGGCCCGCCGACTCTCCCCTCGGCCGATCGGCTGCTCATTCGGCCACACTGTCACGGGCCGGAGTCACCGCCTCGCGGAGCAACTCAGCGACACCGGCGCCCGACGCCCGGGTGGCGAGGCGGCCGCCTCCGGCTCGAACCACCCGCTGGATCTCCGGTACGGCATTGGCGACCGTTGCTGCGGCGAATCCGTACCGGCCGTCCAGCATCGGCAGGTCATTGATGTTGTCACCGAAGGCCAGCACCTGCGCCGGCGCGACCCCGAAGTGCTCCGCGATCGCCGCCAGCGCGCTTCCCTTGTCCCGGGCTGCGTCGTAGATGTGCAGGTAGCCGCCGTTGCAGTTGATCGCGATCCCGTCATCGCCGGCCCCCTGGTGCACCCAACGGAAGATCGCCAGTGCCTGCTCGGGGTCGGCCATCCGCACTGCCCACAGGCCGCGGCGTGCGACGTCGAGTCCATCGATCAGCTCCCCGGCCCAGCCGCGACGTCGGACCTCATCCTGCACCCGACCGGCGATCTCGGCTGCTCGCGGCTCGAGCAGTTGCCATCGGTGCCGGGTCTCGGTGTTCCACGGTTGCAGCGGACGGCGCTGTCCATCGGTATCGATCAGCTCGATCCAGCGCTCGTCGCCGACCAGGGCGTCGAAGCTGGACAGCAGTCCGAGGCGGGCCAGCAGCTCGGCCTGGAACTCGGTCGATCGTCCGGAGTTGATCACACACCTGACGCCGTGATCATGAACGCGACGGATCTGCTCGGCGCAGTCCGGGACAACGGTGTCGCCGCCGTCCAAGATCGTTCCGTCAAGATCGAATGCCACCAGACGTACGGTCACCAGCTGCTCCTCGGGGTTTCGACACTGCCTGGCCATCCTTTCATTCGGCGGCGGCCTGATCTTGATCGGCGGCCGACGTGGCGGGCAGGGCGACCTGTTCGGCCAGGCCCGAAATCGCGCGCTGCTGGCCCGCGACGTCCGAAGAATCGTTCAGGTCGCGGGCCGGATCGCCCATCAGGGGCGGTTCGCGATCCCCGCGTCACAACGAGAAGGAGCAACCGTGAGTATCTCCGCACGCCATGCCGGGACTGGCATCGCGACGCCGATCCGAGTGTTGGCCGGGGCATCGGCCGCCGCCGTGATCGGAACCGCGGTGACGATCGCCGGGACCGCGACAGCGCACGCCGATGCGATCGAGACCTACACCAACGAGGCCACCGGGCTCCGGATGGACGGCTCCGACGGTGGCGTCCGCACCGCACCGGTGTCCGGAACGAGCAGCCAACGCTGGTCGGTGCACAAGTGGCGGGATGGCACCGTCCAGTTCCGGAACATGCGAACCGACCAGTGCCTGTCGCACATGGGCGACCTGACCTACGCCACCAGCTACCCGTGCTTCGCCGGCAGCGACAGCCGCTCGGTCCAGCAGAGCTGGTACATCAAGCATTGGAACGACGGCACCATCCGCTTCCAGAATCAGAACTCCCAGCAGTGCCTGGACGGCTCCACCGCGGGCAGGATCTTCATGCGTCCGTGCAACAGCTCGGAGGCCCAGAGCTGGTACTGATCGGCTGGTACTGATCAGCGATCGATCATGGCCTGCATCTGCGCCGGATAGCGTTCGCCGTGGATGTCGATCGTCGCCGATGCTTGATCGAGTGCGGCGACGTCGGCCGGTGTCAGGGCAAGATCGGCGGCGGCCAGGTTCTCTTCGAGCCGCTCGACCCGGCGGGTGCCGGGGATCGGCACGATCCAGGGCGCTCTGGCCAGGATCCAGGCCAGGGCGACCTGGGCCGGGCTGGCGTCCTTCGCGGTGGCGATCCGGCGGATCAGGTCGACGACGGCCTGATTCGCCTCCCGTGCGTCGACGCTGAAGCGGGGGATCCGGGTCCGCACGTCGTCGTCGGTGAACTCGGTGCTGGCGTCGACCGTGCCGGTCAGGAATCCCCTGCCCAGTGGGCTGAACGGCACCAGGCCGATGCCGAGCTCGGCCAGCGTCGGCATGATCTCGGCCTCGGGCTCGCGCCACCACAGGGAGTACTCGTTCTGCAGAGCTGCGACCGGCTGCACCGCGTGCGCCCGACGGATCGTCCGCGTCCCGGCCTCGGAGAGCCCGAAGTGTCGCACCTTGCCGGCGTCGATGAGTTCCTTGACCGTGCCCGCCACGTCCTCGATCGGGGTCTCGGGGTCGACCCGATGCTGGTAGAGCAGATCGATCGCCTCGATTCCCAATCTCTGCAAGGATCCGTCGACGGCGCGGCGGATCGAGTCCGGGTGGCTCGACAGGCCGGTCTGCCGACCGTCGGCGTCGAAGGAGAAGCCGAACTTGGTGGCGATCACGACCTGATCCCGGACCGGGCGTAACGCCTCACCCACCAGCTCCTCGTTGACGAACGGGCCGTAGACCTCGGCGGTGTCGAAGAAGGTGACACCCCGATCGACCGCGGCCCGCAGCACAGCGATCATCTGGCTGCGATCGCCCGGGTTGGGGCCGAAACTCTGGCTCATCCCCATACAGCCGAAGCCGAGCGCGGAGACCGTCAGTCCGTCACCGAGGGTACGTTGTTCCATGATCACTTCTCCTTGGTGTGCGGTGCGGGTGTTCCGGCGGGTGCCACATCGTTGATCGCGGCGATCCCGTTCAGCGTGCGCGGGTAGCCGATCAGCGGCAGCAACTGGGTGACGACGTTGATCAACATCGAGCGATCGTTGCCGACGTTCAGATTGCCCTGGACATGGCCGCGGACCTGGGGATCGCAGCCACCCTGCGCGACCAGCAGCGAGAAGGTGATCAACTCCCGGGTGTCCAGCTCGAGGCCGGTCCTAGTGTAGTGATCGCCGAAGCAGTTGGCCGACAGCAGGTGCGGGATGTGCTGCAGGTCGGTGGGCCCGCCGGTCCGGAGGGATTCGAAGCGGTCGGCACCGACGATCTTCCGTTGGACGTCGGCACCGCTCTCCAGTCGATCGGCCGGCGTGGTCGTTGCCTGGCCGGGCAGCGGGAGAGCGATGCCATGCTCGGTCAGGATCTCGTTGGTGGCCAGTAGAAAGTCATAAACCTTGGCCATCCCGAGATACGGCACGGCCTGGTAGACGACCTCCTTGATCTGCACCGGTGCGACGTCGTCGGGCAATGCTGCGGTGAGCAGCTCGCGATAAGCACCGTCGGCCTGGCAGGCGATCAGTGCGGCCAGCTGACACAACAGGCGGGTCCGGCGATCGAGATCGTCATGCTCGGAGACCTCGCCGTCGGCGAACGCATCGAACCAGCCGACCAGTTCGGGGTCGGTGTCGATGAACGGTGTCGTCAGGGTCATGGCTTCAACAGCACCTTGATCGCGTCCCGGTCGTCCATCGCCCGGTAGGCGTCGGCCGCCTGCTCGAGCGGCAGGTGGAGATCGAAGACCTTGCCCGGCTCGATCCGTCCGGTCCAGACCCGCTGCATCAGATCGGGCAGGTACTGCGCGACCGAGGCCGGACCGCCCTTGATCCCGACGTTGGCGAAGAACAGTTCGCGTGCCGGCACCTCGACCCCGTGCGGGACGCCGACACAGCCGACGGTCCCGCCCGGCCGAACCGAGCGGATCGCCTGCAGCATGGACTCGTTCGTGCCGACCGCCTCGCAGACCGCATCGGCGCCGACGCCGTCAGTCAGCTCCTTGACCCGCGCGACACCCTCGGCGCCGCGCTCGGCGACGACGTCGGTGGCGCCGAACTCCCGGGCGACGTGCTGCCGAGAGGCGTGCCGGCTGATGGCGATGATCTTGGTGGCGCCGAGTTCGCGGGCGGCCAGCACCGCGGACAGTCCGACCGCCCCGTCGCCGACGACGGCGACCGTCGAGCCGGCCGTGACGCCGGCCTCGACCGCGGCATGCCAACCCGTGCTCATCACGTCGGACAGCGCGAGCAGGCTCGGGATCATCGTCTCGTCGGGCAGTTCCGGCGTCGCGAACAGGGTGCCGTCGGCCATCGGGATCCGGATGTACTCGGCCTGGCAGCCGTCGAAACCGGACTTGTTGACGCAGGAGAACTGGTAGCCGGCACGGCAGTGCGGGCAGCTGCCGTCGGAGGCGTAGAAGCCGCCGACGACGAACTGTCCCGGTTTGATCCGGTCGACCGCCGCACCGATCTCCTGCACGACGCCGACGTACTCGTGGCCGATCGCGGCCGGCTCGGTGACCGCGTCGACGCCACGGAAGCGCCACAGGTCCGAGCCGCAGACGCAGGCCGCCACCGTACGGATCACGGCGTCGGTCGGCTCGATGATCTTGGGGTCGTCGCGGTCCTCGACCCGGACATCGCCGGGCGCGTGAATGATCACTCCTCGCATCTACTTCCTTCACTCCTCACTCGGTGTGCGTGCCGGATGGCCTGACCGAGACGCTACGTCCACCGCCGCCGACTCTGGGAGGGTCTGTCATTACCCGTTCCGCCAGTCACTGCCACCCGCGGAGCGGAGTGCTGAGACTGGAGATCATGACCACTCCCGAACCCAGGCTCGACGACGACGTCGTCGTACGGTGGTGCCATGGTTGAACTGGATCGTCGCGCCGAGATCCGGGAGTTCCTGCGCACCCGGCGGGAGCGGATCACTCCCGAACAGGCCGGGCTGCCGGCCTACGGCGGCAACCGGCGGGTGAAGGGTCTGCGCCGCGAGGAAGTGGCGCTGCTGGCCGGGGTGTCGGTCGACTACTACGTCCGGATGGAACGCGGCAATCTCGGCGGCGCCAGCGACGGCGTCCTTGACGCGCTTGCTCGCGCGCTGGATCTCGATGAGGCCGAGCGCGACCATCTGTTCACGCTGGCCCGGCAGGGCAGGGCCGGCGGCCGCGGCAGGCGGCGGGCCGCGCCGCCACAGACCGTTCGGCCCGCCGTTCAGCAGATCCTCGATGCGATCACCGAGGCACCGGCCTGGGTCCGCAACGGCCGACACGATCTGATCGCGATGAACCCGCTCGGGCGTGCGCTGTATTCGCCCGTGTTGGCCGATCCCCGGCGACCTGCCAATACGATTCGGTTCACCTATCTCGATCCGGCGGCACGGGACTTCTTCGTCGACTGGGAACAGATCTCGCGAGATGCCGCAGCCATGTTGCGGCTCGAGGCCGGCGACAACCCCAACGACAAGGCGTTGATCGAACTGGTCGGCGAGCTGAGCACCCGCAGCGAGGTCTTCCGCCAGCATTGGGCGTCGCACGACGTGCGGTTCCATCGCTCCGGGATGAAGCGGCTCCGCCATCCGGTCGTCGGCCAGCTCGATCTGGACTACGAATCGATGGCGTTGCCGTCCGAACCGAGCCTGCGGCTCAACGTCTACACCGCGGCGGCGGGGACGCCCGCCGCCGACGGGTTGAAGCTGCTCGCGTCCTGGGCCGTCACCGAGGAGGCCGCCGCGATGACCAGGGACGGCACCGAGCGCTGACCCGGTGGCCGATGCCCGGGTCACTGCACCGGGTCAACGGAAGGCGGCTGTCCGGTCCGCGGTCCGCAAGGCGCTCTCCGCGCGCCAGTCGGCGATCAGCCGCGACATCCGCTCCCGCACCGCGGCGTGGTCCGGGTCGTCCCACAGGTTGTTCTCCTCGTGCGGATCGGTGTCCAGGTCGAACAGTTGACCATCGGCATGATCGACGAACTCGACGTGCTTGTAGCGGTGATCACGGACCATCGTCATCAGCGCGGTCTGCTGCAAAATCATGTCCCGCGCGTGTTCGGAGAACACGTACTCCCGGCCGGACCAGGATTCGCCGCGCAGCGCCGGCAGCAGTGACTCCGCCTCCATCCAGCTCGGCGGGGTGACCCCTGCGAGTTCGAGAATGGTCGGCCCGAGGTCCATCAGTGACGCCAGTCCGTCGCATTGTTGATCAGCGACGATCCCCGGACCGGCGACGATCGCCGGCACCCGCACACTCGGCTCGTACATCGACCACTTCTGGATGTGTCCGTGATCATTGAGGCAGTCACCGTGGTCGGAGGTGAAGATCAGCACCGTGTCCTCCAGCACGCCGCGGCGTTCGAGCGCATCGACGATCTGCCCGACCTGCTCATCGATCATCGACACGTTGGCCAGATAGTGCCGGCGCTGGCGGAGCACCTGATCCTCGGTCGGATGATCAAGATGGACCACCGCATCATGATCGACTTCGAGGTTGTCGCGGCGCAGATCCTGCAATGCGTACGGCTGGCCGGCGCGGTCCTGCTCGGAGTCGTACGGCAGCGGGATCTCGGCATCGGCGAGCCGGTCCAGGTGCTCCTGGGTCGGATCGTACGGCGGATGCGGTCCGGGAAATCCGACCTGTAGGAAGAACGGCTCCTCGCCGGGATAGCTGTCCAGCCAGTGGGTGGCCAGGCCGCCGACGAAGTTGTCGGCGTGCAGATCGTCGGGCGCATCCCAGACGAAGGCGCCGAGCCGCTCGCGATAGTCGGGAACCGCGCGATACTTCGTCGCCCGGTCCGGTTTGACCAGGCCGCGGGCGAAGAACGCCTTGTCCCATTGGTCCATCAGGTACGGCAGCTTCGGATTGCTGCGGTCCTTGTTCTCCACCACATGGCGTTCGTGGAAGCCGACCGACGTCTCGTACGGGAAGGTGTGCATCTTGCCGACATTCACACACCGATAGCCGGCTCCGGCCAGCAACTCGACCCAGGAGTGGTTCCACGGGTCGTTGTTCTTGAGCACGCCTGTCGTGTGCGGGTAGACGCCGGTGAACAGGCTCGCCCTGGACGGTGCGCACGACGGCGCTGTGACGAAGGTGTGGGTGAAGGCCGTGCCGCGCCGGGTGAGTCTGTCGAGATGCGGGGTCACCGCATGGTCGTACCCGAGAGCCGCAATGGTGTCGAAGCGTTGCTGATCGGTGATGACGAAGACGATGTTGGGACGCTTATCGGTCATGGGACTCCTCGGTCGTTGGGTGCTGGCTGGCGGGTGCGTCGCGCTGCCGACCGGCCCGCAGCGAGATCTCGATCTCCTCCAGGCTGCGACCCCGGGTCTCCGGCACGACGACGATCATGATCACAATGGCAACGACCGCCATCGCTGCGAAGAAGACGAACGCGAATCCTGCCCCACCCTGCAGCAGGATCGGGAACAGCAGCGTGACGACGAAGATGGCCGAGAAGTTGGCCATCTCGGCGACGCTGACCGCCGTACCTCTGATGGAGATCGGCAGGATCTCGGTCTCCACCACCCGAGAGACCGGCCCCCAGGTCGAGGAGAATCCTGCCTTGAAGGCGGTGAAGGCGACGATCGCGACGATGCCGGTGACGGCACTGGTCAGACCGGCCGACCAGGTGAACACGGCAGTGATCAACATCGCTGTGCCGGTGATCATCGCGCCGGTCACCAGGATGCGGCGGCGCCGGAACCGGTCGGCGAAGCGCACCGCCCAGACCGTCGCCAGCACCGACACCGAGCCGAACCCGATGGTGCTGATCAGCGATGCGCTGTCGCTGAAGCCGATCGTGGTCAACACGGTCGGGGCGTAGTAGGTGATCGCGTTGATCCCGAGGAACTGCGCCAGCACCGTCATCAGCACCGCAATCAGCAACGGCTTGCGTGCCCACGGCTGCAGCAACGAACGCCAGGCCCCGTGCGATGCCGCCACTCCGGCCTGGATCTCGCGCACCGTGAGGTCGGGATCGACATCGTCGCCGCGGGCGACCAACCCGGCGCGAGCCTCGGCGATCCGGCCGCGGGACACCAACCATCGTGGGCTGTCCGGCAGGACCAGGACGCCGAGCATCAGCAGCACGGCCGGCAGCACCGCGATCCCGATCATCAGCCGCCAGGCGGCAGTGGCCGAGAAGGCGTAGTTGGCAACGTAGGCCAACAGGATTCCGGAGGCGTTCATGAACTGGGTCAGCGAGACGATCCGCCCACGGGAGCGCGCCGGTGCGATCTCGGACAGATAGATCGGGATGTTGACCGACACGAAGCCGATGCCGATGCCGAGCACCGCGCGTCCGGCGATCACGCCGCCGGGCCCGGTCGCCAAGGCGGCCAGCAAGGTGCCGATGACGAAGACGATACCGGCCAGGAAGAGCAGCCGCTTGCGGCCGAGTCGATCGACGATCAACGCGGTCAGCAAGGCACCGACGATCGCTCCGATGGTGAACGAGGACGTGATCAGTCCCTGCTCGCCCGGGCTGACGTGGAAGTCCTTCTTGATGTACAGCAGGGCTCCGGAGACCACGCCGGTGTCGTATCCCCACAGGATCGCGCCGAGCGCTCCGAACAGGTAGATCAACCAGGACGGCACCCGACGGCCGGCCGCCGATCCGTTCGGGCCCTGCGACCTCTTCGATGTTGTCACCGACATGACCTCACTCCATCGTGTTGCACGGATGAGCACCTGGTTTCGCTCACTCGCGCACGCTAGATGGGTGCAACTCTGAGCACAAGCGTTTGCTCAGATGTGAGATCCTTGATCTGTTCCACCACACGACCGGAGGATCCGATGCCTGCTCGTCCCGCACGCTTGGCCGAAGCACAAGCAGAGAACGCCGCCCTGATCCTCGAGGTCGCGCAGGACTACTTTCTGCGCGATCGGTCCAAGGTCGCGATCGCCGAGCGGACCGGACTCAGCCGCTGGCAGATCGCCCGCCTGCTGGAGGAAGCGAAGGCGAAAGGCATCGTGTCCATCGAGGTCGGCGATCCGGGCCGGCTGGACGCCGAGCTCGCCGAGCGACTGGCCGACACACTCGGCATCGACGCCGCCGTTGTCGTCGGCCGCTCCCAACGGCTGCAGATCGCCCCGACCGTCGACACCCTGGCCGTCGCGTTGGCCGAACACCTCACCGATCGGATCCGGCCCGGCGATCGACTGGGCCTGGCCTGGAGCCAGGTGATCGAGGCGATGCCGCGACACCTGCATCGACTGTCACCCTGTGATGTGGTCCAACTGTGTGGCGCGATCACCTATCCGGGCGATCGACTCGGATCGGTCGAAGTGATCCGCGAGGTCGCCCGGACCGCGGAGGGCACGGCGTACCCGATCTACGCCCCGCTCTATGCGCCCGATCCGGCGACCGCCCGGGCGCTCAGCGATCAGCCGGACATCCGCGACGTCCTGGAGCGCGCGCGGCAGGTCGACGTCGCGGTGGTCGGGATCGGCACCTGGACACCGGAAGGCTCCTCGCTCTATCCGGTGTTGCCACCACCGTTGGCCCGGCGCGCGGCCGTCGCCGGAGCCTGTGGCGGCGTCGCCGGTCGAGTCTTCGACGCTGCCGGCCGACCGGTCTCGGACAAGATCGACGCCCGCGTGATCGGCCTCACCGCCGACGAGCTCCGTGCCATCCCGGCGGTGATCGCCACCAGCCACGGCGCCCATCGCGCCGACGCGGTGATCGCGGCGGTACGCGCCGGCTTCGTCCAGACCCTGTTGGTCGACGAGTCGCTGGCGACCGCGATCGTCGACCGGCTCCGGTGAGCACCGGCGGACCGCTTCGCTGACCCGGCCGCCGACGGAGTCATCATCATCGTCCGCGGCCCTCCCGACGGGTATCGTCGACTGGTGCGCCGATTGTTGATCATCGCAAGCCTGTGCTTGAGCCTGCTGGGCTGCTCCATCGGCAATGCCGACGATGAGCTCGTCAGCGCCGGCGAGGTGGAGTCGATCGCCAAGGTCGTGCTTCCTCCGGGCACCGTCCTGCTGAGCGCCGTGGAGGACGGCTTCCAGGACTGGCACCTGACGGCAGCGGCGAGAATGGCGAAGTCCGATCTGCCGGCGTTCCTGACCGACAGCGGGCTCGGCGAACCGACCGCGGGGCTGCGGTCAGTGCACACCAAGGACCGGCGGCACGACAGCGACAGCTGGGATCCGGATGCAGTGACGTCGTTCAGTGGGATCCGAAGTCAACTGCGCGACGACGCCTATCGCTCGGTGCTGATCGACACCAGCAGCGACACCGTTGTCGTGGTCTATCTCACGGCGTTCACCACCTGACACGACCGGACGGACGGGGCGCCGGGTCGGATTGGTCAGGGGTCAGATCGGTCAAGGGGGTCAGATCGGTCAAGGGGGTCGGATCGGTCTAGGGGGTCGGATCGGTCAGCTCGACGATCTCCCGCATCGCGGCTTCCGCGCCTTCGGCGTCGGCATCGGCGATCGCCGCAGCCATCAGCCCGTGCAGGGCGACGTCCCGGCTCGCGGGCCGGGCGATCGCCTGTTCACCTTCGGCGCGATCCCGCAGGGCCTCGTCGATCACCCCGCCGAGCCGGACGAAGAGGGCGTTACCGGACGCCCGGAGCATCGCCCGATGCAGCTGCCGGTCGGCCTCCAGGAACGCCGAGCCGCCGAGGCCGGCAGCGGCTCGTAGCTCGTCGGCAATACTCCGCAGCCGCTCGGCCTCGTCATCGGTACGACGTTCCGCCGCCTGCCGGGCGGCCGCGGGCTCGACCGCCCGGCGCAACTCGAGCAGCTCGAGAAGTTGATCTTCGCGATCGCTGCGTAGCCGCCACCGGATCACCCGCGGGTCCAGGACGTTCCACTGATCACGGGGGCAGACGGTGAGCCCGACCCGACGACCGGCCGTCAACAGGCCGAGCCCGACCAGCACCCGCACGGCCTCTCGAACGATGCTGCGGGAGGCACCCGTACGGCTCTCGATCCGGTCGACGGTGTCGACCGCACCCACCGGTAGTTCCCCGGCGACGACAGCCGAGCCGACCGCTTCCAGGACCCGCTCGTATGCGCTCGGGACGGCATCCATGGCGGGAGGTCTCAGACCTGGGAGACCGGTGAGATCACCAGTTCGTCGACCCGTACGTACGGCGGCGCGTCGAGCACGAACCCGACCGCCCTGCCGATGTCGTCGGCGGTCAGCATCACCTGCTGCGCCTGTGCGTCGGGAACCACCGGGCGCTGCTGCAGGAAGTCGGTGGCGACGTCGCCGGGACAGAAGTGACAGGCACGGATCCCGTGCCGCGCCTCCTGTTTGTTGAGGCTGACCGCGACCGCGGACAGCGCGCTCTTGCTGGCGCTGTACGCGACCCCGGCTCCGGGATTGAACTGCCAGCCGGCATAGGAGGAGATGATCACCACGACGCCGGCACTGTCGCGCAGCTGCGGCAACGCGGCGTCGATCACCCGGGCCACCGCGATCAGGTTGGTGTCCACGATGGCGGCGAAGTCGTCCAACTGCTGATCGGCCCAGGTGCGGCGCGGGTTGTTCAGCCCGGCCGACAGCACCAGCCCGTCGATCGCTCCCCACTCGGCGACCAGCGCATCGTGGACGGTTGCGATCTGCTCCGGGTCGGTGACGTCGAGCGGCAGCACGAGCGCCTGGCCGCCGTCATCGGTGATCGTCCGCGCGACCTCTTCCAGCGCCTCGACCCGCCGCCCACTCAACGCGACCCGCCATCCCGTACGCGCCGCCTGCCGGGCAGCAGCAGCGCCCATCCCACTGCCGGCGCCGGTCACCCAGAGCACCTTGTCGTTTCCTGCGCCCGCTGTCATCGAACTCCCTGCTGTCATCGATCTGCTTGCCCTGCCTCGGACCAGCTCGGATACACTTCTGCGCAATAGTATGACTTTTGATCCACGGTCCGGAAGGCAAGCACATGTTGATCGACCACACCGGCAAGATCGTCGTGGTGTCCGGCGGCGGCCGCGGCATCGGACGCTCGATCGTCGACCGCTTCGTCGCCGAGGGTTCCCGGGTGGTCGCGCTCGACCTCGCCTTCGAAGCCGACGCCGCTGACCATGATCAACTGGTCTGCGATGTCACCGACCCGGAATCGGTTCGGCAGGCCGTGGCCGCGATCGTCGAGCGGCATTCCCGGATCGACGTGTTGATCAACAACGCCGGGATCAACGTCGAGGGCAAGGTCGAGGATCTGGACTGGGCTCGTTTCCGCAGCTGTCTGGATGTCAACGTGGGCGGGGTCTTCCTGCTCAGCCAGGCCGTCATCCCGATCATGAAGTCGCAACACAGCGGCCGCATCATCAACGCCGCCTCGTTCGCCGCGATCGTGCCCAGCATCGGCAGCGCCGCCTACTCCGCCTCGAAGGCAGCGGTCGTCCAGTTCACCCGGGTGCTCGCCGGCGAGCTCGGCCCGTGGAACATCACCGTGAACGCCTACGCCCCGGGCATGGTGCCGACCGCCATGAACGGTTTCGCCGAGATGCCGCAGGCCGCGCAGGACCGGCTGCTGGACACGCTGTCGCTGCGGCGCTGGGAGAGCGCCGACGACGTCGCCGACCTCCTGGTCTTCCTGGCCGGTGATCAAGCCGGCTACATCACCGGCACCCTGGTCGACGTCAGCGGCGGCAAGCTCGCCACCCAGATCCCCAGCCGCGCGTACGGCTCCTGACCGATCCTCGACCGCAACCACCACACCCGCCTCGGATCACCACCCGCCGCGCCGGGTTCCTCGACGCACCCGAGGTAGCGGCCGTGCGTCACCGACGCGATACGGCACCACGTACTGCGCTCCGTCCCGGACGGGACCAGGTGCGAGGGGCGATTCCGCACCACGTACCGCCATCCACCCCGGCCGAGCACTGACCGGCACAGATCACCCCGCGTGTTGCCAGATCGCCCCGGTCCTGGCATTCACCAAGGGATGCATGGCACCTCGTGCTGCCATTTCGCCCGGGGAGGTCGGACGACGGGAGGCTGATGACCTTCGTTTGGCTCGTGGCGATCCCCGGGGGTTGCGGTTCACCGGCTGGATGGCTTAACTTCGTCTCTCGTATACGAAGCACGGAACACGGAGGCATCGATGGCGAGCTCAACCGACCAGACGACCGAACGGTCGCGCCGGCTGACGCTGCCGCCGAGCCTGGCCGAGCTGGCGACCGATCAACTCCGGGACATGATCTTCAGCGGCGAACTGCTGCCGGGCGAGCGGCTGGTCGAGGACCGGCTGGCCGAACGGATGGGTGTCTCCCGACCGCCGCTGCGGGAGGCCCTGAAGAACCTGCAGCACGACGGACTGGTCGAGCGGCTCCCGCGCGGCGGGACGGCGGTCCGATCGCTGAATCACCACGACGTGTACGAGATCTACACGCTGCGTGCCGATCTTGAGCGGCTGGCGCTGCAACTGGCCCTGCCCGATCCCGATCCGGACCGGCTGCAGGTCTGCCGGGACGCGATCGCGGCGATGCGGCGATCGGCCGAGCTCGGCGACCAGGCAGCGATGACCCGGACCGGCCTGCACTTCCACATCTGTCTGGTCGCCCTGGCCGGTCACCGCCGGATCGAGCTGACCTACCGTTCGATGGCGCTGCAGATGCAGCTCTGCATGGTGCTCAACAACGACGCGCGGCGGGGCCTGGAGGATCTGCATCAGCATGTCGACCGACATCAGCAGATCCTCGACGTGGTCGAGTCCGGCGACCTCGACGCGGCCGTGACGGCGCTGCGCAATCACGGTCACGACACGTTCCTCCTCGAACTGGTCGATCGCCTCGACGGAGCGACCGAGGACTCGACCGCCTGGTTCGCCGCGCTCCGCCGACGGCACGCCGGCTGAAACCCCGGCACCGGCTCCTGAGTCGGCCGAAGGACCTGAGCACACCGAAGAACCCGAGCCCGACCCACGTCCCGAGTCTGTCGAAGGACCGGCAATCCCCGCCCCTACAAGCGATATCCCGGATGGAGCCCCATGCCCGACAAGCCCCGCATCGCCCTCACCCTCGGTGACCCGGCCGGTGTCGGACCGGAACTGGCAGCCAAACTTCTGGCCGAGCCTGCTACCGCCGAACTGGCCGACCTCCGCGTCATCGCCAGTGTCGACGAGTTCGCCCGCGCGACCGAACAGGCCCAGGTCGAGGTTCCGGTCACCGCGGCGACCGAGAGCGGTTCGGTGATCTTGATCGATCCGCAGCGGACGGCGCCCCTGCCGACCGGCACCGCGGCGACGAGTGCCGAAGCCGGCCGGTGGGCGTTGGACGGCCTACGGTTCGCCCTCGACCTGGCAACCAGCGGCGAGGTCGACGGGATCTGCTTCACCCCACTCAACAAGACCTCGTTGCATCTGGCCGGGATGACCGAGGAGGACGAGCTGCGCTGGTTCGCCAACACCCTCGGCCACCAGGGGCGCACCTCGGAGTTCAACGTCCTGGACGCGCTCTGGACCGGACGGGTCACCTCACACATCTCGCTGGCCGAGGTGCCGGAGTTGATCACTGCCGACGCCGTCGCCGAGACCGTCGCCCTGCTCGATCGCGCGTTGCGCGACTCCGGCGTCGACCAGCCCCGGATCGCGGTCGCGGCGCTCAATCCGCACGCCGGCGAGAACGGCCACTTCGGTCGGCAGGAGATCGACGAAATCGCCCCCGGCGTGCTCCGGGCTCGCGCGGCCGGAGCCACCGTGGATGGCCCCTTCCCGTCCGACACGGTCTTCCTGAAGGCCAAGGCAGGCCTGTACGACGGCGTGGTCACGATGTATCACGACCAGGGCCAGATCGCGATGAAGCTGATCGGCTTCGACCGCGGCGTCACCGTCCAGGGTGGGCTGCCGGTGCCGATCACCACCCCGGCGCACGGCACCGCCTTCGACATCGTCGGCACCAACAGTGCGGATCTCGGGGCCACCCGCAACGCCTTCGGCCTGGCCGTCAAACTCGCTCGCCAACAGATCGCCCGATCTGCCGCCTGACCAGCCCGGGGCTCACCCGGCACCGCAGCCGCAACACCGCATCATCTCGGACAAGGGAGTCGCTCATGACAGCCGCGCAGCCACAGCAGAACACCGGCGGCCCGTCGATCACCGGTCGTCGCACCTCGGTCCGGATCCGGGTGTTCGCCCTGCTGTTCGCGCTGATCCTGATCAACTTCCTGGACCGGACCGCGCTGACGGTCGCGCTGCCGTACATCGGCGAGGACATCACCATCACACCCGCTGTCAAGGGCTGGATCCTCGGCGCGTTCTTCTGGACCTATCTGATCTTCCAGCTTCCCGGCGGCTGGCTGCTCGACCGCTTCGGTCCGCGCAAGATCATCGGCATCGTCGGCACCGCCTGGGGAATGGTCGCGCTGGTCAGCGGCTTCGCCACCGGTGCGATCTTCCTGCTGCTCACTCGGCTGGGACTGGGAGCCGCAGAGGCGCCGGTCTATCCGGCCGGCGCCAAGATCAACAGCGCCTGGCTGCCGGCCAAGGAACGGGCCCGCGGCGCCACCATCCTGGACGCCGCCTCACCACTCGGCGCAGCCTTCGGCGGCCTGTTGATCACATTTCTGATCGGCGTCTTCGGCAGTTGGCGGTGGGCCTTCTTCAGCACCGGCGCATTGACCATCGTCGCAGCGCTGCTCTGCTACCGGTACCTGCGCGATCAGCCGCATCAGCATCCTCGGGTGAACGATGCCGAGCTGGCCCACATCCGCAGCGATCGGACCACCGGGCCGACCGACGACGGGCCGTTGCCGTCGACGCGCGACTACCTCACCTCGGTGTCGTTCTGGGGAATGATGCTGGGCCGCCTCGGCTGGGCGTTCACCTGGTGGGGCATCATCTCCTGGACCCCGTCCTATCTCGTCGATGCCCTGCACTTCGATCTCGAGGCACTGGGTTGGGGCACTTTCTTCGTGTACGGGATGGGCTTCGTCGGCGAGATCAGCTCCGGCTTCCTGACCGACCATCTGCGCAAGCGGACCGGCCGGCTCAACCTGGTCACCAAGATCATGTTGGTCGGTTCCGGCGCTGCCGGGGCAGTGGCGATCTTCCTGATTCCGCTGGCCAGCAACGGTTATCTCGCTTTGGTGGCCCTCGGTGTCGCGGTGTTCTTCATCCTGTTCGGCGGCATCTACTGGGCCGTCCCGGCCTGGCTGGCTCCGCGCCCGCAGGTCGGCACCGTCGGCGGCGCGATGAACATCGCCTCGGCCGCCGGTGGCGCCCTGGCGCCGGTGGTGATGGGGTACGCGATCGCGGCAAGTTCCGGCAGCTACGCCGGGGCGTTCGGCTTCCTGGCCGGTGCCGCGGTGATCTACCTGATCGGATCGCTGTTGATCAACTTCGAGAAGCCGCTCGCCGGCGCCGCCGGCCGGGTCCGGGTCGGCTCCGAGGAGCTCTGAGATGGCGCGGTACAGCGGGCCGATCGTCGACGCCCATCAGCACTTCTGGCGTCCCGGCAACGGACGGATCCCCTGGCTGCGGCCGGAATCGCGGATCGACTTCCGGTACGGCGACTACTCCGCGATCAAGCGGGACTACCTGCCGCCGGACCTGCTCCGCGACGCCGGCGACCTCCGACTGGTCGGATCGGTCTGGATGGAGACCGAATGGGACCGGGGCGATCCGGTCGGGGAGATCCGCGACCTGCTCGGCACCCGGACCCGCTACGGCCTGCCCGATGCGGCCGTGGCGCACGCTGTGCTGGCCGACCCCGATGTCGACCGGACGCTGGCCGCGTTGCGCGCCGAGACCGATCTGGTCCGGGCGATCCGGAACAAGCCCGGCCAGGCTCCGATTCCGGAACTGGCGACCGCGCGGCCGACGCTGATGTCGGACCCACAATGGCAACGCGGCTATGCCCGACTGGCGGCCCACGGGCTGGGCTTCGAGCTGCAGACGGCCTGGTGGCACCTGGACGAGGCACTCGCACTGACCCGGTCGCATCCGGAGATCCCGATCATGATCAATCACGCCGGACTGCCCGCCGACCGCAGCCCCGAAGCACTGTCCGGCTGGGCAGCAGCATTGCGGCGGATCGCGGCCGCCGATCAGGTCGCGATCAAGATCTCCGGGATCGGCCTGCCGGGCCGTCGATGGACCGTCTCCGACAACCGGTTGATCGTCGACACAGTGGCCGAGATCTTCGGTACACAACGGATCCTGTTCGCCAGCAACTTCCCGGTGGACAGTCTGGTGGCGAGCTATCGGGAGATCTACGACGGCTTCCTGACCATCACCGAGTCCTGGTCACCGGACGAGCAACGAGCCGCGTTCATCGACAACGCGATCCGGCTCTACCGGCTGGATCCCGCCGTCGCCCAGCGCACCAACGAATTCCTCCGGAGGATGATCGATGCCTGAGCAGATCACCAGCCCCGCTTTCCTGCTGCAGAAGGGCACTCCTGCGATCGATCTCTCGATGCCGATCGAGCCGCACTGGCGGTTCGCGCCGACCATCGACTACACCGAGCAGCAGACGGCGGGCTGCGCGTTCCACTCGACCAGGTTCACGATGGGCGCCCATGCCTTCACCCATGTCGACGCACCCTGGCACGTCGACCCGGACGGCATCCCACTGGGACCCGATCACCTCGAACAACTCTGGGGGCCGGCGGTGATCGTCGACGTCTCCGGGCTCGGCGCCGATCAGCCGATCAGCGAAGCAGCACTACGAGCCGCGGCCCCGGAGATCACGCCGGGCGACATCGTGATCATCCGCAGCAGACACGAGGATCGGCACCCGACGACCTCCGCGGAGTACTGGACCCGGGCACCCTGGATGACAGCCGAGGCCGTCCGGTGGCTGGCCACAGCGAAGATCGCTGCCGTCGGTTTCGACTTCCCGCAGGATCGAGGCATCCGGGCGCCGTACGACACGGACTGGCAGCCGGCCGAGCTGGACGACGACTGGCCCTGCCACCGATTGCTGCTGCACAACGGCATCCCGCAGATCGAGTATCTCGCCGGGCTCGGCGCGATCAGCCTCGATCGCTGCCTGTTCTTCGCCGTGCCGCTCCGCTTCGCCCATTCCGACGGCTCGCCGATCCGGGCATTCGCCTTCGACGTACAGCCACAGGCAGGTCGCTGATCATGGACGGCTCGACCACGCCGGCCGGGACCGGGCGGCGCACCGGCCTGGGACGTCGCTGGACCCGGTTGATCCCGGTGATCCTGACCATCTACATCATCGCCTACATCGATCGGGTGAACATCGGATTCGCCCTTCCGTCGTTGACCACGGACCTCCAGCTGACCGGCGGCCAGGCCGGCTTCGCCGCCGGCATCTTCTTCATCGGCTACCTGTTCCTGCAGGTGCCCGGAGGTTGGCTGGCGCAACGCTGGAGTGCCAAGCGGCTGGTGATCATTCTGCTGATCTGCTGGGGCCTGCTGGCAACGGCGACCGGATTCGTCCAGAACTACGGCCAACTGCTGGCGATCCGGTTCGGACTCGGCGTGGTCGAGGGCGCGGTCCAACCGGCGATGATGGTGTTGATCAGCCGATGGTTCCCGGCAGCGGAGCGCGGACGCGCCTTCTCCTTGTTCATCATGCACAACCCGATCGCGGTGATCATCGCCGGTCCGTTGTCGGGTCTGATCCTGACCACCGGCGGTTGGCGGGAGATGTTCTGGATCGAGGGCATCGCCGGACTGCTGATCGGGGTGACCCTCTGGGCATGGATCGCCGCCGACTCCCCCGATTCCGCACGGTGGCTCCCTGCTGTCGAGCGTGCGGAAATCGCCGCACAACGAGCCGCCGATCCACCACCGCCGACGCAATCGAGCGGCGGGCTGGCCCTGCGGACCCCGATCGTCTGGCGGCTGGCCGCCGGCTCGCTGCTGCTGTGGTTGGGCTTCTACGGCCTGCAACTCTGGCTGCCGACGCTGCTCAAGCAGACCTTCACAGGCGACCTGACCATCGGACTGGTCTCGGCACTGCCGCCGATCGCAGCGGCGATCGCGATCTGGTTCAACGGACGGGGCGCCGACAGGGATCGTCGCCATGCGCTCCGCGTGATGGTGCCGTTGGCGCTCGGCGGCATCGTGCTGGCGGCGTCGCCGTTGATCACCGGCGAGCAACCGGTGCTGATCGTGCTGGCGCTCTGTGTCGCAACGGCCTGCCAACTGTCCTTCTTCGGCCCGTTCTGGTCGCTGGCGGCGCAACGCGTCCCGGCTGCCGCGATTGGTGTCGGGTTCGGGATGATCAACGGGATCGGCAACCTGGGTGGCGCTCTGGGCCCCTATCTCGGCGGAGCGCTGAAGGACCGCACCGGGAGTCTGGCGATATCGGCCGTCGCGTTCGGGCTGGCCGTGATCATCGCTGGCGTGATCGTCGGCACGATCGGCAGACCCCGAGCACCTGAGGTGGAGCCGGCATCCGCCGACATCCGCTGAACAGGCCCACCCCCACAACACCTTCGCACCGGTTCCGTACCTTCGCACCGGGTGTACCTGGTGCGAAGCTACGGAACTGGTGCGAAGGGTAGGTAGGCGGTGGGATCAGCGCGGCGGGCCGGGAAGGGCCCGGGGTGCCAGCGCCCAGCCGGGACGGGCCGAGCGGCCGAGGTGCACGTCGCCGCCGGGGTCAGCGGTGAAGACCCGGGACGACGGCGGCGCGGCGCGGCTGGCCGCCAGCAGGTCGGACAGCTCGTTGACCTGCCGACGGAGTTGCTCGATCTCGTTCTCCATGGCCATGATCCGGCGGATGCCTTCGAGGTTGATGCCCTCGTCCTGGCTGAGCCGCTGGATCAGCCGCAGCCGGGCCACGTCACGGCGGGAATAGCGCCGCCCGCGGCCGCGGGTGCGGCGGGGCGACACCAGTCCCATCCGGTCGTAGGTCCGCAGCGTCTGCGGATGCATCCCGGCCAACTGGGCCGCAACCGAGATCACGAACAACGGCGCATCGTTGTCGATCGGCTGCGGCAGCGGTACGCCGACCATCAGCCGGCCCCCGCACCGCTGGCGCTCCGCGCCTTGGCGAAGAGCGCCTGCCGCGGATCGGTCGTCCCGGCCGCCGCGGCGTAGCTGCCGAGCGCCTCCCGAGCCTGTTCACTCAACTGCTCGGGAACGACCACTTCGACCGTGACCAGCAGATCTCCGCGGCTGCCGTCGCGGCGCGCGACGCCCTTACCGCGAACACGCAGCGTCCGGCCGTTCGGCGTACCGGCGGCGATCTTGATCCGGACGGCCGGGCCGTCCAGCGTCGGCACCTCGATCTCGGCACCGAGCGCTGCCTCGTTGAAGGTGACCGGTGCGGTCAGCGTCAGGTTGTCGCCCTTGCGGCCGAACACCGGATGCGGGCGGACGTGCACCACGACATACAGGTCACCGGCCGCGCCGCCGTTCTCGCCGGCGCCGCCCTTGCCCTTCAGCCGGATCCGTTGGGCGTCGGTGACGCCGGCCGGGATCCGGACCTGCATGTTCTTGGTCGACTTGCCTCGTCCGGACCCGTGGCAGACCGGGCACGGATCGTCGACGATCATCCCGCGCCCACGGCAGTCGGTGCAGGGCTCGGTGACGGCGAACACGCCGCCGGAGGTCGAGGTCTGCATCCCGCTGCCCTGACAGGTCGGGCAGACCCGCGGTACGGTGCCGGCCTTCGCGCCGGTTCCGTGGCAAGCAGAGCACGCGGCGTCGGAGACCATCTGGATCGGCACCGTGACACCGTTCACCGATTGCACGAAGTCGATCGTGACCTCGCCCTCGATGTCGGTGCCGCGGCGGGGGCCGCGACCGTTCGACGAGGTCGTCCGTGAGCTGCGGCCGGCTCCGTTGAACAGTCCGCCGAAGAGATCGGAGAAGCTCTCCCCGCCACCGCCGGAGGCATTGCGGAAGAGATCGTCCATCGACCCGGCACCGGCGGTGTTGCCGCCGCGCGGGAATCGGAAGCCACCGCCACCGAACAGCTTGCGCGCGTCGTCGTACTCCTTGCGCTTGGACTGATCGGACAGTACGTCGTTGGCCTCGGAGACCTCCTTGAAGCGCTTCTCCGCCTCGGCGTTACCGGGGTTGGCGTCGGGATGGTTCTCCCGGGCCAACTTCCGATAGGCCTTCTTGATCTCCTCAGGCTTGGCAGAGGAGGAGACGCCCAGGACCTTGTAGTAGTCCTTCTCGAGCCAGTCCTTCGTACTCATCGACGCCTCCCCTCCTGAACCTGTTGTTGATCATGCTCACTGCTGCGAGCCGGCAGCACCTTGATCGCCTGTCTGATCGGCCGCCCCTTGATCGGGTGCGGGCTGATCGCTGACACCGTCCGCCGCGGCCTGCTGGTCGCCGGCCGCCGCTTCGTCCGGCTCGGCGACCGCAACTCGCGCCGGGCGCAGGATCCGATCCCCGATCCGATAACCCGGCTGCAGGATGGTCACGCAGGTCGGACCGGTCAGCCCTTCGCCCTGCGCATGCATCAACGCCTCATGGATCCGGGGATCAAACGGGTCACCGGCCTCACCGAAACTCTCCAAGCCGTACTTCGTGGCGATCTTGGTGACCTCGTCGGCGAAGGCCTTGAAGCCACCGCTGAGCTCCTCGTGTTCACGGGCGGTCTGCAGCCCGTCGAGCACCGGCATCAGTTCGGTGAGCACCTGCTCGACACCGGCCCGGCGGGACAGATCACGGTCCCGGTCGACCCGGCGCTTGTAGTTGACGTATTCGGCCTGGACCCGTTGCAGGTCCGCGGTCCGATCGGCCAGTTGCCCCTTGACCTGCTCGAGCTCGGCCGACGCGGCAGCCTCACCGGGCCCGGCCGCAGCGTCGGCCGGAGTGCCGGTGTCGGCACCCTCGGCCTGCTGCGGCTGAGCATCCGGCTCGGCCGTGGTCGCTTCGGGCTCGCGCAACTCGTAGGTCTGCGGGTCGATCCGACGCTTGTCGCGCACGGTGGGGCGGCCGCTGGTGTCTTCAGGGTCGCCCTGGGTCACTTCGCCTCACCCGCAGTCGACGGGTCGTCGGACTTGTCGGTCTTCTCCTCGTCGACGATCTCGGCGTCGACGACATCGTCGTCGGCAGCCGCCCCGTCGGTGCTGGCACCGTCGGTGGTCGGCTCACCGTCGGCAGCAGCAGCGGACTGCTCCTGCTGGGCGGCGGCGTACATCGCCTGGCCGAGCGTGGCGCTGGTGGTGTTCAGCTTCTCCACGGCAGCCTTGACGGCGTCGTTGTCCTCGCCCTCGAGAGCGGTCTTGACCTCGGCGAGCGCCTCTTCCACCGGCTTCTTGGTCTCGTCGGTGATCTTGTCGGCGTTCTCGCTGAGCAGCTTCTCGGTCCGGAAGACCAGGTTGTCGGCCTCGTTGCGGAGCTCGACGGCCTCACGCCGCTTCTTGTCCTCCTCGGCGTGTGCCTCGGCCTGCTTGACCATGTCGTTGATCTCGTCCTTGCCGAGAGCCGAACCGCCGGAGACGACGATCGAGTTCTCCTTGCCGGTGGCGAGATCCTTGGCGTTGACGTGCACGATGCCGTTGGCGTCGATGTCGAAGGACACCTCGACCTGCGGGACACCGCGTGGTGCCGGCGGCAGCCCGGTCAGCTCGAAGTTGGCCAGCGGCTTGTTGTCCCGGGCGAAGTCACGCTCGCCCTGGAAGACCTGGATCATCACCGACGGCTGGTTGTCGTCGGCGGTGGTGAACACCTCCGAGCGCTTGGTCGGGATGGTGGTGTTCCGCTCGATGATCTTGGTCATCACACCGCCCTTGGTCTCGATGCCGAGGCTCAGCGGGGTGACGTCCAGCAGCAGCACGTCCTTGACCTCGCCCTTCAGCACACCGGCCTGCAGGCTGGCGCCGAGAGCGACGACCTCGTCGGGGTTGACGCCCTTGTTGGGCTCCTTGCCGCCGGTCAGCTCCTTGACAAGATCAACAACGGCCGGCATCCGGGTCGAACCACCGACCAGGATGACGTGGTCGATCTGCCCGACGCTGATCTTGGCGTCCTCGATCACCGCGTTGAACGGTGCCCGGGTGCGGTCGAGCAGGTCGGAGGTCAGCCGCTGGAACTCCGAGCGGGTGAGCTTCTCCTCCAGGTGCAACGGGCCGGACTCACCGAGGGTGATGTAGGGCAGGTTGATCTGGGTCTCGCTGGCCGAGGACAGCTCGATCTTGGCCTTCTCGGCGGCTTCCTGCAGCCGCTGCTTGGCGATCTTGTCCGCAGACAGGTCGGTGCCGTTCTTGTTCTTGAACTGGGTGACCAGCCAGTCGACGATCCGGGAGTCCCAGTCGTCGCCACCGAGCCGGTTGTCGCCCTTGGTGGCCTTCACCTCGAAGACGCCGTCACCGATCTCCAGCAGGGACACGTCGAAGGTGCCACCACCGAGGTCGAAGACCAGGATGGTCTGGTCGGTCTCACCCTTGTCCAGGCCGTAGGCCAGTGCGGCCGCGGTCGGCTCGTTGATGATCCGGTCGACGGTCAGTCCGGCGATCTCGCCGGCTTCCTTGGTGGCCTGCCGCTCGGCATCGGAGAAGTAGGCCGGGACGGTGATCACCGCGTTGGTGACGTCCTCACCCAGGTAGGCCTCGGCGTCCCGCTTCAGCTTCTGCAGGACGAAGGCGCTGATCTGCTGCGGCCGGTAGTCCTTGCCATCGATGTCCACCTTCCAGTCGGTGCCCATGTGGCGCTTGACGGAGCGGATCGTCCGCTCGACGTTGGTGACGGCCTGGCGCTTGGCGACCTCGCCGACCAAGACCTCGCCGCCCTTGGCGAACGCGACCACCGACGGGGTCGTACGGGACCCTTCGGCGTTCGGGATGACGGTGGGCTCTCCACCTTCGAGAACGGCAACGACCGAGTTGGTCGTGCCCAGGTCGATACCGACTGCACGAGCCATAGTTGTGTTTCCTCCGATGTGCTTTGCGATGTCTGTTCGGGATTGCATCTCGTACAACCCGTTCAGCCTTGAGTGTATTCCGCTCAACTTCGTCCTTGAGCAACCTGCACTCAACTATGCCGGACGTCGAGTTCAAGTTCAACACGGGGTTGAGCCCGATTCGCTCAACCCCCGGATCAGGGCCTCCCCTGGTCCCCCACCCGGTGCGGGAAGGGGTACCGGCGCCGACGACGGCACGCTGAGCGTCACTTCCGGGGTCGAGTGCGGTCTGTCGCCTAATGTCAGGGGTACTTCCCCTTCGGTCGTCCAGGAGTTTCGATGGCTCGTTTTCTGCAGGTTGTCCGTGACCTCGCGCTACTGCTCGCCCGGGTCGGTCTCGGCTGGGTGCTGATCATGCACGGCATCCGCCGCTGGCAGGACCAGGGCATCGAGAGCCAGATCGCCTACCTCAAGCAGTTCGCCACACCGTTTGCGACCTATGCCGCCTGGGGTGGCACGCTGCTGGAGATCGTCGGCGGGATCTTCCTGATCGTCGGCGCACTGACGCCGCTCGTGGCTGCGGCGATCGTGGCCGAACAGGTCCTGATCGTGCTCTACACCAGCTGGTACAAGACCTTCTACGTCAACAAGGTCAGCGGCGAGACGGTGACCTGGCAGGGTGGCTACGAGTACAGCGTGGTGATCGCGCTGCTGGCCCTGCTGCTGGTCGTCCACGGCAGCGGTCGGATCGGCATCGACCGACTCTTCCGCCGGCGCAAGCCCGACGAGGACGAGGCCGACGCCCCGACCCCCGCCGCTTCCGGCGACACCGGCCGCACGACCGGGCCGACCGGCGCCAGCAGGTCCGGTGTGGGCAGGTCCGGTGTCGGCAGCTCTGGTGGGAGCAGCTCGGGGGCCGTCGGCCTGTAGCCCGCGCCCGGCCGCACTCACAGCGAACTCATAGTCGACGCCAAGTCGGCACGCAGAGATCCCTGGGATCGTTGCCGGTATGGCGCTAACAGAGGCAGAGGGGTCATCGATGGCACAGGCAGCACCGCTCACCAGACCGGACGGCACCCCGATCCGGGTGCTCGCGGTCGACGACGAACGGAGCCTGACCGAGTTGCTGTCGATGGCCATGCGGTACGAGGGCTGGCAGGTCACCACTGCCGGTTCCGGCACCGAGGCGGTCCGGGCCGCTCGGGCGATCCGACCCGACGTGATCGTGCTGGACATGATGTTGCCCGACTTCGACGGCCTGGAGGTGATGCGTCGGATCCGGACCGAGGACGCCGACGTACCGGTGATCTTCCTGACCGCCAAGGACGCCGTCGAGGACCGGATCGGCGGCCTGACCGCCGGCGGCGACGACTACGTCACCAAGCCGTTCAGCCTGGAGGAGCTGATCGCCCGGTTGCGCGGGCTGCTCCGCCGGACCGGCGCCGGTGCTGCCCGGGACGATTCTTCGCTGGTGGTCGGCGACCTGACCCTGAACGAGGACTCCCACGAGGTGTACCGGGCCGGCGAGGAGATCCACCTGACCGCCACCGAGTTCGAGTTGCTGCGCTATCTGATGCGCAACCCGCGCCGGGTGCTGTCCAAGGCACAGATCCTGGACCGGGTCTGGAACTACGACTTCGGCGGCCAGGCCAATGTGGTGGAGCTCTACATCTCCTACCTGCGCAAGAAGATCGACGCCAATCGATCGCCGATGATCCACACCATGCGCGGTGCCGGCTACGTCCTCCGACCGGCCGCGGACTGACGACTCAACAGGGCACACCGTGACCGAGAACGTCCCGCAGCCGACGGCGTCCGGCGTCCCGGCACCGACCGCCGCCCGTGAGCCCGGCCATGGCGCGTTCGGACGGGGCACCCTCGGCCGGCAGCTGCTGCTCCGCGTGGTCGCGATCGTCGCGGCGATCGCCATCCTGCTCAGCGGGGCCAGCCTGCTCGCCACCCAACAACTCCTGCTGCACAACGTCGACGGACAGTTCGGCGACGTGTTCGGTCGGCTGCGGGGCCCCGGCGCCACCACCGATCGACTGGTCCAGCCGGGCCAGCCGCAGGGCACCCTGTACGCGTTGTACGTCGACGGGGACGCGGTCGAGTCCGGCATGCTGGAGAAGCCCAAGTCCCAGGCGGTCCTGCGACGCACCTCGTTGAACGATCCCGCCATCGACGTGCTGTCCACGATGCAACCCGACGACTCCTATCGGACCGTCCATCTGGACGGGCTGGGCAGCTATCGGGTCACCGCCCGAACCGTCACCGCGCAGGACCCGACCGGCACCAGCGCCGTGCAAGCCACCCTGGTCGTCGGGCTCTCGCTCTCCGACGTCAACTCGGTGCTGAGGAAGATCATCCAGGTCGCGATTCCGCTGTCCCTGTTGGCAATCCTGGCCGCAACGGTTGCGGTCGGCATGGTCGTCCGGCGTAGCCTGCGGCCGCTGAACAGGGTGGCGACGACCGCCCAGCAGGTCTCCCAGCTGCAACTGGACCGCGGCGAGGTGGCGTTGGCGATGCGGGTGCCGCCGGCCGATTCCGATCCGGCCTCGGAGGTCGGCCGGGTCGGCCAGGCGCTGAACCACATGCTCGACAACGTCGACGGCGCCCTCGCCGCTCGGCAGGCCAGCGAGACCAAGCTCAAGCGTTTCATCGCCGACGCCTCCCACGAGCTGCGCAATCCGCTGGCCTCGATCCGCGGCTATGCTGAACTCACCCGACGGGGCCGTGATCAACTTCCCACCGACACCGCCTTCGCACTGGGTCGGGTCGAGTCCGAGGCGACCCGGATGTCCCGCCTGGTTGAGGATCTGCTGCTACTGGCCCGATTGGACTCCGGCCCCGGGATCGAGGTCGGACCGGTCGATCTGACCGAGTTGTTGATCAACGCGGTCAGCGACGCCCGGGTCGCCGGACGTGATCATCAATGGGTTCTTGATCTTGACGGCAGCACGCTGCCCGATCGGCCGGTGGTTGCGACCGGAGATCGCTACCGGCTCCACCAGGCCGTCCTCAACCTGCTGGCCAACGCCCGGACGCACACACCGGCCGGCACCACCGTACGGGTCGGGCTGCGGGTCGACGGCCCGACCGCGGTGATCACCGTTGCTGACGATGGACCGGGCATCGCGCCGCAGATCCAGGGCCAGGTCTTCGAACGCTTCACCCGGGCCGACAGCAGCCGTGCCCGTGCCGGTGACGGCAGCACCGGCAGCACCGGGCTCGGTCTGGCCATCGTCGCCGCCGTGGTCGAGGCGCACCACGGGACGGTCGGCGTCCGGAGTGTTCCCGGCGACACCCGGTTCGTGATCAACCTGCCGCTGGAGGTCCGCGATCTCCCGAGCACCGGTACGGACTGAACCGCGACAATTCTGAAACGGTTGTTCATAACCCTGGCTTTCGTCTCTCTTGATCCTTTATGGTCGGAACCACGCTCGGGGATCCGCACGATGTGGTGAGGGTCAGATGAGGAAGACTGCAAAGGGTGCGATCGCGGCGGCGGCCGCGGCGGTACTGCTGGTAGGTGGAGCCGGCTCGCTCGCCTATTGGACCGACAGCGCAAACGTGGACGGCGGCACGGTGAACTCCGGTCACCTGCAACTGCTGACCGACGACACCAATCCCGGATGTTCGGCCTGGACCCTGGACGGTGGCGATCCGTTCGACCCGGCGACCTCGTTGCTGGTGCCGGGCGACACCGTGACCGAGACCTGCACCTTCACCCTCGACGCCGAGGGCGATCACATGGAGGGCACGGTCGAGGCGTCGGCGGCCAATGTCAGTGGCGATCTGGCCGACGCACTGGAGGTGACGGTCAGCGGGATCACCTTGAACGGGACCGCGGCGACCACCTTCACCGAAGCCAACGACGGGCAGACGTTGGGGGTGAACGTCGCCGTCAACTTCCTGCCTGCCTCGGACAACACCACGATGGACCTGTCGGCCGTGCTGGACAACATCACCGTCACCGCCACCCAGGCCCACCCCTGATCGGTGAACGGGCTGCAACGCCGTGAAGCCGGCACTGGGCTGGGCAGGACGCATCCTGCTCTGGATGATCATCTTCGGTTGCTGCGCGATCCTCGCCCTGGCGGTGCTGATCCCGCGGATCGGCGGGGCGACGCCGTACACGATCATGACCGGCTCGATGCGGCCCTCGTTGCCGCCCGGGACGCTGGCCGTCATCCGGCCGACGCCGGTGACATCGATCGGCGTCGGAACGGTGATCACCTACCAGCTGCGCTCCGGCGACCCGACCGTCGCCACCCATCGGGTGGTCGCGCAAGGCGTGAACAGTCGACACCAGGTGCTGCTGCGGACCAAGGGCGACGCCAACGACACCGTCGACGCCGGCTGGGTGCAGCCGGTGCAGGTCAAAGGCACCCTCTGGTACGCGATCCCCTACCTCGGCTATCCCGCTCGGCTGCTCACCGGGCAGCAACACCGCTATCTGACCTACCTGGCCGCGGTGGTACTGCTCGGCTACGCCGGCTACATGTTCGGCTCGGCCGTTCGGGACCGGCGGCGAGCACGGCGCCAGCAGGAGCCGGCGGCGCGAACAGGACAGGATGTCACCTGATGTCCGGCCACAAGCCCGGCTGGTGGCTGTCCTTGGGTGCCATGATCATCGTCGCCGTCTCTGCTCTGACGCCCGCCTCAGCCGTGTCCCAGGACGAGGTCCAGGTCAGCTCCGACGCGCGGCACTGGCAATCGGATCTCGACCGGCCGCTCTTCGATCCCGACGCCCGCTGGGTTCCGGGCGATGTCGAGACGACCACACTGTGGATCCGCAACGCGGCGACAACAGCAGGGACTCTCCGGGTAGCGGTCGATCCGCTCGATCATGATCAATTCCTGCGGCACGGTCTGCACCTGCGAGCGCGGGCCTCGGGCAGCGACTGGGTCACGCTGGCACCCGACGGTTCGGCCCGTCGGATCACCGGGCGACTGCCCGCCGGCGCGACGACGCAACTCTGGATCACGGCTTCCTTCGACGCCGCCGCGGGCAACGTCAGCCAGGAACGCCGAGCCGACCTCCGGTTGCGGGTCACACTCAGCCAGCTGATCGATGACGGCCACCCACCACCAGCCGGACCGACAACCGGACCACCGACGCAACCACCAACGGCGGCCCCGCCGACCGGTGATCACTCCGGAGCACCGACCGCGTCGGCGGCACCCGGGCCCGGTGATCTGGCCGGCACCGGTCTCGACGCCCGTGCCGCCGTGGTGCTGATCGGCGCCGCCGCGGTCGGTGCCGGCGTCGCCCTCCTGCAGCGCCCACGACGTCGGAGCAGGGAGCACCACGATGACTGAGCGACACCGCTGGCATCGCCCCCGCTGGGTACGCCTCCGGGCCGCCCTCGCCCTCGGCGCGGTCGGCTGTCTCGGCGTTGCCGGGACGTTCGCCTACTGGACCGACTCGGTGCCGGTCAGCGGTACGACGATCACCACCGGAACCCTCGATCTGAAGGTCAACGGATCGGACTCCCTGCCGAGCTACACCTCGTTGTCGATCAGCAACATGGTGCCCGGCAACTCGACGGCAGCGGTGCTGACGGTCCGCAATGCCGGCACCGTCCCGCTCACCTACTACGCGACCTCGACCGCCAGCAGCAACCTCGGCAGTGCGTTGACCACCAAGGTGACCGGCGCCACGTCGACCGACGGCTCGGGCAATGCCAAGACCTGCTCGGGAACGACACTGCCCAACTCCGGCACGGCCTTCGGTGGCAACCTGGTCGGCACCAAATCCGATCAGCGTTCGCTGTCCGCCGGCTCCTCCGAGACCGTCTGCATCCAGGCGACGCTGCCCAGCACGGCGAGCTCGTCGTTGCAGGGTCTGACCAGCAACGTCACCCTCAGCTTCGAAGCCAGCCAGGTGATCTGATGACCGCCACAGCGCCGACCGAGCCGGCCACCCGGCGAGTAGCCGGCCGGACCTTGATCACCATCGGCGACGTCGCGCTCTGGGTGGTCGCCGTTCTCGGTGCCTGCTCGCTGCTGCTCACGCTGGCCGCCGTGCTGTTCGCCGTCCGTCCGCTGATCTTCCGTTCCGGATCGATGGCGCCGACGATCACCGCGGGGAGCCTGGCGCTGGCGCATCGGGTGCCGGCCGACGCGGTCCGGGTCGGCGACATCGTGTCGGTGACCACCGACGACACCCGAGTCACCCATCGTGTGATCAGCACTCGACCCGACGGCGATCGCACCCTGCTGCGACTGCGTGGTGACGCCAACTCGGCGCCGGACCGCGACCCCTATCGGGTCGCAACCGTCGACAAGGTCTGGTTCGCGGTGCCGGCGATGGGTTACGTGATCAGTTGGCTGTCGCGACCCCCCGGCGTCTTCGTGCTCGCCGGCTATGCGGCGGCGATGCTGGCACTGGTCCTCCGTCGCCGCCCCGCCGACGACCGCGACGATGATGATGATCATGACCACCGAGCCGTCGGACGTGACGACGAGGCGTCGGACCGGGCCGACGCCATCGCCGCCGAGGCCGGCGACACTCCTGATCAGCGTCCCGACCGGCCCCGGCGCGCTCGGCGGATCCGAGCCGCGTTCGGATCACTGCTGGTCGGCGGCGCGGCAGCACTGTCCCCGACACCGAGCTGGGCGACCTTCACCGACCGGGTCCCGATCTCGGGCAGCAGCATCGTCGGCTACACCGTGCCGACCACGTCGTTCAGCTGTGGCGCGCTCGGCGTCGCCTCCGTCACCTTCAACTGGACCGCGGTGTCCGGGGCGACCAGTTACACGTTGCACTACGGCAATGCCGGCGCCTCGACGCTGACCACCACCGCGACCAGCTACACCGTCGTCACCCTGATCAACGGCGGAACGGCCTGGGTGACGGTGAATCGCGACTTCGGCTCCGTCACCTGGAGCTCCGTCGCATCGACCAAACGCACCTACACGGTGGCGGTGGTCAGCCTGTGCAGTTGACCGGCGGTCAGGCCACGACGACCGGTTCGTCGTCCGGTGGCCCGCTGGCGAACTGCACCCGGTACAGGTCGGCGTAACGCCCACCGGCCGCCAACAGTTCGGTGTGGGTGCCGCGTTCGACCGCTCGGCCCTCCTCCAACACGATGATCTGATCGGCGGCATGGATCGTGGACAGGCGGTGTGCGATCACCAGTGAGGTCCGGCCCCGCAGGGCGTCGGCCAATGCGGCCTGGACGGCGGCCTCGGACGTCGCGTCGAGGTGGGCGGTGGCCTCGTCCAAGATCACCACCTGCGGCTCGGCCAGCAACAGCCGGGCGATCGTGAGACGCTGCCGCTCACCACCGGACAGCCGGTAGCCGCGCTCTCCGACGATGGTGTCCAGGCCATCGGGAAGATCGTTGATCAGCCGCTCCAGCCGAGCCCTGCGCAGTGCCTGCCACAGTTGATCATCGGATGCCGATTCGTCGGCCAGCAGGAGATTCTCCCGGATGCTGGCGTGGAACAGGTGACCGTCCTGGGTGACCATTCCGACCGTCTGTCGTAGCGATTCCGCGGTCAGATCCCGGACGTCCACTCCGGCCAGTCGGACGGCGCCGCTGTCCACGTCGTACAGCCGCGGCAACAGCTGGGCGGTCGTCGACTTGCCTGCGCCCGACGATCCGACCAGTGCCACCAACTGGCCCGGCTCGATCCGCAGATCCAGACCGTGCAGCACCTCCTCACCACCGCGGGTGTCCAGCGTCGCCACCTCTTCCAGCGACGCCAACGACACCTTGTCCGCCGACGGGTAGCCGAAGTGCACGGCGTCGAACTCGACCGACACCGGCCCGTCGGGGACGGTGACGGCATCGGGCTTCTCGGTGATCAACGGTTTCAGGTCCAGCACCTCGAAGACCCGCTCGAAGCTGACCAGCGCACTCATCACCTCGACCCGGGCACTGGCCAGCGCCGTCAACGGTGCGTACAACTGGGTCAGCAGCAGGGCCAGCGAGACGACCGTGCCCGCGTCGAGGGTTCCCTGCAGGGACAGGAATCCGCCGAGGCCGTAGACCAGGGCAAGGGCCAGCGCCGAGACCAGCGTCAGTGCGGTCACGAAGGTCATCTGCACCATCGCGGTCCGGACCCCGATGTCGCGGACCCGGCCGGCCCGATCGGCAAAGGCCGAGGACTCGCGTTCGGGTCGGGCGAACAGCTTGACCAGCGTCGCGCCGGGGGCGGAGAACCGTTCGGTCATCTGGGTGCTCATCACCGAGTTGTGGTTGGCGCCCTCCCGCTCGAGCCGGGCGAGTCGGCCGCCGAGCCGGCGGGCCGGGATGACGAAGATCGGCAACAGCACCAGTGCCAGCAGGGTGATCGGGATCGACAACGACAGCATCACGACCAGCGTCAGGATCAGCGCCACGATATTGGTGACCACCCCGGACAGTGTCTGGCTGAACGCGCGTTGGGCGCCGATCACATCGTTGTTCAGCCGGCTGACCAGGGCCCCGGTCCGAGTCCGGGTGAAGAACGCGATCGGCATCCGCTGGACGTGATCGAACACCTCACGCCGCAGGTCGAGGATCAACCCCTCGCCGATCCGCGCGGAGAGCCAGCGGGTGACCATCCCGAAGGCGGCCACGCCGACAGCGACCAGCGCGATGATCAGTGCCAGCCGCAACACCTCGGCGAACGGGCGCTGCCCGATGATCGCGTTCACCACCCGGCCGGCCAGCAGCGGCGTGACGACGCCGAGCACGGCGACCGCGACGCTGAGCACCAGGAACCACACCAGGTCGGCCCGATGCGGACGGGCGAAGGCCACGATCCGGCGCAGCGTGCGGCGGGAGAAGGGCCGGCGATCGGACTGGGCGTGCATCGCGTTGTACAGCGAATTCCACGCCGTGACTTCCATGCTCATGACCGGAAATCTAGAAGTTCAAGTGTGGATGAAGTCAACGGCGTTCGCTGTAGGGCGAATCGTTGCCGGTCCGACACCAGGCGAGACGGCGTCAGCCGGGCTTGACAGGCCGTGTCAGACTCGAGACAAGAACAATCTGCGTGCTCTGGGGTCGGTGAAACTCCGAGCCGGCGGTGACAGTCCGCGACCCGTTCACAACCAGTGAGCGGTTGACCAGGTGAAACTCCTGGACCGACGGTGAAAGTCCGGATGGGAAGCGCACGCGGAGATTCGATGTCGACCGACGGCTGATCGAAGGGTCACCGGTACGGTCCGGGCGTCGGCAGCCGCCGGCTGCGGCCACCGGACCCGGAGCCTGATCGCCCGGCGGCGACATCGTCCTCTCACACCCCGGAGCTCGCGCGAGCCGAGGGACATGATGATCGAGGAGCTTCACCCACAACCCGGGCCGGCGACGGTCCGTACTGCCGAGGGCAGTGCGATGCAGCGCGCGCTGGATCTGGCCGCGACCGGCGCGTTCCACCGCCGTGGCGGCAATCCGCGCGTCGGCTGCGTCATCCTGGACGCCACCGGCGCCGTGGTCGGACAGGGACATCACCGTGGCGCCGGCACCCCGCACGCCGAAGTCGCGGCGCTCGCCGTCGCCGGTCCGGCAGCACGCGGTGGCACCGCTGTGGTCACCCTCGAACCGTGCGCCCACCAGGGACGGACCGGGCCCTGCGCCGACGCGCTGATCGAGGCCGGGATCGCCCGGGTGATCTTCGCCCAGCCGGACCCGAATCCGCTCGCCGCAGGCGGTGCCGCCCGGCTCCGCGCCGCCGGCGTGACGGTGATCGGCAACGTCGGCGCCGATCGGGCGATCATGATCAACTCCGACTGGACCTTCGCCCAGCAGCACCGCCGCCCCTGGGTGCGGCTCAAGATCGCCAGCACCCTGGACGGTCGGGTCGCAGCAGCCGACGGCAGCAGCCAGTGGATCACCTCGACCGCTGCCCGTGCCGACGGGCACCTGCTACGAGCCCGGTCCGATGCGGTGCTGGCCGGCACCGGCACCGTTCTCGCCGACAATCCCCGGCTGACCGCTCGCACCGTTCCCGACAGCGCCGATCAGCAGCCCGATCAACCGCTGCGCGTCGTCTTCGGCACCACCGAGATCCCCGCCGACGCGGCGGTGCTGGACGATTCGGCGGAGACCGCCCTGCTGCGGACCCGGTCCGCGCCCGTTGCGCTGCGAACGCTGCGGGAACGCGGCGTCTCCTCGGTGCTGATCGAGGGCGGCCCAGGGGTCGCGGCAACCTTCCTGGAGGCCGGGCTGGTCGACGAGCTGATCAGCTACATCGCGCCGGTGCTGCTCGGCGCCGGACCGGCCGCCGTCGGCGACCTCGGCATCTGGAGGATCGATGACGCGCTACGGGGCGAGATCACCGACATCACCTCGATCGGCACCGGCACGGAACGCTGCGCCCGGATCACCACCCGGCTCCGGACTGCCGCCCCGACGCCCGACCCCCAACACCCGCACAGCCCACACCACGAAGGAGATCACTGATGTTCACCGGCATCATCGAGGACCTCGGCCAGGTCGAAGAGCTGGTCCGACTGACCGACTCGGCCCGGCTTCGGATCCGGACCGCCCTCCCGATCGGCGATGTCGCACTCGGCGCATCGATCGCGGTGAACGGCGTCTGCCTCACCCTCGTCGAGCACCACGAAACCGCAGCGTCGTCGCACAGCTTCACCGCCGACGTGATGGCCGAAACGTTGTCCCGCAGCAGCCTCGGCACTCTCACCCCGGGCGCCCCGGTCAATCTGGAACGCGCGATGCCGGCCGACGGCAGGCTGGACGGGCACATCGTGCAGGGCCACGTCGACGGCACCGGGACGATCATCGAACGGCAGCCCGGCGAACGCTGGGAGGTGGTGACCATCGCCCTGCCCGATGATCTTGCCCGCTACGTCGCCGAGAAGGGATCGATCGCGGTGGACGGCACGTCGCTGACCGTCACCGCCGTCACCGACGACCCCGCCAGCTTCAGCGTCGCCCTGATCCCCGAGACGCTGGCCCGGACCACGCTCGGCGCGGCCACTCCCGGCACCACGGTCAACCTCGAGGTCGACGTGATCGCCAAGTACGTCGAGCGGCTCACGACGGCGAAGATCGGGAGTCGAGCATGATCACCCCACCGAAGGGTCCTGAGCTTGTCGCCGCGACGCCATCTGCAGCTGGGCAGCCAACCTCACCTCGCGGCCCTTCGACAGGCTCGGGGCCCGCGGCCGACGACGCGGCCGTCGAGCGGGTGATCGCCGAGGTGGCCGCCGGACGACCGGTGGTGGTCGTCGATGATCATGATCGGGAGGACGAGGGCGATCTGATCTTCGCCGGCGCACACAGCACGACGGAGTTGATGGCGTTCATGATCAGGCACAGCTCCGGCGTGGTGTGCGTACCGATGCTCGGCGAGGATCTTGATCGGCTCGCGTTGCCCGCGATGGTTGCCGACAACGCCGACCCGAAGGGTACGGCGTACGCGATCAGTGTCGACGCTGCGACCGAGGTCAGCACCGGCATCTCGGCCGCCGACCGGTCCCGGACCGTACGAGCACTCACCGATCCGGGCACCACGACCACAGATCTGACCCGGCCCGGTCATGTCTTCCCGCTGCGGGCACGCCCCCGGGGCGTCCTGGAACGGCGTGGGCACACCGAGGCCGCAGTCGACCTGGCCCGGCTCGCCGGCCAGCCGCCGGTCGGGGTGATCGCCGAACTGGTCAACGACGACGGCACCATGACCCGCGGCCGGCAGCTGACCACCTTCGCCGAGCAGCATCGGTTGACCATGATCAGCATCGAGCAGCTGGCCGGCTACCGGTGGCGGCACGAACGGCTGATCGAGCCGGTGGCCGTCACCAACCTGCCCACCGCATACGGGATCTTCACCGCCCATGCCTATCGCTCGCTGATCACCGGCGCCGAGCACGTCGCACTCGTCGGCGGCACAGTGGATGTGGACACCCCGGTGCTCACCCGGGTGCATTCGGAATGCCTGACCGGCGACGCCTTCGGTTCGTTGCGTTGCGACTGCGGTCCGCAGCTCACCGACGCCCTGGCCACCATCGCCGAGCAGGGTGGGGTGCTGGTCTACCTGCGCGGTCAGGAGGGTCGCGGGATCGGACTGGCACCCAAGCTGCAGGCCTATCAGCTGCAGGAATCCGGTCGGGACACCGTCGACGCCAACCTCGATCTCGGGTTGCCGGCCGACGCGCGCAGCTACGACGACGCCGCCCAGATCCTGCGCGACCTCGGTGTCAGCGCCGTTCGGCTGATCACCAACAACCCCGCCAAACAACGAGGGCTGGAACGCGGCGGCATCGACGTGACCGAGCTGATCGCGACCGGCACCTTCGCCGGACCGGACAACATCAACTACCTGCGGACCAAACGGGACCGGATGGGACACCGGCTGGCCGACCTGGACACCCATCAACCGCACCATCATCGAGGAGCCGCATCATGAGCCGTACCGGAGCACCAACCCCGACCGCTGTCGACGCCGCCGGACTCCGGGTCGCGATCGTCGCCTCGCAGTGGCACGACACCGTGATGGACGGGCTGATCGCCGGCGCCCAGCGCGCGTGCGAGGCCAACAACACCGCGCCGCCGGAGCTGATCCGCGTCCCCGGCTCGTTCGAGCTGCCACTCGGCGCCGCTGCCGCCATCGACCGCGGCTTCGACGCCGTGGTCGCGCTCGGTGTGGTGATCCGCGGCGACACACCGCACTTCGACTACGTCTGCCGGGGCGCTACCGATCAGCTCGCCCGGCTGACGGTCGACACCCGGACTCCGATCGGCTTCGGCCTGCTGACCTGCGACACCGAGGATCAGGCGCTGGCCCGCGCCGGGCTACCCGACTCGAAAGAGGACAAGGGCTTCGAAGCCGCCTCGGCAGCGATCGAGTTGGCATTGTCGATCCGCGCCGTCGGCGCGAAGTCCTGAAGGCCGCGCCCGGGAACGATCGGCACTCGCACGGCTTCAGACGCGGATGATCTCCAGACCGGCGTCGTCGAGCGGAGCGAAGTCGTCGTCCTGGGTGACGACGGGGAGTCCATGGGCGACGGCGGTTGCCGCGATCCAGAGGTCGTTGACGTTGACCCGCCGGTTCTTCTCGGCCAGATAGACGCGCATCCGCGCCCACTCGGCGGCTACCTGGCCATCGATGACGAGTATCTCGATGTCGGCGGTGGACTCGAGAGTCGCCAGCCGTCGAGCGCGGGTGGTGACATCGGTCGTGATCAACACGCCGGCCTGCAGCTCGGCGATCGTCACCGGACAGACAACGCTCTCGTCAGGCAACAGCTCGACCTTCAGCGAGCGACCCGATTCTGCAGCGATGAAAACGCTCGTGTCGAGCAGGCCCCTCGGCGCCCGTGTCATCAACGGATCGGATCGAGATCATCAGTGGTGTCGCCCGCCAATGCCGCCAGGTCCCGACGCAGTCCGGAATCCGCCTGCTTCCGCGTCAGGCGGCCCGCAAGCTCTGCACGATCGATCGGACGGCGGCTGAGTGTGTGCACCGGCCTCAACTCCGCGACGGGACGACCACGGGACGTGATCGTCACGAGCTCGCCGGATTCGACTCGGCGAAGCACATCGGCGGTGTGGTTGCGCAGCTCCCTGGCCGCGATCTCGGTCATGCTACAACCGTAGCACCGGCGTAGCCGATTCCCGACGGTCGACCCGCCTGGGTCAGCGGTGGGGTTATCCCCCGTGCAGACTCGCGGGTCGCCCCGATACCGCAATCCGCCCCGATCGGGGAAGCTTGATGCCATGGTGGCCAAAGAACGCAGCGCGCTGGACGAACTCGGGAAACGGGGCGCCGCGGCAATGAATGCGCTGGACCGGACCTACTCCCAGGGTTCGCCCGAGGAGCAGCCCGGCGACGGCCCGAGCGGTCGGCCGGCGCGACGCGGTGTCGGCCAGGTGATCCGGCGGACCTGCGCCGACTTCGGCTTCCTGGTCGGCAGCTTCTTCATCTCGCTGGCCGCCTTCATCGTCTGCATCCCGCTGTTCGCCGTCGGCGTCGGGACCTCGCCGATCATCGTCGGTCTGGCCGTCCTGACACTCTGCCTCAGCGTTGCCGGTGGATTCGCCCGCTACCACCGTCGGATGCTCGGGCTGGTCGGGATCTCGATCACCCAGACCATCTACCCGCCGAAGACCCGTGGGCTACGCAGCCGGCTGCGTCGGCTCGGGCACGCCCAGTCCTGGCGGGAGTTGCTGCACGTCCTGATCAACTTCATCATCGCCACCGCCTGTTTCCCGATCGGCGCGGTCTGGTTCTTCGCCGGCCCGGGCGGCATCCTGTACGGGCTGTGGAGCGTCTGGCTGCCCGACCAGGGTGACGGCTCCGGCTTGGCCTACCTGCTCGGCTTCCCCGGCCGGATCGCCGACGTCGCGCTGAACACCGCGATCGGTGCACTGTTCCTGATCACCGCCCCCTTCGTGCTGCGCGGCCTGGTGCTGCTGCAGGCCGGCATCGCCCGCGGCCTGCTGGACGACGAGGCGAGCGCGCTGCGCCAGCAGGTCAGCCACCTGGCCACCAGCCGAGCCGCGGCCGGCGAGGCCGAGGCGCACACCCTACGCAAGCTCGAACGCGATCTGCACGACGGTCCGCAACAACGGCTGGTCCGGCTCGGGATGGACATCAGTGCCGCCGAACGCCGGGTCGGGACCAATCCCGACGAAGCCCGGACGATGCTCCGCGAAGCCTTCGAACAGTCCCAGGAAGCGCTGGCCGAGATCCGTACCCTGTCCCGCGGCATCGCGCCGCCGATCCTGTCCGATCAGGGGCTTCGAGCAGCCATCACCGCCCTGGCGGCTCGCTCCGGGGTGCCCACCACCGTCGACGTCGAGGACGTCCCACTCAGCGATGCCGCGCAGAATGCCGCCTACTTCGTCACCGCCGAGGCACTGACCAACATGGCCAAGCACAGCAGGGCCAAGAACTGCGGCGTCGAGTTGCGGCAGGTCGGCGCAATCGTGGTGATGACGATCAGCGACGACGGCGTCGGCGGCGCCTCGCTGGCCAAGGGTCACGGCCTGGCCGGCCTGGCAGAACGTCTCAGCGGGGTCGACGGAACGCTGACCGTGTCCTCTCCCCCCGGCGGTCCGACGCACCTGACCGCCACCATTCCGCTGCAGAGCAGCAACTCATGATCACGATCCCCGATGATCATGCCGACAGCACGGAGCGGCGGCGATGACCAGCACGATCCCGGTGTTGCCGGATGCCGCTGTCGAGATCGACCTCGGATACGACAGACTGTCCGGCATGCGCGTGCTGGTGGCCGACGATTCGGTATTGCTCAGGGAAGGTCTGATCCGGCTGTTGGCCGAGCTGGACTGTGAGGTGGTGGACGCCGTCGGCGACGCTCCGAGTCTGGTGGAGGCAGCGGCCAAGCACCGGCCCGAGGTTGCGGTGGTGGACATCCGGATGCCGCCGTCGAACACCGACGACGGGTTGCGAGCTGCGGTCGAGGCCCGCGCCCAGAATCCGCAACTCGGCGTGCTGATGCTCTCGGCCTACATCGAACTGTCCTACGCCGACGTGCTGCTCTCCGACGGTCGTGGCGGGACCGGCTATCTGCTCAAGGACCGGGTCACGTCCTTGGACACGCTGGGTGATGCGCTGCGGACCATCTCCGAGGGTGGCACCGTGCTCGACCCGGAGGTGGTGGCCCAGTTGTTGGTCGCTCGCCGGGCGGCCGATCCGCTGGCCAACCTGACGCCCAGGGAACGGGAGGTGCTCGCCCTAATGGCCGAGGGGCGCAGCAACTCCGCGATCGCGGAGAAACTGGTGGTCACCGGTGGCGCCGTGGAGAAGCACGTGTCGAACATCTTCGCCAAGATCAACTTGCCCGACATCGGCTCGGACAATCGCCGGGTGCTGGCGGTGCTGGCCTGGTTGAAGGCCCGCTGATCAGGAGACCTGTCCGTAGTTGTCGACGATGTCGAGGTCGAGGGCGAACTCGACACCGCTGTCCCCGAACAGCAACCGTCCGGCTGCGGCGGCCGATTCCTTGATCAGCTCCGCGACGCGATCGGCGCAGCCGGCAGGACTGTGCACGATCACCTCGTCGTGCAGGAAGTAGACCAGGTGTGCCCGATCATGATCAATTCGCGAGTGATCGAGCCGTCCATGATCACCGGGGCCGCTGTCACCGGCAGCCGGATCAAGATCGACAAGCCGCTGACGCAGCCCGGCCATCCAACACAGCGCCCACTCCGCTGCCGTTCCCTGAACGACGAAATTCCGGGTGAACCGGCCCCAGTCGCGGGCCTGTTGCCGGGACCGGCGGACGTCCTCGGCCGACGCGTCACCGCTGCCGGCGAAGTGCTGGAGCTCACGCCAGGATTCCGACGGCAGCGGTGACCGGCGGCCCAGGAAGGTGCTGACGACCTCGCCGCGTTCGCCGGCCCGGGCGGCGTCCTCGACCAGACCGGTGGCCCGCGGGTAGGCACTGATCAACCGCGGCATCAGTTGTCCGCTCTGCCCGGTGGTGGCGCCGTACAGGGCTCCGAGCATGGCGACCTTGGCATGCGGGCGGGTGTCCACCACCCCGGCGTCGACCAGGCCCTGATAGAGGTCGTTGCCGCGGGCCGCGGTCGCCAACCGATCATCGCGGGCCATCGCGGCGAGCACCCGCGGCTCCAGCTGGGAAGCATCGGCGACCACCAGCTTCCAGCCGGGATCGGCCTGCGCCGCCGCGCGCAGTTGCTTGGGCAGTTGCAGTGCTCCACCGCCGCTGGTGGCCCATCGTCCGGTGACCACACCCCCGACAACGTAGTCGGGCCGGAATCGTCCGTCCTTCACCCAGGCGTCGAGCCACAACCACCCGTTGGCCGACAGCAGCCGGGACATCTTCTTGAACCGCAGCAGCGGCTCGATCGCCGGATGGTCGATCTGCTCCAGCTCCCATTTGCGGGTGCTGGTGACGTCGATCCCGGCCCGATGCAGGGCCTGCAGCAGCTCCACCGGCGAGTCCGGATTGAACGCTCCCACCTCCAGCGCCGCGGTCAGCTGGTCGACTGCCTGCTGCATCTTCTGCGGCCGCCCGCCGTAACGCGGTCGGGGCCCGAGCAGCTCGGTGAGTTGCCGATCATGGACGTCGCGGTCCCAGGGCAGTCCGTGGAAGGCCATCTCGGCCGCGATCAGTGCGCCCGCCGACTCCGCCGACAGCAACAGCCGCAGCTTCGCCCGCCGGATCCGCTCGGCCTGATCGACGTGGCCCTGATCGTCGGGGCCGTGATCATTGGGGCCGTGATCATTGGGGCCGTGATCGGAGTCTGCCGGCAACGGATCCACCGCTGCACGCTGCCGACGGTACTCGGCGACCACCTCGGTGAACTCGATCCGGTCCTCGGTGAGTTGATCATCGAGCAGCGTCGGCTCCTGATCCGGCAGCGGGTGCCGTTGGCGCCATTGCTGATCCGCGGCGAGCATTTCGTCGTGGTCGGCAAGGATCGCGTGGCACAACCGCAGGTCATGGCATCGCTCGACCCGGACCCCTGCGGCCAGCAGCTGCGGGTAGAGGTCGCCGGTGTCGGCCCAGACCAACCGGACGCCGGCGCCGAAGGACGTGACCAGATCCTCGACCCGATCCGATCGGTGCAGTTGTTGCGGCTGCAGGTCGTCGCCCAACGCCGCAGCGACCAGACCGCTGCCGTCGTAGCCCACCGCAACATCCACGACAGCACCTTAGGCCTCGGCACCGACGGCAACGCGGCCGATCGTCGGCCGGCTGTCAGGATGTGAGCCCCGACAACCCGTAACGCGAAGGGGCGATCCGATGTATGTCAACGCGCGGGCGATCATCGAACGAATGACGCCGGACGGCGTACAGCTCCTGCTGCAGACCCGCGACAAACCCGGTCAGCGGCGGCAACTGGAGCTGCCTGGTGGCCAGGTGGAACCGTACGAGTCGCTGGTCGACGCGGTCCGTCGCGAGGTCGGCGAGGAGACCGGGCTGGAGATCGTCGAGATCGAGGGGCAGGACCTGCGAGTGATCAGCTCCGGGGAGCAGGCATCGGTGGAATGCGTCCGGCCGTTCGCCGCCTATCAGACCCTGGCCGGCCCGGTGGACTCGATGGGGGTCTACTTCCGGTGTGTGGCGCGCGGGCAGCTCCGATCACAGGCCGGTGAGAGCCGCGACGCCGGATGGTTCGGCCTGGACCGGATCCGTTCCTGGCTCGCCGACGATCCCGAACGGATCAGTTGGGTCGACCGGGCAGGCATCGCGTTCTACGTCGCCGGAGCCTGACGTTCCTGATCATCGACCAGCAGCACGATCTTGCCGCGCCGGTGCCCGTCCTCCCCGGCCTGATGTGCCTGGGCGATCTCGGCCAACGGGAACGTTGCGGCGACCGGGAGCGCGAAGCGTCCCGCCTCGATCAGCTCGCCGATCTCGTCGAGCACGTGTAGTGCGCGGCCGGAGTCACCGCGGCTGAACCGCACGCCGTACTGCTGGGCGCCGGCGAAGTCGGCGATCGTCACGACCCGATCGGGGCCGCCGGCGAGGTCGATCAGCTCGGGAAGGACACCGCTGCCGGCGACATCCAGGGCGGTGTCGACGCCATCGGGCGTCAGCGCACGGACCCGTCCCGACAAACCGGCCCCGTACGCGACCGGTTCGGCACCGAGCGAACGCAGGTAGTCGTGGTTGGCCGGTCCGGCGACGCCGATCACCCGCGCACCGCGCGCAACGGCGAACTGCACCGCGGCACGACCGACACTGCCCGACGCCCCGTTGATCAACAGCGTGCCGCCCGCGCCGACCCCCAACTGGTCGAGTGCCCGGGCGGCGGTCTCGATCGCCGCGGGCAACGCGGCGGCGCCGGCGAAGTCGAGCGAGGCAGGGATCGGCGCGTAGTGGACCAACACCGCCGACTCGGCCTGGGCTCCCTCCTCGGCGGTGAAGCCGAAGACCCGATCACCGATCGTCACGTCGTCGACGCCCTCGCCGAGCTCGTCGACGACGCCGGCCGCCTCATACCCCAACAGCTGCGGGAGATCCGGGTCCATCAGCCCCTGCCGCTTCTTCCAGTCGCTGGCGTTGACGCCGGCGGCACGGACCGCGATCCGGATCTGCCCCGGGCCCGGATGCGGATCGGGAAGCTCGACGATCCGGAGCACCTCGGCGCCGCCGAACCGGTCGAAGCGGGCTGCCAACATGTTCAGAGAATAGACGTCAGGAACGCGATCGCTGCCGGATAGGCGTCCTGCCGATTGGCCCGCTTGGCCAGCCCATGCCCCTCGTCGGCGTAGACCTTGAGCTCGTGCCTGATGCCTCGTTCGGCGAGCGCGGCGACGATCTGCTCGGCCTCGGACAGCGGCACCCGCGGGTCGTTGGCGCCGTGGATGACGAACAACGGCGCCGTCAGCTGATCGAGATAACTGATCGGCGAGGCGTTCACCAAGAACGCGCGGTCGGTGGCGAGCTTGCCGTACTCCCGTTCACGGTAGGCACGGCGATAGGCCGACGTGTTCTCCAGGAAGGTGACCAGCGACGAGATGCCGACGATGTCCACCCCGGCCGCCCATCGGTCGGGTTGCATCGTGACACCGGCCAACACCATGTAGCCGCCATAGGAGCCGCCCCACAGTGCACTGCGTTGTTGATCAAGCCCCAGCTCGGGCAGCCAGTCGTGCAGCGCACCGAGATCGGCCACCGAGTCCAGTCGCTTGTCGACATCGTCCAGGCTGACCCAGCGTTTGCCGTAGCCGTTGGAGCCGCGGACGTTGGGCACCAGCACGGTGAAGCCGACGCTGGTCAACGCCTGCACGACAGGATTGAAGATCCGCGTCGCCTCGGCTTCCGGTCCGCCGTGCACGTGCAGCACCGACGCGCCGGCCAGGTCCGGATCGGCATCGGGCACCGGCGGGTAGACGAAACAGGGGATCTGCTCGCCGTCGGGGGTCGGCACCCGATGCACGGTCGGCGCCGACAGCGGCAGGTCGTCGGGGAGCTGCTCGCGGCCGTCGACCACCGTGGTCAGCTCACCGGATCGGGCGTCGACGGAGAAGATCGATCCCGGGTCGGTCGGCGAACTGACCAACAGCGCGAACCGGGACGCATCCGGTGCCCAGACCGCCGCGGGGACGCCGGGCTCGGGAAGTGTGACCGCGGCGCGGAAGGTGCCGTCGATGTCATGGATGCTGATCTCGTCGGCGCCGTCCCGGTGATGACCGACCGCCATCACGGTCGCGTCCGGCGAGACACTGGCCCGCAGGTCGTGATCGTCCGAACCGAGCAGCGGCTGCCAGATCGCGCCGCCCTGGGAGACCCGATAGATCGCGGTGAACTCCCGATCATGGTTCGAGCTCATGATCAACGACTCGTCGTCGGCCGACCAGGCGACACCGTGATGGGACGCGTGTTCGGCCGGGTCGGTGATCTGTTGGGCTCGTCCGCCGGCGGTGAAGACGATCGTGCTGGCCGGCTGCAGCGCGAGCGTTGTGATCGCCACACTGTGTTGATCATGGGAGACCACCGTCTCGGCGACGTAGCCGCCACCGTCGTAGAGCACGGTCTCCGAACCGGAAGCCAGATCACGGACCACGACGTCCATGTCCACGTTGTTGCGCCGGTTGGTGGAGTAGATCAGCGACGTCGCGGTGACGTCCTGCAAGACATGCATGTAGCGCGGGTCCTGCAGCAGCGGAGTCAGATCATCCAACCCGTACGGTCCCGGTCGTGCCGGGTCGTCCAGGACGATCTCCGACAGTTGCATCAGTTCGTCGCCGCCGGCATCGTGCTGGACGATCACGCGGCGCGGGCTGCTACCCGGGACGTAGCGACCCGAACACCGCGACGGCAGCGCGGTCAGCGCAGTCCGGGTCCCGTCCGCAGCGATCTCGACCAGCTGCATGCTGCCCGATTCGTCGTGGCCGGCCAGGATCCGCCCGTCGGCGTCGATGTCGAACAGCGCCCAACTCCGCAGGTCCAACAACGCCGCAACGCGCTGTCCTGAGCTTGTCGAAGGATCGTGATCTTGGTCGGCCGGCGGATTCGAGGCATCTCGGGTCACGGCACCAACCTACTGCTCCGCCCGACGGGCGCCGTTGTGCACCCCGCGTCCTTCGAAGGCTCCGAGACCCACAGCTGAGCCATAGCGAGGTCGAACGACCGGCACAGCAGGTGCCGCGAAGGTCATTGCCATGACGACGACTTCGCTCGCACAGGGCCCGGCCGTGGCGCCACCCGACGATGATCTTGGCGGCGCCGAGCATGGCCAGGATTCGCCACCGGCGCAGCCATCGGGTCCCGATCCGGCCGCAGCCGTTCCCTGGCTGCGCCGGCTCTCGGTGATCGCCCTGCTGCTGATCACGGCGGTGCTGTACCTGTGGAGCCTCAATGAGTCCGGCTATGCCAACTCCTTCTACTCCGCAGCGGTCCAGGCCGGCTCGGAGAGCTGGAAGGCGTTCTTCTTCGGCTCCCTCGACGCCGGCAACTCGATCACCGTCGACAAACCGCCGGCATCGCTGTGGTTGATGGCGTTGTCGGTACGTCTCTTCGGGCTGAGTTCGTGGAGCATCCTGGTCCCCCAGGCGTTGCTCGGTGTCGCGACGGTGGGCGTGATGTACGCCGTCGTCAAGCGGATCTGTGACAACAAGGGCATCTCCGGGCACACCGCCGGACTGGCGGCCGGACTGGTCACGGCCCTGACACCGTCGGCGGCGTTGATGTTCCGCTTCAACAATCCCGACGCGCTGCTGCTGTTCCTGCTGGTGCTCGCAGGTTACTTCGTTCTTCGGGCCACCGAGCGGGCCGGTGCCGCATGGCTGATCGCGGCCGGTGCCCTGGTTGGGCTGGGTTTCCTGACCAAGATGATGCAGGCCTTCCTGGTGCTGCCGGCGTTCGCCCTGGTGTATCTGATCGCCGCACCCACCTCGGTACGCAAACGCCTGCTTCATCTGCTCGGTGCGCTCGCCTCCGTGATCGTCTCGCTCGGCTGGTGGGTCGCCATCGTCGAGCTCTGGCCGAAGTCGTCGCGGCCCTACATCGACGGCAGCACGGGCAACTCGGTGCTGGAGTTGGTGTTCGGCTACAACGGGCTCGGCCGACTCACCGGTAGCGAGAGCGGTCAGGTCGGCGGCGGTGCGGGCGGCGGACCGCGGATGTCGGATCTGCCGGCCGGGGCGGAGGTGTTCCGGGCCGGCGGCCCCGGTGGCGGTGGCGGATTCGGGGGCGAGACCAGCATCCTGCGGCTCTTCCAGGGTGTCTCCGGCGGCATGATCAGTTGGCTCATCCCGGCGGCCCTGCTGATCCTGGTGGTCGCGTTGATCATGATCGGCCGAGCCCCGCGGACCGACAAGGCCCGCACCGCGCTGCTGCTGTTCGGCGGATCCATGATCACCACCGGCCTGGTGTTCTCGTTCATGGCCGGCATCTACCACGACTACTACACGGTCGCCCTGGCGCCGTGGATCGCCGGCACCGTGATCATCGGCGGCACAGTGCTCTGGCGTCGCCGGCAGCGGCTGCTGGCCAGGATCACCCTGGCCGTCGCGGCCGCGGGCAGTACGGCGTGGGCGTTCGTGCTGCTCGGCCAGTCGGGCGAACAGCCGTACCAGACACTGCGCTGGGTGGTGCTCGGCGCCGGCCTGGTCGCGGCCGCCGGTTTCGTCCTGATCGAGCGGCTGCCGAAGGCGTTGGCGACGATCGTGCTCGGGTTGGCCGGGATCGCGGTACTCACCGGGCCGGCGGCGTACACCGTGGACACCGTCCTCACCCCGCACACCGGTTCGATCGTCACGGCCGGACCGGTCAGCTCGATGGGCGGCGGTCCCGGTGGCGGCACCCGCTTCCAGATGCCCGGTGGCGGCACCCGGGTCCAGGTGCCCGGCGGCGGCACACCACCGGGGATGCCCGGCCAGGCGGGCGGGCAGACCAGTCGACAGGGCGGCGGCCGGCCCGAGGGTGGTGCCGCCGGCGGCATCGGCGGACTGCTGAACGGCGCCCAGGTCAGCGACGCGTTGAAGGCTCTGCTGTCGGAGCACGCCGACGACTTCACCTGGGTGGCGGCAACGGCACGGGCGCAGAACGCCGCCAGCTATCAGTTGGCGACCGAGGACCCGGTGATGGCGATCGGCGGATTCAACGGCACCGCCGCCAGTCCGACCTTGGAACAGTTCAAGACCTACGTCGCCTCCGGCCGGATCCACTACTTCATCGGCAGCGACGGCGAAGGCCGGATGTCCGGCACCAGCGCCACCGACTCGGCCTCACAGATCCAGAGCTGGGTCGAGAAGAACTTCACGGCCAAGACCGTCGATGGCGTCACCGTCTACGACCTCACCGAAAGCAACTGATGATCATGACGGACTCTGTGCAGGATCTCGACCGGACCCCGATCCCCGATTCGGCCCAGCCCGGGAAACCCGACACCGGGCAACGCAACACCGAGCGGCCCGACGCCGGGCACCGAGAGCTCCCGGTCACGACCGCGGTCGAACTGGTGATCCCGGTCTACAACGAGGAAGCCGATCTTGCCGATTCGGTGCTGCGGCTGGACGGCTATCTGCGCGAGCAGTTCCCCTACGACTACCTGATCACTATCGCCGACAACGCCAGCACCGACAACACCATGATCATCGCCGAGCGGCTTGCCGGCACCCTGCCGGCGGTTCGGGTGCTACACCTCGATCAGAAGGGGCGCGGACGGGCGCTGAAGGCGGCGTGGTCGGCGTCCCGGGCGGCAGTCGTCGGCTACATGGACGTCGACCTGTCCACCGATCTGCGCGCCATCCTGCCGCTGGTCGCGCCGCTGGTCAGTAACCACTCCGATGTCGCAATCGGCTCCCGGTTGGCCCGCAGCAGCCGAGTGATCAGAGGTCCCAAACGGGAATTCATCTCCCGCTCCTACAACTTGTTGTTGCGGGGCAGCCTGTCTGCATCGTTCTCCGATGCCCAGTGCGGTTTCAAGGCGCTACGGCGCGACGTCGCCGAGCGACTGTTGCCGTTGATCGAGGACAACAACTGGTTCTTCGACACCGAGCTGCTGGTGATCGCCGAGCGGGTCGGCCTGAGGATCCACGAGGTGCCGGTCGACTGGGTCGACGACCCGGATTCGCGGGTCGACATCGTCGCCACCGCAACCGAGGATCTGCGCGGGATCGCCCGACTGGGCAAAGGTTTCCTGACCGGCAGCATCCCGATCACCCGGGTGCGCGACGAGTTCGTCCAGCGCAGTCGAGCGACGGGCACCGGCGACGGCGGGCCGCGCCCCTGGACCCTCCGTGGTCCGACCGGCGGCCTGCTCGGCCAGTTGATCAGGTTTGCCACCGTCGGTGTCCTCAGCACCCTGGCCTATCTGGTGCTCTACCTTGCACTGCGCGGAGTCATCGATGCTCAGGCGGCCAATCTGATCGCGTTGTTGATCACGGCCGTGGCCAACACGGCGGCCAATCGCCGGATGACGTTCGGTGTCCGTGGCCCGGAGAACATGATCAAGCACCATGCCGGCGGCCTGATCGCCTTCGGCATCGGGCTGGGATTGACCAGCGGCTCATTGTGGTCGTTGCATCACACCGTCAGCACACCGACACGATGGGTCGAGGTCGCCGTCCTGGTCACCGCCAATGCCGTCTCGACCTTGATCAGGTTCCTCGCCCTCCGCGGGATGATGCGGAACAAGCGAGCAGGGTCGTGAGCCTGTCGAAGGATCCCAGAGCCACGGCAGAGTCGAGGTGCCCTTCGACAGGCTCAGGGACCTTGTCAGACGAGGCCCTTGCTGGTCAGCCATTCCTTGGCGACGTCGCCGGGATCGGCGTGGTCGACGTCGACCTTCTTGTTGAGGGCGGCGAGTTCGTCGGTGGTCAACTGCTTGCCGACGGCGTTCATCGCGTCGACCGCCTTGGAGTTCTTCTTGACGTCGGGGCGGACCAGCGGCACGACGTTCTGCGGCAGGATCAGGGTCTGCGGATCCTCCAGCTTGACGAAGCCGTTGTCGGCGATCGCGGCGTCGGTGGTGAAGAAGTCGGCCGCCTGGATCTTGCCGTCCTTCAGATCCTTGACCTTGAGCGCCGGGGCGTCGTAGGCGACGAACTTGCTCACCTTGACCTTGTACATCCCCTGCAACCCGTCCGGACCGTACGGTCGCTCCTGCAACTCGGTCGGTCCGCCGACCTTCAGGTCCGGGACCTTGGTCAGATCGCCGAGCGTCTTGAGTTGATACTTGTCGGCCAGTGCTTTGGTGACGACGTAGACGTCCTGGTCGACGGCTTCCGTGGTGTCCAGCACGTCGAAGCCGCTGTCCTTGGCTGCCTTCGGCAGCTGCTCGTCGACCTCCTCGGGCGTACTGGCCGTCGCCTTCTTGTCCAGGTATTGCAGCAGGTTGCCGGTGTACTCCGGGACGACCGAGATCGACCCGTCCTTCAGGGCACGCAGATACAGCTCGCGAGAACCGATGTCGAGGTGGGTGGAGGCCTTGACCCCCTTGGCGGTCATGGCCTGGGCGTACAGCTCGGCCAGCACCTGATTCTCGGTGAAGTTGGCCGAGCCGACGACGACCTCGCCGCCCGCACCGCCGGCGCTGGGAGCGGCACTGTCGCCGGCCAACGGATCATTGTTGGCGCCACATCCGGCCAACGCGGTAGCGGCCACCACCACCAGCGCTGCCAACGCGGACATCCGGCTGCGAACGGACATATTCGGCCTCCTCGGTCGACTCGGGTCCAGCCTTCCATCAAGCACCGACAGCGCCCATCCGATTCCCGGATCGGCAGCGGAATCGTCGCCGGTTCGTAAGCAAACCACGTGCCGGCTCACCGTCGGGTGCCCGGATTCGGCTCACTGCGAGGCACCGAGTCCGCTGCCGACGGCGACCCGCCCACGATCCGAGACGTCCGGCACGCCGTGGGATTATTTCCTAGTATTCCAGCATGAATAGTGTGACCGATCGGCGCGAGACCGCGCTCAGTGCGGAGGAGCTGACGGCCTGGACCCAGCAGTACGCGGCCGAGGTGCGCGCCGGCCGGCACCCGGTGCATGCCGACTCCCAGCAGCGGTGGCACGTCCGGCTGCATGCCGATGACCGGGCCGACGTCTGGCTGATCAGCTGGACGACAGAGCAGGGCACCGAGCTGCATGACCACGGCGACAGCGCTGGGGCGTTCACCGTGGTGGACGGTGAACTGACCGAATCCCTGTGGACGCCGGACGGGCTGACCGACATCTTCCGCAGCCGGGGTGAGACAGTCGTCTTCGACCGGCGCTATGTTCACGACGTGCGCAACCATGCCGAACGGACCGCGGTCAGCGTTCACGTCTACTCTCCGCCGCTGACGCTGATGCACTACTACGAGGTCGCCGACGGTGAACTGGTCCGTCGCGACTCGCTGTGGACCGACGACCCCGAGGCTGCTGCACCCCGCCGCACCGCCGACCGATGACCTATCGCACCGTCGACGACCTGCTGGCGGCAGCGCGCCACGGGCTGCACCGTCTCGCTCCGGACGCAGCCGCCGAGGAGGTGCGCACCGGCGCGCTGATCGTCGACATCCGCCCGGAGTGGCAGCGCCGGCAGGACGGCGAGATTCCCGGATCGCTGATCGTCGAGCGAAATCACCTGGAGTGGCGATTGCATCCCGAGTCCGACGCCCGGGTCCCGCAGGCAACGTCCGGTCAGCGCTGGATCGTCGTCTGCACCGAGGGCTACAGCTCCTCGCTGGCCGCCGCGTCGTTGCAGTCGATCGGCGTGGATGCCACCGACATCGATGGCGGCATCCACGCCTGGCGCGCCGCCGGGCTGCCGGTCAGCGAAGGCGGCAGCACCGGAGTCGAGGAGTTCGTTCCCGAACACGGGTGAGTCCGCCACACCCGAGCCGCCGAAATGCGCGGGCAACTCGGCTCGATCGGCAGTATCGTCAACGGTCACTCCGCGCTGCCGCCACCGAACACCGCGATCGGCTGCCGTGCGCGGCGACAGAGAGGTGAAGGTGGAGGATGGCCCGAGCAGTCCACGAACATCCGGTGCCCGGCGGCCCGTACGGACTGACCACCGGCCCGGACGGCGCTCTCTGGTTCACCCTGGTCGACGCCGGCCAGATCGGCCGCTACACCCCAGGCACCGAGCCGACGATCCACCAGCTCGACCCGACCTCCGGGCCGACGATCATCACCTCCGGCCCCGACGAAGCACTCTGGTTCACCGAATACCGGGCCCACCGGATCGGCCGGATCGGCCTCGACGGGTCGGCCAGCACCACGACTCCGCCGACCCCGGAGTCCGGCCCGTACGGTCTCGCGGTCGGTCCCGACGACGCGCTCTGGTTCACCGAGATCGCAGCCGATCGGATCGGCCGGCTGACGACCGCCGGTGACTGCACCGAATTCGAGCTCCCGATCAGCGGGGCGTTTCCGTCGATGATCGTCGCCGGTCCCGACCAGGCGATGTGGTTCACGATGAATCAGGCGAACGCGATCGGCAGGATCACCCTCGACGGCACCGTTGCGGTCCACCCGTTGCCGACCGAGAACGCCGCCCCGGTCGGGCTGGCGCTCGGACCGGACGACGCGCTCTGGTTCGTCGAGATCGGCGCCGGACAGATCGGCCGGATCGACACCGGCGGGGTGATCACCGAGTTTGCGTTGCCGGATCGCCGCAGCCGGCCGCACGCCATCACCAGCGGTCCGGACGGGGCGTTGTGGTTCACCGAGTGGGGTGCGAACCGGGTCGGCCGGATCAGCGTGGACGGGAGGATCGAGCTGTCCGATCTACCGACCCCGAACTCCGAGCCGCACGGCATCGCCGTCGGACCGGACGGTGCGATCTGGACGGCGCTGGAGATCGGCGCGCTGGCGCGGGTGATTCCGTGAACCCGATCGGCCCGAACCCGGTCGGTCAGGCGGCTGCGTTCGATGCGTCGGCGTCGGCGTTCGCCGGGTCGGGCGTCGGCGCCGCGGTCAGTGCGGTCGTCTTCGGCGCCTTCAGCCGCAGGTGCCGACTGGTCGCCCGACCGGCGAGTGCGAGCAGGACGTCGATCACGATCGCCAGCAGTGCGACCAGCAGCGCGCCGGCCAGCACCTGCCCGTAGTCGCGAGCCGGGATGCCGTCCAGGATCGTCCGACCGAGTCCGCCGACCTGCGGCACATAGGCAGCGACCGTCGCGGTCGCGATCACCTGCAGGGTCGCACTCCGCAGGCCGGAGATGATCAACGGCATCGCCAGCGGCATCTCGACCCGGGTCAGCACCTGACCGCCGGACATGCCGAGCGCGCTGGCGGCGTGGACGGCCTGTTGATCGGCCTGCATGATGCCGGTCGCAGTGCCGGTCAGCAGCGGTGGCAGCGCCAGCACACCGAGGACGCAGACGACCGGGATCCAGCTGGTCTGGGTCAGCAACACAACCAAGATCAACAGACCGAAGGTCGGGATCGCTCGGAACGAGTTCGCCAGACCGACGAGTAGGAAGCTGCCGCGCCGGGTGTGACCGATCAGCTGTCCGGCAGGGATTCCGATCACTGCGGCGATGGCAACAGCGATCACGCTGTAGAGCAGATGCTCGCCCAGATGGAGGCCGAGCCCGTCCGGTCCGCCCCAGTTGGCGCCGTCCAGCAGATAGCCGAAAACGTTCATGCCGTACGCCCTCCTCGCGCCCAGGGCAAGGTGCCGCGCTGGATCAGGATGATCACCAGGTCAGCGAGCAGGGCGACCAGGATCGACAGCACCAGCCCGACCCATACGGGGGTGAGGAAGCCTTGGTTCAGCCCGCGGCTGAAGAGCGTTCCGAGCGACGGTACGCCGATCAGGATCGAGATGCTGGTCAGGGCGATGTTGGACACCGAAGCAACCCGCAGGCCGGCGAAGATCACCGGCATCGCCAACGGCAGTTCGACCCGGAAGAAGCGTCGTCCGCGCCCGAAGCCGATCGCATCGGCGGACTGCTTGACGTCGGCCGGCACATCCCGCAATCCGTCCACCACACTGCGGGACAGCAGCGCCGTGGTGTAGATGGTCAGCGCGACGATGACGTTGAGCGGATCGAGCACCTTGGTGCCGATCACCAACGGCAGCGCGACGAAGATCGCCAGCGACGGGATCGAGTAGATCGCTCCGAAGATCGCCAGGATGACGTTCGATCCGGCAGCGCCGCTGCGGAAGACCAGGTAGCCGATCGGGATCGACAGGATGAACGACGCCGCCACCGGGATCAGTGCCAGCAGGAGATGTTGGCCGAGCGAGGTGCCGATCAGTCCGACGTTGTCGGCGATCCAGGACCAGTTCATGGCTGCCTGATCTGGGTCGCGTCGCCCTGATCATCGCCGGCGACATCGCGCCGGGGTCGGATCTCGGTCGGCTGTTCCTGTTCCGCCTGTTCCTGTTGCTCCTGTTCCTGTTCCGGCCGTTCCGGCTCGGGTTGTTGCTCGGCCTGCTGCTGCTCGGCGTGCTCCTGCTCCGCCTGTTGCTGTTCGACCTGATCGGCCACGGCTTCCTTCTGCGCGGCAGCCTGCTCGGCAGCCGCCGCCTTGGCGTCGGCTTCGTCGGCCGCCCGGACGGCTTCCTCGACCCGGGCCGCCTCGTCTGCCTCGGCATCGGCCTCGGCAGCGATCCTGGACGCCTCGTTGCGTACGCCTTCGGCCTCCTGTCGGGCCGCCTCGGCTTCGCGTCGGGCCGCGTCGGCCTCGGCCCGTGCGGAGATGGCATCGGCGACCGACGCCTTCAGGTAGCGGACCTGATCAAGGATCTGGCTGGCGGTCACCACGCCGGCGAAACGGCCGTTCGCGGCGACCGCAACGGCCAGCCCGACCGGGGAGTTGAGCGCTGAGTCCAGCGCGACCCGCATGGTGTCGGTCTCCGGCAGGAAGGTCGATCCGAGCATCTGGGTCTGGCCCGGCCGAGTCAGGTCCGCCCAGCCCAGCGGGGTGGCGTCCTCATCGACGACCAACACCGGTTGATCACCATGAGCAGCAGCCGGATCACGGGTCAGCTGAACGTTCTCCAACGGAAGTCCGGAGGCGGCGACGAAGGACAGCCCGCGATAGCCGCGGTCCTTGCCCACGAAGCCGGCCACGAAGTCGTCGACCGGTTCCTCCAGCAACTGCTGCGGGCTGCCGACCTGGGCCAACACCCCGCCCTTGCGCATGATCGCGATCTGGTCACCGAGCTTGATCGCCTCGTCGATGTCGTGGGTGATCATCACGATGGTCTTGCCGATCTTCTTCTGCAGTTGAAGGAATTGCTCGTGCAGGTCGGCTCGGACCACCGGATCGACTGCCGAGAACGGCTCGTCCATCAACATCACGATCGGGTCGGCGGCCAGCGCGCGAGCGACTCCGACCCGCTGCTGCTGGCCACCGGACAGCTGGCTCGGGTAGCGCTGGGCGAGCTTGCGTTCCAGGCCGACCATCTCGAGCAGTTCATAGGCCCGGTTGCGGTTCTTGGTCTTGTCCCAGCCGATCAGGGTCGGCACCGTCTGGATGTTTTCGATCACGGTCCGGTGCGGGAACAGGCCGCCGCTCTGGATCACATACCCCATCTGTCGACGGAGCTGGGTCTTGCGCTTGGACTTCAGTGGTGCGCCGTCCCAGGAGATCGAACCGCTGGTCGGCTCCAGCATCCGGTTGATCATCCGCAGCGTCGTGGTCTTGCCGCAGCCGGACGGCCCGACGATGACGGTGATCTTGTCGGACGGAATCGTCAGACTCAGGTCCTGAACCGCGGTGGTCCCATCGCGATAGCGCTTGGTCACCGACTCGAACTCGATCACGACATCCCCATCCATGCAGCCCATCCCCCGAGCCGGCTGGCTCTGCGGACACGACCCTTCCACTGAACCACTCGACCGTAACGTTCGGCACCCCCAAATCACGGGAGATCGGCGGGCGCGCCACCGACGTGACGTCCGATTGCTGCCAGACACCGCCGATCGCAACGACCAGGATCGGTCGCATGACCAGCACAGCTGCCACTGGCACCGACACGACGACCAGATACCTCGCCCGCGCGATCCCCGCCGCCGCGCTCCGGCAGTTGCGTCGAACCGACGACTCCGGCCGGCCGCTGCGCCCCTTCGTCGCCGGGGCGGCCGACGCCCCGATCGACAGCGTCGGCAGCCCGTTGCGCTGCTGTCTGCGCGGGATCCGGTCCGGCGAGCGGGTTGCGCTGGTCTCCTACGCCCCGCTCCGCCGCTGGGCGGCAGCCACCGGAGCCGATCCGGGCGGCTACGACGAGGCCGGACCGGTCTTCATCCACACCGACGAGTGCGCCGGCCCACGGGACCTGGATGGCTACCCGCATGCCCGGACCGGTGCGCTGCGGGCGATCCGTCGCTACGACGCGAACGGTCACATCGTCGGCGGTCAACTGGTCGAGATCGGAGCGGACCCGACCGCATCGATCGATGAGGCGCTCGATGCCGCGTTCTCCGATCCCGAGGTGGCCCTGGTCCACGTCCGCGCCGTGGAGTACGGCTGCTTCCATTTCGAGGTCCGCCGTCTCGACCGCACGGGCGAACCGGTGAGTCGCTGACCGGCAACACCACCCGGGACCGATCCGCAGCGGCAGAGCTCCGAGTGACCACGATCTCGCCTGGGCAGTCACGTTGGGGAAACTGCTGCTGGATACTCCCAGCACAAGTTTCCCCAACGAGGCGAGCGTGTGGGACTCCCGCAAGACCCTGGGAAGCTACTGTGTCGGCCGTGATCCTGGTGGCACCGCGGCCGGCCGATTGGAATCTTCGGTTCGGCGAGCACACGACCCGGATCTCCACGGCTGCGCCAGACGCGCGGATCGAGCACATCGGCTCGACCGCGATCGGCGGGATCGCCAGCAAGGACGTCGTGGACATCCTGGTCGGCACCGCCCCACCGGCCCACAGCGGCATGGTCGAGACCCTCACCACGAACGGGTACGTCCTGGAAGGGGAACGAGACCGGCACGCGTGGCTCTGCTGGCCCGACGTCGCATGCCGCCAGGTGATCATCCACGTAGTGGATCTCGACGGTCGTGAGTGGCACCGGCGTCTGCTGTTCCGTGACCGGCTCCGGTCGGACCCTGCCCTCGCCGCGCGGTATCAGGCTCTCAAACTAGCCATCGCGGCAGACACCGACAACTGGGGCGAGTACACCGCCCGCAAGGCCGACTTCGTTCGCGAGGCCCTGTCCGGGTGACGAGTCCGAGACCGCCGGTCAGGTGTTGACTCGATCCGGCCGGCTCGACCCCCATCCGCATCAACTCGGCCGCATCACCCCGGCGGCGACGAAGCCGACGGCCAACAGGATGACGATCAGCCAGAGGGCGTTGAGCAGCCCGACCGAACCGGACAGGACGCCGACCGCTGGCGGGCCGGCGAGATTGGCGAGGTAGCCGATCGAGGCGACAACACTGACCCGGGCGGCCGGGTTCGGGCCGCTGTCGGCCGCGGCCGACATCCCCAACGGGAAGCCCATCGACACCCCGACCGACCACAGCACGATGCCGACCAAGATCAACGGCGAGGCGTCGGTGAGGATGAACAACACCACTCCGACAACGCCGAGCGCGGTGGTCGACCGGACGGCAGCGACCCGACCGATCCGGTCCACCAGCGGGCCACCGACGACCCGGGCGGTCGTCTCCCCGATGGCGAAAACGGTGAAGAAGGTCGCGGCGATCGCGTCTGACTTGCCGTGCCCGTCGCGGACGGCCAGGGTCAGCCAGTTGTTGGCCGATCCTTCTCCGAGCTCGACGCCCAACATCACCAGGCCGATCAGCAGCAGCCGCCAGTCGGCCCAACCGCGCAGCCAACTGCGGATCCGGTCAGCGACCGGCGGCTTGCCGCGGTCGGTGTCCTCGTCGAGTCGGACCGGCAACCAGCGACTGGCGACGGTGGCGACGCCGACGATGATCACGGCCTCGCCGAGGAACTGCCAGACGAAGTCGATACCGAGAGCGGCACAGGCCGCGCCCAACCCGGCACCGGCCACCGACCCGGCCGACCAACCGGCATGCATCAGCGGCATCAGGGTCCGGCCGGCGGCTCGTTCGACGGCCGCACCGTCGACATTGATCATCACGTCCAACGAGCCGATGCCGAAGCCGAGCAGCACGAACGCGATCGTGACGATCGGTACGCTGTGCAGCAGGCCCGCGCCGACGCCGATGACGGCAACCCCGGCCGCGATCAGCCACGACACGGATCGGATTGCCGCCCGAGAACCCAACCAGGACAGCAAAGCCGACGACGCGACCAGTCCCGCAATGGAGCCGACCGTGACGCCGGCCAGCACCAGCCCGATACCGGCATTGTCCAGCCCCAACGCGGCTCGCAGGCTCGGCAGTCGCGGCCCCCAGGTCGCCATGGTCAGTCCACCGAGTGCGAACGAGATCAGCACCGCGTTGCGCCAGCCGGCGACACTCGGCTGGGTGGCGGTCTCGTGATTCACCTGCGGAACGCTATCAATGCCACGACGCCGGAGTGCTGAGCCTGCCGGAGGATCGCCTCCAGCTGCCCGTTCGACAAGCTCAGGCACGGTCGACAAGCTCAGGACACGGTCGACCAACTCCAGGGATCTTCACCGGGCGTCGATCCAAGATCATCTTCAGCGAGCCGCGGTGATCGCGCGGATCGTCAGGACAAGATCATCGACGTCGGCGCCGTCTTCACCATACGAACGGGTGCCCGCCGACCAGCAGGCTCACGTCTTCGGGCTGAGCAGCGGACTCGGTCAGGTCGGGATGACCGTCGGTCCGCTGCTGGTCGGGGCCGCCGTCGACATCCTGCCGCTGACGGCGGTGTTGCTGGCCGTGATGATCATCGGGATGCTGGCCGCCGTCAATCTGGCCCTCACCCCCGGCCTCGCACGGCGACCGCCGGACCGGCTGTGATCAACTGGGGGCCATGTCGTCTGCGATGCAGTCTCCCGCGATCCGTCCCGCCGGGTCGGCGGATGCCGATCAGCTCTTCGGACTTGCGACCCAGCTGGCCACCTCCGCGGTCCCGCAGCGGCAAGCGTTCCAGCGATCACTGGAGCAGATCCTGAGCGATCCCGAGCGACACCTACTGGTCGCGGCCGATGGCGATCAGTTGCAGGGATATCTCTACGGGATGGTGCATCCCGCCTTCCACGCCAACGGGCCGATCGGCTGGGTCGAGGAGTTGATCGTCGACGAGACCATCCGTGGCGCCGGCATCGGTCGACAACTGGTCGTGGCGTACGAACACTGGGCGTTCGCCGAGCACGACGCTCGACACATCTCGTTGGCGACCCGGCGGGCCGGCGACTTCTATCGGGCCATCGGATACGAAGAGTCGGCCGTGTACTTCAAACGCCGCCGCCCCGCCGACTGATCCGCGCCCTGCCGCCGGCCCCAGCCCCGCCGCACTGCTTGCGTACCTTCGCACCGCGTGTGCGGGGTGCGACGGTAGGCAAACGGTGCGACGGTGTGGGTCCACGCGGCCGTCAGCGGTTGCTCCGGCGCCGGACGAAGTCGGCCAGCTGCTGACTCTGCTGCAGCCGACTCTCCTCGTGCACGTACATCATGTGGCCGGCCTCGTAGTAGTGGTGCTCCAGGTTGTCCCGCAACGAGGCCGGGATCTGCAAGTGGGCAACGGAATCCTCCGCCGCGTAGTAGGGCGTTGCGCCGTCGTAGTAGCCGTAACCGAAGTGCACGGCAAGATGCGGATTCTGTCGCATCGCGCGGGACAGCTTGTCGATCACATACACCGGAGCATTCTCGAACTCCTTGTAGCTCCACTTCTCGATCACACCCTTGCCGAAGACATGGAACTGGCTGCTGTCCCGCACCCCGAGATCGCTGTACAGGTAGTGCTGGAACGCGGCGGCGTACGGCCCCATGATCGCGTCCATCGACGGGTCGGCGTCCATCGATTCGGCGATCCCGCTGGCCGCCGGACCGGTGAAACGGGAGTCCAGCCGGCCGACCGTCAAACCCTCGCTACGGCGGAGTTCGCCGAAGTAGCGCCAGTGTTCCAACCGCAGGTCGGCGCGATCGACATAGTCTTCCGAGACCCCGGTCAGCCGAGCGATCGTCGCGACCGCTTCGGCCCGTTCGGCCGGGGTCAGCCTGCTGCCGCGGGCCAACACGTACGGATAGTCCCGTGCCGCGTACGCCTCGGCTTCGGCCAGCACGCTCTTCAACGTCCGGCGGCCGTGCTTGCCGTGGTAGTGCGCGGTGGCGGCGTAGAACGGCAGATAGAGGGCATGGGCGCGGTCGCCGCCGCGTTCGAAGTTGCCGGTTCCGAAGTCGAGCACGCTCGAGATCAACATCAGCCCGTTGAGGTACAGACCGTGCTCGCCCTGCAGATGCTCGGCCAACCCGGCGGCGCGGGTGGTGCCGTAGGACTCGCCGGCCAGGAACTTCGGCGATCCCCAACGCCCGTTGGCCGTCACCCACTGGCGGATGATCTCCCCTACCGAGGCGATGTCGGCGGTGAATCCGTGGAAGTCCTGCGCCTTCTCGCCCTCGACCACCCGCGAGCGCCCCGTCGACACCGGGTCGATGAAGACCAGATCGCTGACCGCCAGCAAGGATTGCGGATTGTCGGCGACGTCGTACGGCGGGGGCTGCAGGTTGCCGGCGTCGCCCATGATCACCCGCTTCGGTCCGAGCAGCCCCATGTGCAGCCAGACGCTGGACGAGCCTGGGCCGCCGTTGAATGCGAACGTCACAGGTCGGGTCTGTGGGTCGGTCTCGTCGGCGGTGTAGGCGGTGATGCTGACCTGGGCACGCGGCTTGCGGCCCTGCCAGACGTCATCCTTGATCGTTTCCTCCCACAGCACGACTCGTCCGGTCCGGGCGGTGTAGCGCAGGGTGCGCCTTCCGATCTTCAATTGATGCGTGCTGGACGTCAACTCATCGGAGACCTGCGGTGTCGAGCGTTCCTCGACCGAAGATTCCGGCCGCGCGGCGGAAGCGTCATTGCTGGAGTCAGTCACCCGCACAACCTAATACGATCCCCTTCGACCGGTGCGGTGGGTTGTGCTGATCGGGACAACGGTCGATGATCTTGTCATGGAGAGCCGACGCACCGCCGTCATCCTGCCGGGGCGAAGCTATGGCGCCTACGTGCCGCAACTGTTCTTCCCGATGCTCGCCGCGCAGCGCCGCGGTGCCGAGGTTCGAGCTCTGGACTGGAAGCGTCTCGAGGAACTCGACACCATCAAGCTCGACAAGATCGCCCGCTGGGTGTCGACCCAGGTCGCGCCGGTGTTGAAGGACTGCGACCCCGCGTCGACGGTGGTGATCGGGAAGTCGCTGGGCAGCTATGCGGCCCCGTTGGTGGCGCGCTACGGGCTGCCGGCGATCTGGGTGACGCCGGTGTTGATCAGCCAGGATGTGGTCGACGGCATCAAGGACTGCGCCGCACCACGGTTGATCGTCGGCGGATCGGCCGACCCGGTCTGGGACGCCGACCAAGCGTTTCAGCTGTCCGATCGGGTGGTCGAGATCCCCGATGCCGACCACGGACTGATGGTCGATGACCTGGCGCGATCCGCTGCCGGACTGGGCAAGCTGGCGACGGGCGCCGAGCACTTCCTGGACAGCATCGGCTGGACCACGAGCTGATCTGCTGTCGCCGATGATCACCCGCCGAAGATCGCCTCGGGCATGATCGACTCTGGCATGATCGAGGCGGGCACGATCACCGCACTCCGAGAGCCGATCGCACCTCTGGACGGTTCAGCATGGCGATGCACCACGCGAAGTGGCCGTCGGCACCGTCGGCACCGAAGGCGTTGGCCGTGATGATCGCCCAGGCTGCGCGATAGATCGCCAGCGTCGTCGACGGGTACCGGAACCGGTCGGCGATGTGTTCGTCCAGGATGGCTTCGGAACGGCGAGCGTTCTCGCCGTACATGTCGAAGATCGAGGACGTAACGGCGGCATCGAAGGCCGGGTCGCCCACCACCGTGAGGAATCCGAAATCGAGCACACCGGACAAGCGCGGCGCACCGTCGTGAGCCGACTCGACGATCATCAGATTCGACGGCACCAGGTCGCCGTGGATCAACGCCTGCATCGCAGGTTCGATCGACCGAACGGCCTCGGCCGTCGCGCCGACCAGCCTGCCGACGTCGGGCTGATGCGCCGTCAGCACGTCGGCGTGGGCCCGGTGCCGGCGGGCGATCAGATCGGCGAGTGATGCGCCGAATCCGGCCTCGGGATCAAACGGTTGCTCCCCCGGCAACGGCGGCAGCAGGGCCAGCTCAGCGCGTGGCTGGACGTCGGCCAGAGCCATCAGCGCGTCCATCAGGACATCCGCTTGCGCCTCGGTGACCACGGGGCGCGGGCCACCGGAGCCGAGGGGGACTCCCGGAACCGCCGATTCCACGGTCGCCACACCGTCGGTGGCCATGACGATCTGCTGGACCTGGGGGAAGGCGATCGCGAGGCCTGCCGAGGACAGACCCGAGGTGAACAACCGCAGTCGTTCCAGGTCGGCCGGATCGCGCCGCCGCCAGATCTTGATCACCAGATCCGGACGTTGCTGCACGGCGAAGACCTCGCCCTCCATCCCGGAACCGATCGGATCGCCGGGAATCAGACTCCTGCTGCGGAGTTCGTCGATGATGCCGTTCACCGGCCCAGCGTGACAGCCGCAGGCCGTAGCCCGCGACTCATCAGCCCCGACCGGCCCTGATCCGCGCGCCGTGCCCGGCTGCCCACGCCGTACAGTGAGAGACGTGACGACCACACCGCAGGCAGCATCGATCGGTTCGCTGGACCGGGCGCTCAGCACCGACCAGGTCCGCGATTTCATCACCGAACAGCTGGCCGGGCGGGACTTCGAGGGCCGCGACGTGGTGGTGATCGTCCCGGACAGCACCCGGTCCTGTCCGCTGCAGCTGTTGATGGACACCGTCTACGCCGCCCTCGCATCGCAGGTGTCGCGGCTGCGGGTGCTGGTCGCGCTCGGCACCCATCCGGAGATGTCACAGCAGCAGCTGGAGAAGATGTTCGAGGTCGGCCCCGGTGAGTTGGCCTCCCGTTATCCGCGGGCCGAGATCGCCAATCACGAATGGTGGCGGCCCAGCGAGCTGACCAGCATCGGCACCATCGGAGCGTCCCGGGTCGAGGAGCTGTCGGAGGGGCGACTCAGCCTCGACGTCGATGTCACGGTGAACAAGGCCGTCGTCGAGGCTGACGACGTGCTGATCGTCGGCCCGGTCTTCCCGCACGAGGTGGTCGGCTTCTCCGGCGGCACGAAGTATCTCTTCCCCGGCGTGTCCGGTCAGCAGATGATCGACGCGTCGCACTGGCTCGGTGCCCTGATCAGCAGTGTGGAGATCATCGGCACCCTCGGTGTCACCCCGGTCCGGGCGATGATCAACGAGGCGGCCAGCAAGATCGACTCGAATCTGCTGGCCTGTTGCGTGGTCGTCCAGTCGGGCACCCACGACCTGCACGGGGTCGCCGTCGGTGACGTCACGGCGGCCTGGGAGGCGGCGGCAGCATTGTCGGCCAACACTCACATCCGTTACCTGCAACGGCCCGTACGACGGGTGATCTCGATCATTCCCGATCGGTACGACGAGATCTGGACCGCCGCCAAGGGGATGTACAAGGTCGAGCCGGTGGTCGCCGACGGCGGCGAGGTGATCATCTATGCCCCGCACCTGTCGGTGGTCAGCCATACCCACGGCGCCGAGATCGCCAAGATCGGCTACCACTGCCGGGACTACTTCGCCAAGCAGTGGGATCGGTTCAAAGATCATCCGTGGGGGGTGCTGGCACACTCCACGCATCTGCGCGGTGCCGGCACCTGGACTCCCGAGGGCGGTGAACGGGACCGGGTCACGGTGACCCTGGCGACCGGCATCAGCGAGGACGAGACCCGCGCGCACGCGTTGAACTACACCGACCCGGCAACGCTGGACATCGACGCGGCCCGGCGGGATCCCGACACCCTGGTGGTGGACAACGCCGGCGAGGTGCTGTTCCGCCTCGGCGCGGCACCGACCACCGACTGAGCGCTGTTACCGGTTCAGACCCGGTAGCGGGCGACCACGTCGGACAGCACACCGCGGGTGGTCTGCAGGGCTGCGAGCTGTTCGTCGACCCGCTGCAACTCCTGCTGCAGCCGCTGCTCCAGCCAGGGGGTGCGAATCGACTCGTCGGAGATGCAGGGCAGCACGTCGGCGATCGTGGTGCTGGACAGCCCTGCCTGCAGCAGCGCCTTGATCAGATCGACCCGGTCGACGGCGGAATCCGGGAAATGGCGTTGACCGCTGGCGCTGCGTTCGCTGCGCAGCAGGCCCTGCTCCTCGTAGTAGCGCAGCGACCGAACGCTCGCGCCGGTGGCCGTGGCCAGCTCGCCGATCCGCATCCGACACCTCCGAGAATTCGTCCCCGAAAAGACTTGCCCCTGACGTCAATGTCAGGTTTTAGCGTACTCGTATGACGACGACAACACCACCGGTCGCGGGTCCGCTGACCGGCCTCTTCACGCCGAGGACGATCGCCGGACTGCGGCTGCCGAACGCTTTGGTGATGGCACCGATGACCCGGTCGCATTCGCCGTACGGTGTGCCGACCGCCGAGAACGCCGGCTACTACCGGCGCCGGGCCGCCGGTGGCATCGGCCTGATCGTGACCGAAGGCACCCTCGTCGACCATCCCAGCGCCGGCCACGAGACCGACATCCCTCGGATGAAGCGCGCCGCTGCGGCGGGCTGGGAATCCGTCGTCCGCGGCGTCCATGCCGAAGGCGCAGCGATCTTCTCCCAGCTCTGGCACGTCGGCAGCCGCCGGGACCCGGTGGACGGGCAGTCGGCCTGGACGCCGTCGGGTATCGACGAACACGGGACTCCGAACTCGCACGCAATGACCATGGCCGAGATCGACCGCATCCTGGCCGCGTTCGGCGAGGCCGGCCGGCTCGCGTACGAGATCGGCTTCGACGGTGTCGAGATCCACGCCGCACACGGCTATCTGCTGGACGAGTTCCTCTGGCCGGCGACCAACCGGCGGAGTGACCGGTACGGCGGCAGCCCGGCGAACCGTTCCCGGTTGGTGGCCGAGATCATCGCCGAGATCCGCAGCACCACCTCACCGGACTTCCCGATCGGCGTCCGCTACTCCCAGTTCAAAGAACTTGCCTTCACCGCCCGGCTGGCCGACACTCCGGCGGAGTTGGCGGAGCTGCTGACTCCGCTGGTACGGGCCGGCGCCTCCTTGTTCCACGCCTCGCAGCGGCGCTTCGCCGAGCCGGCGTTCGCTGGTTCGCCGCTCAATCTGGCCGGCTGGACGAAGAAGCTCACCGGGCTCCCCGCGATCACGGTCGGCTCGGTCGGCCTGACCCGGGATGCTCTGCGCGGCGACGCGACAGACCCGCACTCCTTGGCCGCCCTCGCCGACCGACTGGCAGCCGGCGAGTTCGACCTCGCCGCGGTCGGACGGCCGCTGCTCGGCAACCCGGAGTGGGCCGCGGCCGTTCGTACCGGCGATCTTGACTCTGTCGTCGACTACGTCAAGGAACACGAGGACGTCTACCGCTGATCAGTCGGCCACTGTTCAGTCGGCGGCCTGCAGGACGGTGTCGATCTCGGCCAGTTGATCACTGCTCAGCGGTCCGACGGCGAGCACGCCGGCGTTCTCCTCGGCCTGGGCGACGGTGCGGATGCCCGGGATCGGGACGAAGGCTGGGCTGCGTGCCAACAGCCAGCCCAGCGAGCCCTGAGCCAGCGTCCGCCCGTCGGCGGTCAGGATGTCCCGGATCCGTTCCAGCTTGCCGAGTTGATCACCGTGGGATCCGGAGAAGTCCCAGCCGCGCCGGACATCGGAGTCGCTGAACGTGGTGTCGCGATCCATCCGGCCGGTCAGCAGGCCCATCCCCAACGGGCCCCGGACGATGCTGGCCAGCCCGTCCCGTTCGGCGACAGCCAAGGTGTCCTCGTTGCCGCCGAGCACGTTGAAGGCCTGCTGGATCGCCTTGCAGTGCTCGCCTTCAGCGAAGAACGCGGCCCGCTCCGGGTCGTCGGTGCTCCAGCCGTACGCCTTGATCTTGCCCTCGCTCACCAGGTCCTCCAGGGTGTCCCGGACCGCAGCGGCACTGCTCAGATCCTCGCCGCCGAGGTGGAACTGGTAGAGATCGAGGACGTCGGCGTCGAGCCGGCGCAGGCTGGCCTCGCACGCCCGCCGGATGTAGTCGGGGGAGGCGTCGGTGCCCGGCGACTCGCGGCGTTCCTCGTCGTAGGTGTAGCCGAACTTGGTGGCGATCACGACCTCGTCGCGATGACCCTTCAGGGCGCGAGCCAGCACCCGTTCGCTGTGACCGCAGCCGTACACGTCGGCGGTGTCGAAGAAGGTGATGCCGGCGTCCAGCGCGGCCCGGACGGCAGCGATCGACTCGTCGTCGTCCACCTCGCCCCAGCCGATCGGGTCGCCGTTGCGCCAGTGGGGTCCACCGATGGCCCAGCACCCGAACCCGATGGCGCTGACCGGCGAACCCTCGGCACCGAGACTGCGCGGTGCCGTTGCAGGAGATGCAGTGTCCATGGAGGTGAACCTAAGGCCCCACCGTCAGCGGACCGTCAGCAGTTGATCAATATGGACGGGCTTTGATCAGTACGGACAGGTCAGGTCTCGCGCCTCGTCCGGCTGCAGCGCCATCAGCCGTTCCAGAAAGCTGCCGAAATGTCGCGACGGCGCATACCCGGTCTCGGCCCGGCCGGCGTCCGGAGCCACCGTCGGCCGTTGGGAGATGTCCAACCGATAGCGCTGGACGGCCTCGGCAGCGCCGGGGAAGATCGGCTCCAGCGTTCCTGCCGGATCGTGTTCCCAGCCCTGCAACTGATCAGCGGTGAAGACGTTCGGGCGGGTCGCATCCAACACCAGTTCCGCGTCGTCGGTCTGCTGCACGTGATCGATCGCTGCGAGCACGGCGTCGAGCACGTCGTCGCGATCGACGCCGCCGTGCAGTAGTCGGACGCCGTAGCGCTGCGGCCAGTTCTCCGACCAGGGCGTGAAATCGTGCGGCCGGACGGCGACGTAGGACAATCCGTGTCGGGCGTGGTGATAGGCCAGCAGTTCCTCGCCGATCCGCTTGGTGAATCCGTACTTCTCGTAGTGTCCGTGCCAGGACTGCGAGGACAGGAACACGCAACGTCGGATGCCGTTGGCCCGAGCGGCCTGCAAAGCCCAGAACGTGCCGTCGACGTTCAGCCGCCAGAAGTCGGTCTCGGTCTTGGTTCCGCTGTGCACACCGTGCCAGGCGGGCAGATGGACCAGCAGATCGCAGTCCCGGGCCGCTGTCTCCAATCCGGCACCGATCTGCAGGTCCAGCTGATGGAACTCCACCGTGTCGTCCAGACCGGGTGGTGGGACGAGGTCGCTCAGCACCAGCCGATGCCGACCTTGTCCGAGCAGACGGTCGGTGAGACCACGGCCGAGGTTGCCGGCTGCGCCGGTGATCAGGATCCGCACCTGTGTCACCCTACGGAGGAAGCGGTGACCGGTGGATGCGCCATCGGTTACTGGCGAGTAACCTCTGGGCATCGCTGCCGATAGGAAAGACTGAGGATCATGAGGATTCTGGCGATCGTGCTCAGCCTGGCCGCAAGCGTTGTCGGCTTCGGGCTCTTCAGCTACGGGATCACCCGGATCGTCGCCGTGCTGCGGACCGGGCGGTCGCTGGACGGTCGGCGTCGTGACGAGCCGGGCAAGCGCTGGGCACACCTGCTGACCGAGACGATCCTGCACACCCGGATGCTGCAGTGGAAGCCGATCGGGATCGCGCACTGGTTCGTCTTCGTTGCGTTCGCTGCGCTGCTGTTCAGCCTCGCCACGGCGTACGGACAGGTCTTCGACCCGGCATTCGCGCTGCCGATCATCGGCCACTGGGTGGTCTATGAGTGGCTCAGCGAGATCATCGCCTGGCTCAGCTTGCTGGGCATCATCTTCTTGATCATCTACCGGCAGGTCAATCTCCGGCGCGGCCGTAGCTCACGGTTCTTCGGCTCCAACCTCGGCCAGGCCTACTACATCGAGGCGACCGTACTGAGCGTGGTGGTCTGCGTCCTGCTGCTGCGGGCGTGCGAGTTCCAACTGCTCGGCGAGGAGACCTCGGTCTGGCACTTCCCGCTGACCAATTTCCTGCTGCCGGCAGGATTGTCGTACGACGGCCTGGCGATGGCGATCACGATCATCGCGACGATCAAGATCCTGATCTCGATGCTGATGCTGTCGATCTTCGGCCTGACCATCACGATGGGGGTCGGCTGGCACCGATTCGTTGCCTGGTTCAACATCTGGTTCAAGCGGGAGTCCAGCGGCAAGCCCGCCCTCGGCGCACTGCAGCCGATCATGATCAACGGCGCACCGCTGGACTTCGAGCAGCTGGAGGACATCGACGACGACACCCCGCTCGGGGTCGGCAAGGTCGAGGACTTCACCTGGAAGGGCCTGCTGGACTTCACCACCTGCACCGAGTGCGGCCGTTGCCAGAGCCAGTGCCCGGCCTGGAACACCGAGAAGCCGCTGTCACCCAAGTTGTTGATCACCGGACTCCGCGACCACAGCTACGCCAAGGCGCCCTACCTGCAGGCCGCCGAGGAGGCCCGCGGCGGGCTGGCCACCGCGGTCCAGGAGGAAGCTCAGCGGCCGCTGGTCGGCCCGATCCAGGTCGAGGAAGGCTTCGCCGGGATCGTCGACCCGGATGTGCTCTGGTCCTGCACGTCCTGCGGCGCCTGCGTGCAGCAGTGCCCGGTGGACATCGAGCACGTCGATCACATCATGGACATGCGCCGCTACCAGGTGATGATCGACTCGGAGTTCCCGACCGAGCTGAACGGGCTCTTCAAGGGCCTGGAGAAGAAGGGCAACCCGTGGAACATGAGTGCCCGCAAGCGGCTGGAGTGGGCCAAGGAGTTGGAGTTCGAGGTCCCGGTGGTCGGCGAGGACGTCGAGGACCTGACCGGGACCGAGTATCTGTTCTGGGTCGGCTGCGCGGGTGCGTACGAGGACCGGGCGAAGAAGACAACCCAGGCGGTCGCGGAGTTGCTGCACACCGCCGGCGTTTCCTTTGCCGTGTTGGGAAACGGCGAGACCTGCACCGGCGACCCAGCCCGGCGCGCCGGCAACGAGTTCGTCTTCCAGCAGCTGGCGATGGAGAACGCCGAGACCCTGCGCGAGGCGAAGGCACACAAGGTGCTGGTCACCTGCGCACACTGCCTGAACACATTGAAGAACGAGTACCCGCAGGTCGGTGTCGATCTTGAAGTGGTGCATCACACCCAGCTGCTGAACCGGCTGGTCCGGGAGGGCAAGCTGACCCCGGTGGCACCGCCGGCCGGCGAGGTCGCCGGCCGGACGATCACCTACCACGACCCCTGCTACCTGGGCCGACACAACCAGGTGTACGACCCACCGCGGGAGCTGCTCGGCGCGATCCCGGGGACCACCTATGCCGAGATGCCCCGCAACCGCGAACGGTCCTTCTGCTGCGGCGCCGGTGGCGCCCGGATGTGGATGGAGGAGAAGATCGGCACCCGGATCAACCTGAACCGGACCGACGAGGCACTTACTGCACTGAACAGTCAACTGACGATCGCCGACTCCGGCAGCACTGCCGCGACCAACGGCCACGCCCCCGCCGACGCGACTCCCGGCGCCGCAGCCGGCGGGAACGGGGCAATCGCCACCGGCTGCCCGTTCTGCCGGGTGATGCTCAGCGACGGACTCACCGCCCGCCAGTCCGAGGGCAGGGCCGCCGAATCGGTCGAGGTCCTCGACGTCGCCCAGCTGCTGCTGGAGTCGGTGCACCGTTCAAAGGGTCCTGAGCCTGCCGAAGGGTCCTGAGCCTGTCGAACTCGACATAGGACCGAGAGTTCGTACGAGCCCTTCGACAGGCTCAGGGCCCCTTGGGCTCCGCATGGCGCCACTGATGACGCCATAGGCCTTGTGTTTGACACCATGATGGTGCCATGATGGCGTCATGGATATTTCGAACCACGTCGAGACCATGCGTGGCGGCATCATCAATGCCGCCTCGTTGGCCGACGAGAACACCCAGGACGTCGCCCGACGCCTGGGCACTGCGGTCGATTCGTCGGCCCGACTGGCGCTTCTCGAGGCGATCTCCGAGGCCGGCGCCGAGATCAGCGCCGAATTGGCGCCAGGTTCGGTGGAGGTCCGGGTTGTCGAGGGCAACCCCAGCTTCATCGTTCATCTACCCCAGCCGACCGGTGAGCCGACCCTGCTCGTTCCCGAGCAGTCGGAGTCCGAGTCGGACGACGAGCCCGAGGAGATCGACGAGGATCAGCCGATGGTCCGGGTCAGCCTCCGGCTGCCGGCATCGGTCAAGCGCAAGGTCGATGTCGCCGCCGATGACGACGGCATCTCCACCAACGCCTGGCTGGTCAAGACGATCCAGAACGCACTGTCGTCGTCCCGGTTGGACCGCCGGATCGAAGAGCAGGTGACCGGCGCGATCTTCGGCCCCAACGGTCCGTTCGGGGACAACGGGCCGTTCGGCTCCGGAGGCGTCTTCGGCGAGCGCCGGGGACGGGAGCCGCGTCAGCCCCGGACCCCGCGTCCGCCGCGACCCCCTCGACCTCCCCGTCCACCCCGTGGACGCAACGGCGACGACGGCAACCAGGTGAAGGGATGGGTCCGATGAGCGAGATCCAGTTCAACTACGACGACGTGACGTCGGTGCGGGTGGCCGGCCTCGGCAGCGGCGATGTCACGGTCCACGAGTCGGCCGATGGTGACCGCTCGGTCAGCGGCCGGATCTCCGGTGCCCCCAACTACCTCGAACGCCTCCAGATCAACGAGTCCCAGGGCCGACTGAACATCGACTTCCCGCACGATCCGTTCGGTCAGAACGCCGACGCTGCCGTCGAACTGCTGATGCCGGCCGGCATCGACCTGGACGTCACGAGCGGATCGGCGGAGATCGTCGCTACGGTCGCGCTCGGCGCGACCAAGATCAGCAACGGGTCCGGCGGCGTCGATCTCACCGCGGCCACCGAGGCCCGGGTGACGACCGGTTCCGGGGACATCGTGATCGGCGACATCTCCGGAGCACCCGAGCCGCGCTGGCAGGTCTCGGTGATGAACAGCGGTTCCGGCGACATCTCTGTCGGATCGACCACCATGCCGCTCCAGACGAAGACCGCCTCCGGCAACGTGCACGTCCTGCAGATGACCAGCGCCCTGCGCGCCAACACCGCCTCCGGCGACATCGCCGTACCGCAAGCCTCGGGCTCACTCGAGCTGCGCAGCGCCTCCGGCGACATCAGCGTCGGCATTGCCGACGAACTGCCGGCCTGGCTCGACCTGAGCTCGGTCAGCGGCGAGGTCCGCATCGACCTGGACGCCTCCGAACAGCCCGCCGAAGGGGAGCCGTACGTCGCGATCAAGGCCAGCACGGCCAGCGGCGACGTCGCGGTGTACCGCGCCTGACGATCACGGACGCCCGAACATTCTCGTCGTGATCATGATCAACACCACCAGCAGCAGCTGATCACGCCGCGACCCGATTCCTCGGCTCGCGGCGGGGTCAACCGCCAGACCGCGATCCCGTACGCCCTGAATCAGGAACGAGGAATCATCATGATCAACAGCTATGACTACGTCCCGCAGACCATGATCAAGTCGGGACAGGACCCGTTTCTCAACAGCTACAGCGCCACCCAGCGGGTCAATGACCTGTACGAGGAGGCCCATCACGCCAGGCTCGCCAAGCAGTACCGGCTCGCCCACCCCGAACTCTCCCTGCGCTATCGCGCCGCCAGCACCCTGCGCCGGCTCGCCGACCGCATCGCACCGGCGCCGCAGTCGCACAGCGCACGGCCGCACCTGGTGAGGACGCTCTGAGCAACTCCACGGGCCGACCGCCCGAGTTCAGACCTCGCGGGGATCAGACCTTCGTGCGGTGGAAGTTGTTGCCGGAACGGCTCGGGGTCGGGCCGCGTTGGCCCTGGTAGCGCGAGCCGTAGGCGGCGGTGCCGTACGGATGTTCGGCCGGCGAGGACAACCGGAAGAAACAGAACTGCCCGATCTTCATGCCCGGCCAGAGCTTGATCGGCAACGTCGCCACATTGGACAACTCCAACGTCACGTGGCCGGAGAAGCCGGGATCGATGAAGCCGGCCGTGGAGTGGGTCAGCAGACCGAGCCGACCGAGGCTGGACTTCCCTTCCAGCCTGGCCGCGATCGCATCACCCAGGGTGATCACCTCGTAGGTCGAACCGAGGACGAACTCACCCGGGTGCAGGATGAACGGGTCGTCACCGTCCGGTTCGACCGCCCTGGTCAGCTCGGCCTGCTCCTCGGCCGGGTCGATGTGCGGATAGCGGTGGTTCTCGAAGACCCGGAAGATCCGATCCAGCCGGACGTCGATGCTGGCCGGCTGGATCATCTCCGCGGAGTACGGGTCGAGCGCGATCTGGCCGGACTCGATCTCGGCCTTGATGTCGCGATCCGAAAGCAGCATGGAGAGACCTTAGCCTCGTGCCCCGGAAGCGGCGAGTCCGGATGGGCCGTCAGGCCCGGCGGCCGATCCGGACGTGGTGTTTGCCGAAGGAGACCAGGTGCCCGGCATCGGTGATCCGGTACGGCTCGTCGGCGGTCAGCAGTTGATAGCCGCCGTCGGGATCGGTCACCGCTGAGCCGTTGGTCGAGCCACGGTCGGTGACCAGCAGGTCACTGCCGTCGACGGCGATCGCGAGATGGGTTTTGGACACCGTCCGTGCCTCGTCCCGGATCTTGATCAACCGCGCATCGTCCTCGCCGGATCCCGGTTGGGGATTCCTGCCGATCAGCACCAGCCGTCCGATCTCGATCTCCCGGCCGTCCTCGAGGATGATCATCCATGCCGGCTCGGCCGGTACGGCCGCCCGGCTGGGCACCGCTTCCTGCTGCTCCGGCTCCGATTCCGGCTCGGGTCCGCCCGCCGCAGCACCCGCAGCCGCCTCGGGTTCGGGGTCGGCCGCGTAGCGGGCACCGGCCGCCACCGGTTCCTCGGCGTCGTCCTCGACGAGGTCGACCCGCTCGCCGGTGCGGTCCGCCGTGGCTCCCGCTGCTTCAGCGTCGTCAGCGGCGGCCGGCGCGGGCCGCGGCCTGGGCGGTGCGAGCGGTCGCTCCTCGATCACCACCGAGTCGACGGCCCGGTCGTGCCAGCCCTGCCGCCGGGTCTGCACCACCATCAGCGCCGACAGCACGATCAGGCCGACAAAACTGAGCCCGAGCAGCGAAATGATCACCCCGCGGAGCAGGGCTCGACCGACACCGATCGGACGTCCGTCGTGCAGGCCGACGATCTGCAGACCCAGCTGTCGCATTCCCGGACCGGCCGCCTTCGTGCCGACCATCCAGCTCAGCAACACGGCCCAGCCGATGGCGAGCAGCAACATCACCACGGCCAGCACCGTCGGACCGTCGCCGACGGTGATCATCACGCCCAGCAGCACCAACGCGTACGGCACCAGAACGTCGATGGCGAAGGCGGCGAGCCGTCGTGTCAGCGGTGCGAGATAGACACCTTCGGGGAGGCCGACCGCGTGACCACCGACTCGTACCGGCTCTGCCGTACTCAACCGCCCGCCCTCCTGGATCATTCGCGTCACCGGTCCCGGTGTCGCGGTCGCTCTGCTGTTGTCGGCTCGTTCAGCCGTGGTCGACCGCGATCGTGATGCCGTCGCCGAGATCGATCACGCTGCCGAACTCGGCCGGCACCCCGACGCCTGGTCGCAGATCGGTCCGTCGACCGTCCGGCAACACCAGGATCGTCCCATTGGTGGAGTTCAGATCGGTGACGACCAGCCGGCCGTTCTCCGGCGCGATCTGGACGTGGGTGCGGCTGATGTCGTGGCTCGGGCTCGGCACGGTCAACAACCGCGGCAGCTGGTCGCTGCGGACCCGACTGGCCACCGGTGCACGTCCGATCACCACCGGCCGGTCGATGTCGACGGTTCCTCCGCTGGACGGGTGGAGCACGCCGAGCACCGGACGCTGCGCCGGTTCGTCGGTCCGCCCGCGGCCACCGAGCCCCGGCAGACTGTCGCCGATCATCGTGTGCCCGTCGTCTTCCTGATCGTCGTCGGCCCGACCGGCTGCATTCGATCCTGCTGCGACGGGCTCCGGACGATCCCCGCCACCCGATTGCCACGAGCTCGACTGACCCGGGCTCGACTGACCTGGGCTCGACTGGGGTGAATTCGGTGGACCGGATGGAGCGCCGCTGTCGGCCGATCCCGAACCCGGCGCTGCAGAACCTCCAGCCACGGAACCGCCAGTCGCGGCAGCGCCAGTCCCGGCGGCACCAGTCGCGGCAGCACCTGTCCCGGCGGCACCAGCCCCAGAAGCACCGGCAGCGGCGGCCCCTGCAGCACCGGCACCGGCGGCGCCCAGGGCCGCGGCACCCAGCGCAGCTCCGCCCGCTGCACCCGCGGGCGCCCCGTGCGAGGCGTGTTGCGGTCCCCGATCGTCGCGCTCACCGTCACCCGAGGATCCCGGGGCGCTGCCGTCGTCGGTACCCGGTCGTTCGGTGCCGGCCCGGTCAGCGTCGGACGGGGCAGAACCGGACGGGGCCGAACCGGACGGGGCAGAACCGGACGGGGCAGCATCGGGACGTACCGGCGGCTGGTCGACAAGAGTCTCCGCGCGGTCGGCGTCGTCCTCGGCGGCATGCGCCGGGCGACCCGGTTCGGCGTCCTCCACACCACCCGCCGGACCGGCGCCAGTGGGGGCAGCCGGTTCGGCGGCAGCCGGTTCGGCGGGGGCGTCCAACCGATCCAAACCGTCAACGTCACCGACGAACGTTCCCTGGGGCGAGCGGATCTGCATCTCGTCGCCGGCGTCCAGCAGCACGCGGGAGGCGTTCACCGCGCCGATCACCAGCGGCAGTTCGAGCTGTTCGGCGTCGGATTGGTCGCCGGCCTGCACCTCAACCTGTTGCAGGTCGCCGAGCCCGACCTCGGTCCAGGTCTGGACGCCATCGCCGGACGCCACCTGTCGTCCGGTGTCCGGGTCGACCAGCCGGACGGCGCCACGGACCAGCGAACGCATCTGGTCACGCTCCCAGAACAGCGCGGCGAAGTCTGGCATCCCGTCCAGCCGGAAGTCGGTCAGCCGGGTCGCCAGATCGGCCATCGAGCCGGCCGCGAGAACGTCTTCCCAGATGGCGTTGATCAGCTCCGACCACTGCGGGGCGGCAGGCTGCATCACCACCAGCGACGTCGGGCCGGAGAGCACCAGCCAGTCGCCCTGCCGATAGGTCGCCCGCCACCGACTGGTCCAGTGCGGTGCGTTCGCCGCCGGAGCCGTGCCGGTCGATTCCTTCTGTGTCATCGGTCCGCCCCTCGTCCTGTCTCCACCGAACATGCCTGCATCGTCCGGAGGCTTTGATGCGCGTTCCATCGTCCACCACAGTTCCGCTGCGTGTCGGGACGACGTTACAAGACGTTCCTAGGTGTGATGTCCAGGGAGGTTGGTCAGCCGGGTGAGTGGTGGTTTGCCTCCGATGGCGGAGTGGGCTCGGTGGTGATTGTAGAAGTGCAGCCAGCCCGGGAGTGCGGCGCGGCGTTCGGTTTCTGAGGTGTAGAGACGGGCGTAGGCCCAACCATCGGCCAGGGTGCGGTGGAAGCGTTCGATCTTGCCGTTGGTCTGGGGCCGGTACGGCCGAGTCCGTTTGTGGACGATGCCGAGCTCGCCGCACGCATTCCGCCAGGCACGGGAGACATAGGCCGACCCGTTGTCGGACAGCACTCGTTCTACCGTGACCCCGCAGTCGTTGAACCAGTCAACCGCCCGGCGGAGCACACCGATCGCGGTGATCGCCTTTTCGTCGGTGCAGATCTCGGCATAGGCGACGCGGGAATGATCGTCGATGACGGTGTGGAGATAACAGGTGCCCAGCAGTGGGTTGCGGTGCTTGCTCTGGGGCCTGTCTGGCGTGCCGGCACGGTTCTTCAGACCCTGTTGGCGCCCGACGAACCGGTGCCCGCCGCCGTCAGGGATGTTGCCGAACTTGGTCACATCGACATGGATCAACGACCCGGGATGATCATGCTCATAGCGGCGGAGGGGCTCACCGGTGACTCGGTCGATGTGGGAGAGCCGGTTAATCCGACAGCGGACCAGCACCGCGTGCACCGTCGAGGCTGGCATGTTGAGGCGGCCGGCGATCTGGACCGGTCCGAGCCGGTGCCGCCAACGCGCCCGCACGATCTGACGAACCGTGTCCGGGCTGGTCCGGGTCGGACTCTTGTGTGGACGAGAACTACGGTCCGACATCCCCGCGGTCCCCTCCGCCCGGTAGCGATCGGCCCACTTCTTCGCCGTCTTCGGGGCGACCATGAACATCTTGGCCGCCGTCGTATACGTCCAACCGGCATCGACAACGAGTCGGGCCAGCCGCAGACGAGCGCGCGGGGTCAAAGCAGCGTTAGCGTGGGACACGAAGGCCTCCTGGTCAGTGAAGCGGTGAACTAGACAGCTCCACTTCACAACCGGAGGCCTTCACTTGTCCCGCCGACTCACCGAACCAAAGCGGTACAACCTCCCTGGACATCACACCTAGGAGGGCGGCCGTGGAACCTCGAGGATCAGGAGGACTCGGCGGCCGCCGGATGGGGCTGAACGGACGTCAGCTCCTCCGACTGCGGCGTCGCAGTCCGGTCGGCGGTGCCCCTGGCCACGACGTCGATCACGATCACCGACACGTTGTCGGTGGTCTCGGCGGCCAGCGCCGCCTGCAGCAGGTCGGCCGCGGTCCGCTCCGCGCCGGCGTCGCCGGACAGGGCTCGCTGCAGGTCCGGATCCGACACCGCCAACAATCCGTCGGAGCAGATCAGCAGCCGGTCCCCCGGCACCATCGGGATCAACCAGAAGTCGGCCTCGACCTCCTCCTCGGCGCCGATCGCCCGAGTCACCAGGTTTCGGTCCGGATGGGTCGTGGCCTGATCGGCGGTGATCACCTCGGCGTCGACCAATTCCTGGACGTGGCTGTGGTCGACGCTGATCTGGCTCAGCGTCCGGTCCGAGGCCTCCGGCGTCGCGACCCCGAGTCGATAGATCCTGCTGTCGCCGACGTTGAAGACCACCCAGTACGGCTCGTCACCGGACAGCACGCCGACCGCACCGACGGCCGTACTGCTGGCACCGTGTGGGCGGCCGGCATTGTGTTCCCAGACTCGGGTGTGCGCGGCCTGGATCGTTGCGCTGACCCGGTCGGCGTCGATCACCGGCTGCTCGGCGAGCCGTCCGAACTCCTCGACGACGATCGCGCTGGCGACCTCGCCGTCCGCACTTCCCCCGACACCGTCGGCGACGACGAACACCGGCGGCGCGGCCAGGATGCTGTCCTCATTGACGCTTCGGACCGGGCCGCAATCCGTGACGGCCCCGAACTCGAGCAGATGCACGGCAGCAGAGCCTAATGCGCCCGGCACCGTTCCGTGACCACCGACCCTCAATTCGGCCCCACCCGGATCCGGCTGCCGGTCAGCGTCCGGTCAGGGCTGCTGCTTCCTCGGCCTCGACTCCGGCCATGAAGTCACGTTTGCCCGACTGCCAGGCATCCTCGTTCTGCCCGGTCCGCCAATAGCCGGAGATCGAGACCTGCCGGCGATCCACCCCGTTCTCCACGAACAGGTAACGCCGCAGATCCTTGATCATCCCGGCATTGCCGTGCACGAAGGTCTGGAAGCTGCCCTCCGGCAGACCGTGCTCGCGAACGGTCTGCGCCAGCGGTTCGCCGTACGGCCGGGCGTCACGATGCACCCAGACGACCTGCGCCTGATCGCCACCGGGCAACGGCTGCTCATGATCAGGGTCGGCGACCTCCAGGTACGCGATCGCCCGCGACCCCGCCGGCAACCGGTCCAGCGCCGCGGCGATTGCCGGGATCGCCGCCTCGTCACCGACCAGCAGATGGGTGTCGTAGCCGGATTCCGGCGCGTAGGCACCGCCGGGTCCACGGAAGCCGAGCTCTGCGCCCGGCTCGGCCTTCGCTGCCCACGGGCCGGCCAGTCCGGCGTCGCCGTGTACGACGAAATCGATCGCCATCTCCCCGACCGCTCGGTCGAAGGAACGGATCGTGTACGTCCTGGTCACCGGCCACTGCTCCCGCGGCAGCGTCTCCCGCAACGCCTCGGGATCGAACGGCCAGCTGTAGTCGGCTCCCTCCGGCGGGAACAGGATCTTGACGTAGTGATCGGTGAAGGTCAGCTCGGGAAGATCGGCCAGATCGGGACCGGTGAAATAGACCCGGACCATGTCGGGGGTCAACCATTCCTTGCGAACCACGGTCGCACTGCGCACCCTGCGTGGCTTGGCCGCCGGAGCGGCAGCGGGAGACTCAGCGACAGCGGGCTCGGCGGGTTGGGATGACATGCGGCTCCTTGCGAGATGGTATTTAGGTCACCCTAACCCGACACGACAAGCGCGCAACCGGGGCGTCCGGCAGATGGTGCCGACGACAAGAAGTCCGCCGGCCGCGATTCGGTTCGCCATGCCGGCCGACGGGGCCTCGTGATGATCCGTCCTGGTTGACCGCGGCGAGCGCCAAGAACGCAGCAGCACCGATCCCGACCCCGCGTCACGGCTCAGGGTCGCGGCCAGTGGTGCTGCGAAATCGGCGGCGCGGGCGCGCGGCAGCTGTTCAGGCAACCACTGCGCGGACGGAGTAGACATCCGGCAGGTGTGCGGCCAGCTGTTGCCAATGGTCGCCGTCATCGGCGCTGGCGTAGACCGTCCCGTCCCGGGCGCCGAGATAGAGCCCCGCCCGGTCGGCGTTGTCGGCACAGAACGCGTCCCGCATCACAGCCGCGTAGAAGCTGTCCGGCAGTCCGCCGGCCAGCGCTGTCCAGCTGGCGCCGGCGTCGGTCGACCGCCAGACCCGTGCCTTGCCCTCGGGCGGTATCCGGCGGCCGTCAGCGATCAACGGAAACACATAGACGGTGTCCGGATGCTGCGGATGCACCACAATCGGAAAACCGAAGTCACTGGGCAGCCCGTCGGCGATCGGGATCCAGTTCTCGCCGGCGTCGTCGGAACGGTAGACGCCGTGATGGTTCTGCGCGTACATCCGTTCGGGGTGGGCGGGATGCGCGGTGACCTTGTGCACGCACTGCCCGTACTCGGGCCACGGATCGGGCATGAAATAGGCCTTGATGCCGACATTGGCCGGCGACCAGCTCTGTCCGGAGTCGGCGGTCCGGTAGACGCCGCCGGTCGACATCGCCACGGTCAGGTGGGCGGGGTCCTTCGGGTCCGGGACGACGGTGTGGATCGCCTGCCCGCCGTAGCCGGCGTTCCAATGTTCGCGGTGCGGGTGATCCCACAACGCGGTGATCAACTGGAAGGACTCGCCACGATCGGCGGAGCGAAAGAGCGCCGACGGCTGGGTACCGGCGTAGATCACATCCGGCTCGGCCTCGGAGCCGGGTTGGATCTGCCACACCCGCTCGACGCTGGCGCCGATCTCCGGACTGAACCGCACCGCAGCTCCTTGCGTCTCGGTCCAGGTCCGACCGAGGTCGTCTGAGTAGTAGACGCCGGGACCCCAGTGCTCACTGGTGCCGCTGACGAAGATCCGGGGCGCCCCGCCCCGGGTGTCGACACCGATCCCGTAGACGGCTTCCATCAGGAACTCGGGCTCGCCGAAGGTCCAGGACGAGCGCCGTTCGTCGGAGCGGCCGATCCACAGCCCCTTGCGCGTGCCGACCAGCAGAACAGCTTCCGACATGACCCCTCCTCGGGCGCGACGTGATTACAGAGTCGCGCCATCCGGTGGCTGCGTCAAGGTGCCGATCCGCCCTGATCGGCACGAACGAACGATGGGGTCTGGCTACAACAAACCGATCGGCCCGGCGACCAAGATCATCTAGCCTTGGCGGCGTGTCCGGTATCCGAATGACCCGCGGCTCGACACTCTCCGATGTCGCGGAGTACGCCTACTCCTCCAAGATCGACTTCTCCGACGCGGAGCTGATCTTCACCGCGGGCGCCTGCCCACTGGCCCCGAACGGTACGACGGTCGCCGTCGGCGACGTCGCCGGGCAGGCAGCCCAGGTGATGGCCAATCTCGAGCAGGCCCTGGCCGATGCCGGTGCGGCGCTGACCGATGTCATGCAGACGACGGTCTATGTCGCTTCCGCAGACCGCCGTGACCTGGTCGCTGCCTGGACCGTCGTGCGGGACGGCTTCGGCGACCATGCCCCACCGAGCACACTGCTCGGCGTCGCCGCCCTCGGCTACCCCGACCAGCTCGTCGAGGTCACCGCAACAGCGGTCCGGACTAGCGCCGGGCAACCACGACACGCGTCCTGAGCTTGTCGAAGGACCGTCACCAGCCCTTCGACCAGCCCAGGGATCCCCGACCGACGGACCGGCGCCTGCCGTCAGTGCTTGTGCTTCTTGGTGGGCGCCGGGCGCGGATCGACGCCGGGCGTCCAGTTCAACGCCGAAGCACGTTCGAGGAACTCGTCACTGGCGATCTCGCCGTTGGCGAACCGATTCGCCAACGTCTTGCGCGCCTCGAATTCCGGGCTGAACGGGGTGACGCGATTGCCGCCGCCGACCCACGGTGGCGGACCGATCTTCCCGTTGCGGGCAAGGAAGAACAACACTGCTCCGATGAGCAGCAGGGTGAACAGGAACATACCGACTCCCAAGAACGGGGCGAAGAACGGCACTCCGCCGTGAAGATGATCGAAACCTGGGCCTCCGGGGCCCCAGCCGTGTGGATTCATGGCTCAACCGTCCCCGAGAACGACCGGGCGGACATCGTCCGTCAGGCGACATCTGTCGTACGTCGAGCTACGTAGACCGGCTACGCAGCCGAGGTGATGTCTGCGCACCATCCGGCGCAATAGGCTGCAATCGCGGCGTCCGGCGGCAGCACACAGCCGGCCGGCCCACCCGAGCAAACACCGGCACCCGGCCGATCAGCACCCGTCCCGGAAGGAGCAGCGATGACCGCACCGAGCGACCGCTTCCGGGCGTTGCTGCTCGACATCCCGTTGGGACTGCTGATCGGGGCCATCTCGTTGGCCTTCGCACGAGCAGCTGGCCAGTTCGCGGCGGTGCCCACCGACAACGACCGGCGCTGGCCGCGCTGGGGACCACCCGGCGGCGACGGCGGCGACTTCGGACCGCCGGACTTCGGGCCGGCAACCGGCGGGCCGGGGCTGGGTGAGCCGTACACCGGAGCCGCCCTGATCTGGGCTGGCCTGTTGGTGCTTGGGATCGCCATCCGCCGGCTGCGACCGCGCACCGGGTTTGCGATCACGGTCATCGCGGCGACCGGCTACCTCGGCGTCGGACTGCCGATCGGCCCGGTGGTGATCGGACCGGCAGTTGCCCTGGTCGCGATGGCTAATCGGATGAGCCCGCGTCGCTGGGCGCCCTGGGCGACGCTGCTGGCACCGCTGATCTGGGCCGGCTTCGTCTCCCAACCCGACCTCGGTCTCCTCGACCCGTCGCTCTACACCACCCTGATCCTGCTCGGTGCCGCGATGATCATTCCGGCACTGATCGCCACCCTGCGCCGCAGCCGGATCGATGCCGGCCGGCGGACCAGGGAGCTCGACCTGAGACGAGCGGCCTACCAGGAACGGCTACGGATCGCGCGGGACGTCCATGACTTGATCGGCCACAGCCTGTCGGTGATCAACATGCAGGCCGGCGTCGCACTGTACGTGCTGGACAAGGGCCGCGGATCGGACGCTACCGACACCGGCCGGGAGAAGGTCGAGGAATCCTTGCAGGCCATCAGATCGACCAGCAAGAACGCCTTGGACGAGTTGCGCGCAACGCTGGCCGTGTTCCGCGGCGAGACCGGGGAGCTGCGGGCGCCCGTGGGCGGCCTGGCCCGGCTCCCCGAACTGGTCGACGCCTTCGCCGCCGCCGGCCGGACAGTCAAGTTGATCATGGCCGAACCGGTCGATGGTCTTCCCGGGCCGATCGACTCGGCTGCCTATCGGATCGTCCAGGAGGCGTTGACCAACGTCGCCCGGCACACCCAGCACGCGACCGCCACCGTCACCATCGAACGCCGTCCGACGACTCTGACCATCGACGTCACCGATGACGGCCCACCGGCCCGGATTCCCGCCGATCATGACGGCAACGGCCTGCTCGGAATGGTCGAGCGCGCAGAGTCGGTCGGCGGGACCGTACGAGCCGGTCCCGATCCGGGCGGTGGCTTCGCCGTCCATGCAGAGTTCGGTTTGCAGCCCCCGAGGAGTACGCCATGACGATCACCGTCGCACTCGCCGATGATCAACCGCTGGTCCGGATGGGACTCCGGGTGCTGATGGAGGCCGAGGACGATCTGGAGTTGATCGGCGAGGCCGGCAACGGCCACGAGATCGTCGACCTGGTCAAACGACATCATCCCGACGTCGTGTTGATGGATGTCCGGATGCCCCTGGCCGACGGACTGCAGGCATTGGCGAAGATCAAGTCCGGAGCCGACACCGCGGAGACCAAGGTGGTGATGTTGACCACCTTCGAGCTGGACGAGTACGTGTTCGAGGCGTTGTCCAACGGCGCCAGCGGCTTCTTGATCAAGGACAGTGACCCGGTCGACTTCATCCGGGCGATCAGGATCGCCGCTTCCGGTGAGTCGCTGCTCAGTCCGTCGGTGACCCGGCGGGTGATCGCCTCGTTCACCGGCTCCCGGCCGGCCAGCCACAAGCCGCATCCGCTGCTCGGCGAGCTCACCGAGCGCGAACGGGAGGTGCTCGGCCTGGTCGGCGAGGGCTTGAGCAACGACGAGATCGCCGAGCGGCTGGTGGTCAGCCCGGCCACCGCTCGGACCCATGTCAGCCGGACGATGGTCAAGCTCCAGGCCAGGGATCGCGCCCAATTGGTGGTGTTCGCCTACCAGGCCGGACTGGTCGACTGACGGTGCAGGGCCGTCGTGCGGTGGGGCGCGACCGGGCAGCCCGCGTGGCGATGCCGATTCGGCGTGCATGAGGTGCCGACGAGTGCGAGAATCACCGCACCATGGACGAGCAACTCCCGCACGGCCCCTCGCACATCGACCTGCTCGAGGCCGAGATCGCAGTGATCTGGGGACCGGGACGCCGGACCACCGAGGCACCGCCCTCGGTGGTGATCGGCGACGCCGGCGACGGCGTCGTGATCGAGGCCCGCAACGATCTGGATCCCGCGGTGGTCAGAGAGATCCGATCGATGGCTCAGGACCAACAGCCGTCGGTCGTCGTCGGGTTGGTGCAGGGGCTGCTGCGCAAGGCGCTCGGCCCGCTGGAGATCACCGTCGGGCCCGGCTACGACTGCAGCGCACCGGCCGCACAGCCGGAGCCGTCGGTCGGCCGGCTGATCCGTTCCGACGTACCCGATCCGATGCTGGGCCGGCTGCAGGTGCCACCGACCTGGGACGAACCGGAATGGAGCGAACTGCTCGACGGCCGCCACGGCCCCTGGGCGATGGTCGTCGACGAGGACCGGATGCTGTCGCTGTGTCACTCCGCACGGTTGGCAGCAGCCGGAGTCGAGGCCGGCACCTGGACCGCTGTCGACGCCCGCGGGCACGGACTTGCAGCGGCCGCGACGGCGGCCTGGGCCGACGCCTGCCGTGACCTTCCGGGCCACATCTTCTACAGCACCGACGCCAACAACCTGTCCTCCCAACGGGTGGCCGCCCGGCTGAAGCTGCCCTTGCTGGGCCAGCTCTGGAAGCTCCGCCCCGCCGATGAGGGCGACGGACCGGCCGACGGCCGACTGTCGGTGATCTCCCGCTCCTCCCGCTGACCCGAGCCAAGAACTCGACGGTTTCGGTCGCCGCGTACCGTACTGAGGTATGGCATTTCGTCCTGCAGAGAGCGTTCACACCGCCCCGATCGTGGTCACCGGCCTGATCGGCGGCTACCTGGCGGCCCGGGAGACAGGGATCCGACCGCTCGGCGGCGTCCTGCTCGGTCTCGCCGGTGTCTTCGCCGGCCGGAGCTGGCTGGCCAAGAAGGGCCCGGCCACCACCGCGGCGCTGAGCGCGATCTACGTCGGCGGCTTCGGCCTGAGCCATCCACTGGCCAAGAGGATCGGCGCTTGGCCGGCCGTGCTGAGCGTCACCGCCCTGTCGGCCGGTGCGTCCTGGGCGCTGGTCGACCGGGATTCCTGACCGCCCCCGACCTCGGCATCAGTCCTCGGGACGGATGACAAAAGTCTGTCTGTCTGACCACCAACGTCACTACTGTCGTCGTCATGGCACCGGAGCATCTCTCGGAAGCTGACCGACAACAACGCGGCTATTGGGATGACCACGCCGACAGCTACGACCGCAGCATGGGGTTCATCGAACGGCGGGTGCTGCGCGACAGTCGCGGCTGGGCGTGTGGACAGGCCGAGGGCCGCACGCTCGAGGTCGCCATCGGGACCGGGCTGAACCTGCCGTGGTACCCCGCCGGCGTCGACCTGGTCGGTGTCGAGTTGAGCCCGCGGATGCTCCAGGTCGCTCGGCAGCGCGCCACCGCGCTCGGGTTGTCGGTCGACCTCCGCGAGGGCACCGCGGACGCTCTTGATCTTGCCGACAACAGCTTCGACACCGTGATCTGCACCATCGCCCTGTGCGCCATCCCCGATGATCAACGAGCGGTGCAGGAGATGATCAGAGTGCTGCGACCGGGCGGCAAGTTGATCCTGGTCGACCACGTCAGCTCGTCGCACGGAGGGTTGCGCTTCCTGCAACGGACACTCGAGCTGTGGTCGATCCGGCACGCCGGCGAACACTTCACCCGCCGGCCGATCAAGCACCTGTACGCCGCCGGCCTGCACATCGACCACCAGGACCGCTACCTGGCCGGCATCATCGAGCGGGTGGTCGCCAGCAAGCCGAACTGGTAGCCGTACAAGATCATTTTCGTCGGTGAACCGCCGGCCCGACGCCCGCAGACCGTTACGACGCGGACAGCTGGGACGGCGGCAGGTAGGACACGATGTCGTCGCGGAGCTGCTGGTGCTGCGGGCCGAGTGCAGTGGTCGTGTCGGACCACCGCTGCTTCGGATGCAGCCAGACCGGGCCATTGACGAGGTCGGCGGGTTCCCAGTCGTACCGCGGCCAGACATGGGCATGCAGGAACGGGTCGATGTTGCCGAGGATCTCCAGATTCACCCGGCGGAACTGCGGATCGCGGGCCCGGCAGGCCTGCTCGACGGCCTCACCGAGCGCATCCATGTCGGCAAGGAATCGGGTCCGATCGGCGCGCGGCAGGTCGCTCAGCCGCTCGATGCCGGGCCGGTCGACGAGAGCGACGGAGTAACCCGGTAGGAACTGGACGTCGCCGATCACGGCGAAGCTGGCCGTCATCCGCGCCATCACCGCGGGATTCTCACCGCGGCGTGCGCTGCCGATCCGATCTCGTTGCCAATCCTGCACACCGGCAACGTAACGTAGCCCGGGTCGCAGGTCGACGGCCCACGCCGGGCCAGCCGAACCGGCCGCGGTCTCCTATGCTCGACCGAGCCGACCGTCGAAGGAGCGTTCCGTGGACACCAGCGAATCCGACCGACCACCCCGTTTCAGACGGGTCGTGCTCAAGCTCAGTGGTGAAGCGCTCGCCGGTGACAATGGCTGGGGTGTGGACCCGCAGGCACTGGATCAGATGGCCGAGCAGATCCTTCAGGTGCATCGGCTCGGAGTCCAGATCGGCGTCGTCGTCGGCGGCGGCAACTATTTCCGCGGACGGATGGCCGACAGCTGGGGGATCGGCCGCGCCGAGGCCGACAACATCGGCATGCTCGGCACCGTGATGAACGCGCTGATGCTGCGTGGATCCCTGACCGGCAAGGACGACGGCGACATCCGGGTGATGACCGCAGTGCCGATGCAGAGCGTGGCCGAGCCGTTCATCCGGCTGCGGGCGATGAGCCACCTGGAGCGCGGTGCGATCGTGCTGCTGGCCGGCGGCATCGGCCAGCCGTACGTGACAACCGACTATCCATCGGTGCAGCGCGCCCTGGAACTCGATGCGGATGCGTTGTTGGTGGCCAAACGTGGTGTCGACGGCGTCTACGACAAGGATCCCAACGTGCACAGCGACGCCTCCCGCTATCGCCGGCTCACCTACACCGAAGCCATCAGCAAGGGGCTGCGGATCATGGACACCAACGCCTTCGTGCTGGCCGAGGAGCAACGGCTGGTGATGCACGTCTTCGACGTCGCCGGCGACGGACTGATGCGCGACTCCTGCCTCGGCCACGACGTCGGCACCACGATCACGTCCGGCTGACCGGATCCGCCCGTCGCTTCAGGCATTGGCGCGGAGCACCGACGCCGCGTGATCATGGAGCGCCCGGCGCAGGAAGATCGGCCGGACCACCTCGACCCCCGGGACACCGATCAGCATCGCGACCGCGATCGGTGTCTCCTCTACGCCGAGGTGTACCTCGAGTCGATCATGGTCGACCGGCCGAGCCGTCTCCACTGCCGCGATGGTGGCCGGGCCGGGAACGCTGTGTTGTAAGGCGATCGCCGCTCCGCGGGGGATCCGGATCACGGCATCGATCACCCGGATCATTCGGTCGATCTCGGTGCCGGCGTTCTCCCAGTAGCTGCCGAGCTGAAACCCCGCCGGGCGTACCGCCGGCTCGGTGCGCAGTGTCACCGAGCCGATCCGATCGACCCGATAGGTGCGTGGCTGTCGCCGATGAGCCGCAACCAGGTACCAGACGCCGGCCTTGACCACCAGACCCAGCGGATCGACCAGTCGGCGAGCCGAACGCTTCCCGTAGCGGAGGTCGATCCGGACACCGCGCCAGACCGCGTCGGCCAGCTCCGGCAGGGTGGTCGGCGTGGGTGCGTCGTCGAACCAGCGCCGCTGATCGGCCAGGAATCGCTCGCTGATCAGATCGATCTGGGACTGGACCGAGCTGGGCAGACCGGAGCGGACCTTGGACCGGGCCGTCGCCAGCACCGAGGCCAGTCCGAGGTCGGCGCCGGCCTGGCCGAGCAGCAGGGCCTGGGCCTCGTCGCCGGTCATCCCGTCGATCGGCGACCGCCACCCCTCGATCAGCCGGACCCCGCCACCGGGGCCGGCCGCCGTCCAGAGCGGCACTCCGGCGTCCTGCAGCGCAGCAAGATCCCGGTAGATCGTCCGCACCGAGACGCCGAGCTCGGCGGCCAACCGAGGTGCCGTGCTGTGCCCGCGCCGTTGGATCGCCATCAACAGCGCGAGCAGTCGAGAGCTCCGCATGTCGGTCAGCGTATTCTGCAAACGTGACAGGTTCTGTCAGTGACCGGCCGGCAAGGTTGTGCCATGAACAGCACAGCAGCAGACAATCCCGACCGGAAGCCGCTCACCGGCAGGGTCGCCCTGGTGGCCGGGGCGACCCGAGGGGCCGGCCGCGGCATCGCCGTCGCCCTCGGTGCGGCGGGCGCCACGGTCTACTGCACCGGGCGCAGCACCCGCACCGACGGCCCGTCGGAGTTCGGCCGGTCCGAGGTCATCGAGGACACCGCGCAGGCGGTGACCGACGCCGGCGGCATCGGCATCTGGCGGCGGGTCGACCACTCCGACCCCGAGCAGGTCGAGCACCTGGTCGCGTCGATCGATGCCGACCATGGACGACTCGACATCCTGATCAATGACGTCGGCGGCGAACACCTGCATATCGGGCACTGGGATCAGCCCGTCTGGGAGCACGACCTGCAGGCGGGGTTGAAGATTCTGCACGGGATGCTCGAGACCCATCTGATCACCAGCCACTACGCGCTCGGCCTGGTGCAACAGCAGCCCGGCGGATTGTTGGTCGAGCTGACCGACGGTCACAACGCCTACAACGAGAGTCGCTATCGGATCTCGGCGTTCTTCGACCTCGCGAAGACCGGTCTGAATCGGCTGGCCTTCTCCCAGGGGCACGAGCTCGCGGCGCGCGGTGGCACGGCGGTCGCGATCACGCCCGGGTGGCTGCGGTCGGAGGCGATGTTGGATGCCTTCGGGGTGACCGAGGACAACTGGATGCAGGCCTCGGCCGATTCCACGGGTGCCGAGGGCGAGCCGCCGCCCTCGTTCGTGATCTCGGAGTCACCCGCCTTCGTCGGACGAGCGATCGCAGCCCTGGCTGCCGATCCGGATCGGGCGCAGTGGAACCAACGGTCGGTGACCTCGTTCGACCTGGCCGATCATTACGGCGTCGACGACGTCGACGGCTCCCGGCCGGACGCCTGGCGGTTCATGATCGACAGCGAGGGAGCAGCCACACCGCCGGACGTCAGCAACTACCGCTGATTCGGTCCGGCGGTCACCCGGGCGGCCAGCTTGTGGGCGGCCTCGAGGCCCTGGCTGGTCGCCCGGACCGCGTTCAGCCCGGCGGTGTCCGCGGCACCGCCGATCACCTCGTACGGGATGCCGAGCGGGTCGATCAGCTTGATCAGCCGATCGTTCGGCTGTTGGCCGGCGGCGATGATCACGGTGTCGGCTTCGATCAGCTTCGGCCCGTCGTCGGTGTCGATCTGCACACCGTGCTCGGTGACGGATCGGTAGGCCACGCCGGTGATCATGGTTACCCCGTGGTGTCGAATCGCGCCGACGACCGCCCAGCGGGTCGTGATCCCCATCCCGGAGCCGATCTTGCCGGTGCGTCTCATCAGGGTGACCGTGCGGTCGGATTCGGACGTGACAGCCACACCGCCCAGCCCCCATTCGGCACCGAACGCCGCCTGTTCTGCAGCAAGATCATCGGACTCGGCCCCGGCCAGCAGCAGGTGCGCCAGGTCGACAGCGATCCCGCCGCCGCCGATGATCGCGACCCGTCGTCCGATCGCCGTCGGATCGGCAAAGGCCTGCTGGTAGTCGAGCACGCTTGCACCGTCGATCCCCGGCAGGTCGAGGCGTCGGGGCTCGACCCCGGTGGCCAGCACGATCCCGTGGTAGCCGGACAGTTGCTCTGTGGCGCTGATCGGCGACCGCAGCCGGACGTCGACGCCGAGCTCGTCAAGGATCTTGGTGTAGTAGCGGATCGTCTCGCCGAAGTCCCGTTTGCCCGGCACCTGCCTGGCCATCCGGAACTGCCCGCCGAGCTCGTCCTCCGCCTCATGGAGGGTCACCCGATGTCCCAGCGTGGCAAGGGATCGGGCGGCCTCGAGGCCGGCCGGTCCGGCACCGATCACCGCTATCCGGAGTGCCGAGTCGTCCGCCCCTTCGACAGGCTCAGGGGGCTTCTCAGGGAAGTCCAGTTCGCGGCCGGCGCGGGGGTTGACCAGACAGGAGACCTCGGCATCGCCGATCGACCGGTCGATACAGGCCTCGTTGCAGGCGATGCAGGTATTCACCAGGTCGAGTCGCCGGGTCCGGGACGTGGCGACGATCCGCGGGTCGGCCAGGAATGGCCGGGCCATCGAGATGAAGTCGATCGCCGTGTCGTTCAGGATCTGCTCGGCGTGATCGACGTGATTGATCCGGTTCGAGGCGATCACCGGCACGTCGACGCCGGCGTCGTGGACGGCGTCCTTGATCGACTCCGCATACGGCACCCAGACGCCTTGCGGGACCAGGGTCTGGACGGTGGGCACTCTGGCCTCGTGCCAACCGACCCCGACGTTGATCGCGTCGACACCGCCGCGGGCCAGAGCTACGGCGTAGTCGGCGATCTCGGCGGGTGTGCTGGAGTCGGGGACCAGGTCGGCGCCGGAGATCCGGAAGATCACCGGCAAGGAGCAGGCGTCCTTGATCATCCGCAGCAACTGCAGACCGAACGCCTGCCGTCGCCGGGCATCGCCACCCCAGTCATCGTCCCGCTGGTTGGTCACCGGCGACAGGAACTGGTTGACCAGGTAGCCCTCGGAGGCCATCACCTCGACGGCGTCGAAACCGAGCTCGGCCGATACTCGGGCGGCATCGGCGAAGTCCTGCAGGGTCTGCCGGATCCCGTCCTCGGTCAGCTCGGTCGGTGTGCTGCGGGAGAAGCTGCTGTAGACCGGCGATGGCGCGACCGGCGGCAGCCCGAAGGACGTCTCAAAGGCGTACCGTCCGGCGTGGAAGAGTTGCGCGGCGATCTTGCCGCCTTCGGCGTGCACCGCCTCGATCGACGGTCGGAGCGCCTGCTGGCCGGACGGCTCGTTGATCAACGCGTACATCCGTCCGCCGGCACCGACCCGGCTGACGGCCAGCCCGCCGGTGACGATCAGCGAAGCGCCACCCCGGGCCCGCTCCGCATAGAAGGCTGCCAATGCAGCCCCCTGATCGTCGCGCCCCTCCAGGTTGAGGTGCATCGACCCCATGATCAGCCGATGCTCGAGTTCCAGGGTTCCGATCCGGCCCGGCCTCCACACCTTCATGATCAACGCGACCCGATGATCAACGGGTCGGCCGCTCGGGCAGCGTCAGCGGAGCTTCCACGTCGGCGAAGAACGGTGGTGCGACGATGCTCAGTCCGCCGTCCACGATCAACGTCTGCCCGGTGATGTACTCGGCGGCCGGCGAGAGCAGGAAGGCGCAGCTGTCGGCGACTTCCTGGACCGTTCCCGGGCGCTTCTTCGGGATCCGGTCCAGCACGGACTGCATCGGCGCCATCCCCGGCACGTTGTAGAAGAACTCCAGCGAGTCGGAGTCGATCAGCCCGCCGTTCACCGCGTTCACGTTGATCCCGTACGGCGCGAACTCCAGCGCCATGTACCGCACCCAGGCCTCGACCGCGGCCTTCATCGCACCCAACGTCGCGTAGGTCGGGTAGGCGCTGTGACTGCCGTATGAGGTCAGGGTCAGGATCCGGCCGCCGTTGTCCATCAGCTTGATCGCCTGCTGGGCTCCGAGCACGAAGGACCGCATGTTCATCGCGTACGAGCGATCCAGGTGGTGCGGCTTGAGGTCGACGATGTTCTTGAACGCGCTCGCCGCAGCGTTGGCGACGAAATAGTCCAGCCGGCCGTACTCCTCGGCGACGGCATCGAAGAGCGCAGTGGTGCCCTCCTCGGTCTCGACGTCGGCCTGCACCGCGACCGCCCTGCCGCCGGCAGCCTCGACCTCGGTGACCACCTCGGCGGCGAGTTCGGCGTTCTTCTTGTAGTTGACGACGATCGCGCAACCGTCCTTGGCCAGTGTCAGGGCCAATGTGCGACCGATGCCCCGGGATGCCCCGGTGATCAACGCGATCTTGTCCTCGTGCAGCTTGCTCATCTATCCCTCACGGTCAGGGCCCTGAGCTTGTCGAAGCGCTGGGATGCTGACCTTCTCCGAGCTCGGGGCCTTGGATGCGGCTCACGGTCCTTCGACAGGCTCAGGACCCTTTGGATTTCTGTAGTTCACGGAAGACGACCATCTTCTGGATCTCGTTGGTGCCCTCCTCGAAGCGTTGGGCCCGGGCATCACGGTAGACCCGCTCGATGGTGCTGGTTTTCCAGTAGCCGAGGCCTCCGTGGATCTGCAGCGCGTTGTCGGTGACCCGTCCGAGCATGCTGACTGCGGTCATCTTGGCCATCGACGACAGCTGCTGGGCCCGCGGGCTGCCGGCCTCCCACTCCCGGGCCGCATGCAAGATCAGTTGCTTGGCCGCCTCGATGTCGGCCTCGTTCTCGGCGAGCAGGAACTGGATCGCCTGCCGGGAGGTCAGCGGTTGTGAGAAGGTCACCCGCTGTGTTGCGTACTCGTAGGCCAGTTCCTGGGCTCGCTGCGCGAGACCGACACAGCTCATCGCCACCGACACTCGGGACGGCAACAGGAAGCCGCCGAGCGCGACGGCCAGCCCGTCACCTTCGGCGCCGAGCCGGTTGGCCACCGGCACCGGCGCGCGGTCGAAGATCATGTGGGCGTGATCGGTCCCGGTCACCCCCATCGTCTGCGAGGTGTCCAGTACGGTTGCTCCGGTGACGTCGCGCGGCACCATCAGCGCCACCGTTCCCTGGTGTCCGGTGGATCCGGCGAGCCGGGCGGCCAGCAGCCAGTAGTCGCAGCGCACGCCGAACGTGATCAGGTGCTTCTCACCGGAGAGGTAGTAGGTGTCGCCGTCCCGCTCGACGGAACAGGTGATGTCGGCACCGGTGCCGTTGCCGGGCTCGGTGAGCGCAAAGGCGACCTTCTTGTGCCCCGCCACCGACGGCCGGACGAATTCGTCGACCTGGGCCTCGGTCGCAAACGGATCCATCGCCCGCCAGGTTCCGTTGACGACGTGCACGATCATCCGGACCGAGGCGTGGCTGCGGGAGAAGATCTCCATCAGGCCCAGCCATTGCTCGAAGCTCAATCCCCTGCCACCAAGGCGTCGGGGCGCGGCCATCGAGAGGTAGCCGCGTTCGCGCAGCTCGGTCCACAGTTCTTCCGGCACCTCGCCGGTGGCCTCGATCCGATCCGCCCACTCCTCGCCGGGGCCGACCACCCATTCGGTCACCTCGGCGACCAGTTTGTCGTAGCTGCCGGGCTCGACGGCTGACGACGACTCCGGTCCTTCGACAAGCTCAGGACCCTGATCGGCGCGACCCTGTGTGGTCACCGACTCACTTCCCTTCGACACGTTGGGGGCGTACCTGGATCGCCCGCTCCCGGAGGAGGAACTTCTGGATCTTACCGGCGGCGTTCCGGGGCAGGACGTCGATCCGCTCCAACGCCTCCGGCCAGTAGTACTTGGCCACCTGATGATCATCGAGGTAGTTGATCATGTCGGCGAAGGACAGCGAGGCGCCCGGCTTGTTCACCACGAAGGCACACGCCCGCTCACCGAGCCGTTCGTCCGGCATCGCTACCACGGCGACGTCATCGACAGCCGGGTGATCGTAGAGCAGGTTCTCGATCTCGGCGACCGGCACCTTCTCCCCGCCGCGGTTGATCACGTCCTTGACCCGGCCGGTGATCCGGATGAACCCGGAGTCGTCGATCACCCCGAGGTCGCCGGTCTTGTACCAGCCGTCGTCGGTGAACACCTCGGCAGTCAGGTCCGGCCGGTCGAGGTAACCCTCGAAATAGGTCGGCGAGTTGATCTCGAAGTTGCCCTCGGCGCCGGCCGGCAGCACCCGCCCGTCGTCGTCGGTGATCCGCAACTGGATCCCTTCCAGGGCACGGCCATCGGTGCCCCAGACCTTGACCGGCTCATCGGTCGGAGCGCTGAGCGCGCCGAGGCAGGTCTCGGTGGTGCCGAACGCCCCACAGACCGCCGTACCCAATACCCGGGTCGCCCGCTCGGCCAACCCGCGGGGCACGGCGGCGCCCGTGGCGACGAAGATCCGCAGCTTGGGCGGCGCTTCGGCGCCGGCTTCGACGGCCTTGACCAGGTCGGCCAGGAACGGGGTCGCCGCCTGGACGAAGCTTCCGCCGCCGTCGGTCAGTGCCTGCAACGCCCGGCGTGGATCCCAGACCGCCTGGATGATCTGCGGGACACCGAGTTCCATCGCCAGCCACATCCCGTACAGGAAGCCGGTCTGATGGGCCAACGGCGACGGGATGTAGACCGCCTCGTCGGCGTTCAGCCCGAGGTGCCGGATCTCCATCGAGGCGGCTCGGGAGAGGGTACCCGCGGTCATCAGCGAACCCTTCGGCTCGCCGGTGGTGCCGGAGGTGAAGAGCAGCTGCGCGGTCTGCTCCGGGCCGGGCTTGCGGGCTGCGATCCCGGCATGATCGACATCGCCGGCCAGCAGTTCGTTCCAGTCGTGCCAGGCGACCGCCCCGGGCGCCCAGTCGCCGCCGCCGTTGACGTCGCCGGGCAGCACCACGACGTGCTCCAGTGTGTCGGGCGCATCGTCACTGTCGTTCATGATGCCGGCGATCTCACTGGCGTGCTCGCGACCACGGAAGGTGTCGGGGACGAACAACACTCGAGCCTTGGCACGGCGCAGCATGAAGGCGATCTCCCGTTCCCGGAAGATCGGCATCAGCGGGCAGCAGACGGCACCGATCCGCATCGTCGCCAACGCGATGATCACGAACTCGGTCCAGTTGGGAAGCTGCAGCGCCACCGGTTCGCCGGGCTGGACGCCGAGCTCGAGCAATCGGGTGGCGATCACGTCGACCCGACGGTTCAGCTCGGCCCAGGTGATCTTGGTGGTGCCCCGCGGCCGGGCGTCCAGCACCGCGACATCGCCGGGACGTTCGGTGGCCCAGCGGCGCAGCCAGTCCGACAGCGTCGTGCCGCCTGCCAGATCGGGACGAGCCGCTTCGGCCGGTAGCGGCCGCGCGACCCGGGCTTCCGCGCTCGGCTTGCCTCCCTCGACCGACATCGACAGCCCGAAGCCGTTCATCGCCTCCAGGTAGGTCGGATAGGAGATCCGGTAGGCGTTGGGGTAGGTCAGGGTCGAGTTGCCGCGCGCCGCCGACGCAGCCACGGCCAGCGACATCAGCACCCGATGATCGTTGAACGAGGACAGCTTGGCGCCGGTCAGGCCGCCGACGCCGCGGACCCGGAGGATGTCCCCGTCAAGATCAAGATCGCCACCCATCTGATTGAGCTGCAGCATCGCCGAGACCCGGTCCGATTCCTTCAGCCGGACATGGGCGATGTTGGAGAAGGTGGTCTCGCCGTCGGCGAAGGATCCCATCACCGACAGGATCGGCAGCATGTCCGGGATGCCTCGACAGTCGATCTTGGTCGGCTTCAGCCGGATGCCGTCGTGCTGGATCCGGACGCCCCCGTCGGCGAGTTCCATCGGGACGCCCATCTCGCGGGCGATGTCGAGGAAATGCACCTCGGGATGGTCCGCGGCACCGCCGGACAGTTGGTGGATGCCGCGGAGCAGGATGTCGGAGGGATGGATCGTTGCAGCGGCGATCCCGAAGGCTGCCGAACCGATGTCGGGTGGCAGCGCGAGGTCACACGGCACGGCCTGTTGGTCAGGTTCGATCTCGAAGCGCCGCCAGTCCGCGCTGACTCCGACGGTCAGTCCGAACTGCTTCATCATCTCCACGGTCAGCTCGATGTAGGGCTGCTCGTTGAGCTCGCCCTCGACCTCGATGACGGTCTTCCCGGTGGCGAACGGGGCCAGCAGGATCAGACCGGAGATCCATTGCGAGAGCGTCCCGGCGATGGTCACGTGGCCGCCGGTCGGCCGCTTCGCGGCGACGCTGATCGGTGGGCAGTCGTCGGCGGACTCCAGCTGGACGCCCATCTGCTCCAGTGATCGCAGCAGCGGCCCGACCGGTCGCCGTTGGAAGTACTTCTGCCCGGTGACGACGACCGGCGTCTGTGCCAGCGATGCCAGCCCGATCATGAAATAGAGCGTGGTCCCGGAGCTTCCCGCCGAGACGCTGTCCCGGATCGGCCGGTACGGGCCGCCGTGCACGACGAAGGTGTCACCGTCGATGTCGATCTTGGTTCCGAGCCCGCGCAGCAGACCGACGGTGTACTGGACATGCCGGGCATCGGACAGTCCGGTGATCCTGCTGACCCCCGGTGCGAGCGACGCGAGGATCAAGGCACGATGAGCATGGTATTTGGAGTTGGGCACCAGAGCTTCGCCGGTGATCCGGTGATCGGTGCCTGAAACGAGCAGATGCATGAGAGTGACTCCCGTCCTCCTCGTAGGGCCAGGATGGCCGCCTGGCGCTTTTAGCGAACGACCGTACGCTAATCATCTCGAGTGAGATTACGCCTCCGATTCGACGACGTCACGGAGGGGTCGGTCACAGGCGGCCCTGAGCTCGGTCTCCCGCCGTGCACGGGCGGACCGACGAGGAGCGGTGGACGGCGGTCAGGACAGCCGGTGATGCATCCAGACGTTCGGCTCGACGTAGACGACATGATCATGATCGCGATCGACATGGACCGGCGTCAGGGCCCCGGGTACCTCGACCTCACCGGAGGCCGCGAACGGCAGCCCGGTCCATGATCGCCATTGCTCGACGGTGCCGGGAATGATCATCGACAGCGGGCAGATCCTGACGATGTCGGCACCGAGCCGGACGTGCACCCGCAGCCAGGCGTCGGCGGGTAGTCCGTCGGGTCGGCGACGCGCCACATACTCCGCCATCGGTGTCCGCGGCTCGACCGACTTCTGACTCGGTCGGACCGGGCCGACCAGATGGCGATACCCCAGGCCGGAGGCCCGTTCCCTGACGGCCTGCAACAGCTGGGAGCTGAGCCCTCTGCCGTTGTGGGCCGGATCGATCATCGCTTCGATCAGCGAGACGGCCGGTGTCGGCTCGGCGAGCCCGAGAGCACCCTCCATGGCCGCGTCCCAGCCCCGGTCGGGGAGCGCGTCGGCGCCCTGCCACGGAATCGGGACCGCATGCAGTCGGCCGATCGGCGTACCGTTGCTGTCGAGGATCAGGAACTGCAGCTCGGGGAAGTTCCGCAGCAACGGCCCGAAGCAGCGAGCAGCGACCGGCGACTGCTGCATGAAGGCCGGCCAGTTGTTGGGGATCTCGCCGAAACTGCCCGCGAGGTCGGGGCGATCGGTGAGCGAAACGATCTGCATCTGGCCATTATCGAGACCGTCGGCCGACGATCGTGCGGCCCGCCGCGGAAGACCGCTGACACTGGAGCGGGTGACGGGAGTCGAACCCGCCTCTCGACCTTGGGAAGGTCACGTTCTACCGATGAACTACACCCGCACAGCAGCGCTGGCTGCGGCAACGGAGTCTACACAATCGGCGACGCGTCGTGGCAATCGCCGGCACAGTGCGGCCCGGCCCGGCCGGCACGGATCGTAGATTGTGGTCATGGCCAGCTCACGACGGCTCGAGGACGGCATCGAGCGGGACTTCGACCGGCAACTCTCCTACGGTGACTACCTGCATCTGGACGAGATCCTTGGCGCCCAGCACCCCCGCTCGCGTCCGGTGCATCACGACGAGTTGCTGTTCATCATCCAGCACCAGACCAGTGAGCTGTGGCTGAAGCTGATGTTGCACGAGCTGGTCAGCGCGCGGGACGGATTCCGCAGCGACGAGGTGCCGCTGGCGCTGAAGCGGCTGGCCCGGGTCAAACACATCCAGCACACACTGACCGATCAGTGGTCGGTGCTGGCCACCCTGACGCCGAGTGAGTATCTGGAGTTCCGCGACTTCCTGGCGTCCTCGTCGGGTTTTCAGTCCTACCAGTACCGCGCGGTGGAGTTCATCCTCGGCAACAAGGACGCCGAGATGATCGAGGTACACCGGCACGACGACCGCGCTGCCGCGATGTTGACCGCGCTGCTGGACTCACCCACCCTGTACGACGAATTCCTCCGACACCTGGCGCGGCAGGGCTACCCGATCCCGGACGAGGTGCTGGCCCGCGACGTCAGGGCGGCCTACCAGCAGCGCGACGGGCTGCTCGAAGCGTTCAAGATCATCTACTCCGACCCGCAGCAGCATTGGGGCGCCTACGAGACCTGCGAGGAGCTGATCGACATCGAGGACAACTTCCAGCTCTGGCGCTTCCGGCATCTGAAGACCGTCGAACGGACCATCGGCCACAAGGTCGGCACCGGCGGCTCCAGCGGCGTCGACTTCCTGCACAAGGCCCTGGATCTGACCTTCTTCCCCGAGCTGTACGCGGTCCGTACCGTCCTGGATCCGCCGCGTCGGCGCGATCACGCCTGACACGTCCGGTCCTGGAAGGGAGTGCTGCACGGCTGCGCGGAGCCGACGGCTGACCTCAGGGACTGGCCCTATTCAGCCCCGAACCCTGGGCTTCACCGCCGAAAACCGTCGCCATCGCCTGTTCGCCGGATTACCGTGGCACGGTGAGCATCGAGCAACCCGAAGCGTCCGGCCCGGCCCGCCCGGACGCAGCGCCCGCCGGCGGCCTGCGCGCGTCGGACGCCGATCGCGATCAGGTCGCCACCGTGCTGAGCACCGCGTTCGCCGAGGGGCGGCTGACCCGCGAGGAGCACGATGACCGTCTGAACCAGGCGATGGCGGCCAAGACCTTCGCCGAGCTGGTCCCGCTGACCCAGGATCTGGTCTACACCGGAAGCCCGGCCGCGATCGTCGATCAGCCGCAGGATCAGTCCCGGCGGATCGACACCACCGGCGCGACGTCCGAGCCGGAACGGATGCTGGCCGTCTTCGGTGGCAACAGCCGGCAGGGACGCTGGCGGGTCCGCAAACACATTCAGGCCTACGCCCTGTTCGGCGGCCAGGACCTGGACATGCGGGAGGCGATCTTCGAGAGCCCGGTGGTCGAGATCTCCGGCTTCTGGTGCTTCGGCGGGATGGACATCAAGGTGCCGGAGGGCGTCGAGGTGCGCGATCAGACGATGGGGATCTTCGGCGGCTCCGAGGTGAAACATCTCGGCGAGCCGGAGCCCGGTGCCCCGGTGCTGGTGCTCAAGGGCGTCTGCCTGTTCGGTGGCGTCAGCGTCAAGGGCACCGCCAAGTCCAAACGCAAGTGGCACTGACCGCCGCACAGCACAGATCCCGTAGGGTCGGGAGCATGGAGTCGCTGTTCGCCCCACCGGGCCAGGACTGGCAACCGATCTCACCGAAGTACCGTTCGATGCGTCGCCTCTGGTCGACGATCTGGATCGCACTGATCTTCAGCGCGGCCGCGATCTACGTCGGCGCCGGATTCGGCCTGTGGTGGCTGGCCGCGATCATCTGGGTCGTCGCGATCGGGATCGGCATCGCCCGCTGGGTGGTGGTCGGCCGGAACTGGAAGTCCTGGGGGTATCTCGAACGCGAAGATGATCTCTACATCACCCACGGGGTGTTGTTCCGTCGACTGACCACCGTGCCGTACGGCCGGATGCAGGTGGTCGAGGTCCGCACCACCCCGCTGCAGCGCGCCTACGGCCTGGCCACGGTCCAGTTGGTCACCGCCAGCGCCGGCACCGATGCGGTCATTCCCGGACTGCTGCCGGACGAGGCGGCCCGGCTGCGGGACCGGTTGACCCAACTGGGTGAGGCACAGGCATCCGGCCTATGACCGATCAGCCACCCGCCGTCCCGCCGACCGACGATCAGGCGAGTCCTCCGCTGGACAGGCCACCGTTGAAACAGACCGAACGGCCGCATCCGCTGACCCCGTTGATCAGGGGCTGGATCGTCTTCGTGGTGATCTTGTTCGCGATCGGACGGCAGCTGATCCCCGACGAGAGCGGACGCTCCAATATCGGCCAGTTGGTGAAGCTGGGAGTCGGCTGGATCCTGCTCGGCGTCGGCGCCATCGTCGTCCTCGCCGCGGCCGCGGGCTTCCTGTCCTGGTACTTCACCCGCTACGTGATCGACGACGAGGAACTCCGGGTGGAGACCGGCTGGCTGGCCAAGAGGTCCCGCCGGATCGCGTTCCAGCGGGTGCAGTCGGTCGACATCATCCAACCGCTGGCCGCTCGGTTGTTCGGCCTGGTCGAGCTGAGGATCGAGGCCGGGGCCGGAGACAGCCGTACGGTGCTGCGCTATCTCACCCGCAAGCAGGCGACCCAGTTCCGGGACTATCTGCTGGCTCGGGCGCACGGCGATCAGGTGACCGTCGCCGGGTCCTCGCAGCTACCGGAGGCGAGCGCGTTCACCGATCTCAGCGCGGCCGAGCGGACCCTGGTCACGATCAACCCGGGCCTGCTGGTGCTGGGGCTGGTCCTGTCGACGGAGTTCGCGATCTCGGTCGCGGTATTGATCATCGTCGTGGTCGTCAGCAGCATCGCCGGCTCGCCGGTGGTCGGCTTGGCCGGGTTGATCCCGATGTTCCTGACCATCGTCAGTCTGATCGGCCGCCGGGTGACCGCACAGTTCAACTACACGCTGGCCGAGTCCTCACGCGGCCTGCGGATCAGCCGCGGTCTGACCAATCTGACCAGCCAGTCGTTGCCGCTGAACCGGATCCAAGGGGTCAGGATCGTCCAGCCACTGCTCTGGCGGCTGCTCGGGCTGACCCGGGTGGACGTCGACGTGCTCGGCTACGGGGCCAACAGCGAGCAGGGCGAGAACAACACCGACGTCTCCAACATCCTGCTGCCGATCGCCCGCGACGAGCAGGTCCGGACGGCACTCTCCCGGGTACTGCCGCGCGCCGATCTGGAGTCCATCGAGCTGCACCCCTCGCCCAAGCGAGCCCGCGCAATCCGCTGGTTCGACGGCTGGACGCTGCGCTACGGCTGGAACGATGCGGTGATCATCAGCCGGCACGGCTTCTTCGACCGCACCACCGACGTGGTGCCGCATGCCAAGACCCAGTCGGTGCGGATCACCCAGGGTCCGCTGCAGAAGGCATTGCAGTTGGCCAGCGTGCATGTGGACACGCCGAAGGGGCCGGTCAACCTGGTCGCCCTGCATCTGGATCCGCCGGATGCCCGCCGACTGGCACTGGAGCAACTCGATCGCGCGCGCAACGCGCGGCGAGCCGCGCTCCCCGGATCCGGCACCGTGGCCGACGAGGCGGTGCTGCAACGCTTCGGGCTGACCGGGGTGGCTCCGCTGGGGTCCGGCGGCGAGTCGATCGTCTATCCGCTCGGTGATGATCATGTGTTGCGGGTCTACCGCTCCGGCCACGAGTCCGCGACTCGGATGATCGAACAACTGGCACCGGCCTACCGGGCGTTCTCCCAGGTGTCGTTGGGGTTTCGGACCCCGGTGATCGTCGAGTCCGGTCAGGTCGCCGGGCGCACCTACTCCGTCGACCGTCGGATGCCCGGACAATCGCTGGACGGCTGGCTGCCGACGGCCCCTGCCGAGCAGCGCCAACCGGTGCTCGATCAATATCTGCGGGCCGCCGCGGCGATCCAGCGGCTACCGCTGCCTGCCCCGGAGTTCGCACGCCTGTTCGGCGACCGGCTGCGACGCTTCGACTCCCTCGGAGCGCTACTCGAAGATCAACTGCGGACCGCCGCACGGCAGACCGCCGAGACGATCGACCAGGAGTTGCCGGCCGCGGCCGTGGAGCAGGTGATCGGCGAGTTGCACCAGCGACGGGCCCAACCTGCGCTTGTGCATGGCGACTACTTCCCCGGCAATGTGATGGTCGGGGAGCAGAACGGGGCGATGATCGTCACCGGCGTCGCGGACTTCAGTCCGCACACGCTGGCCGCCGATCCGCTGATGGACGTCGCCGGCGCTATCTGGTTGATAGGCCTGGCAGGTCATCCTGGAGCCGATGATGATCAGCGATTCGTCTACGACCGAGCGATCACCCTGTACGGCGGCGAGCAGCCAGCTGACCTGATCCACTGGCTCGACGTGTACCGCCGCTACTACGCCGTCTATTACGCACCCGATCCGGCGATCTTCCCGATCTCGATGCGACACCTGGCGAGCTGATCGACCGGGCAGCTGATCACGTCCGGGAGCATGATCATCTCCGTCGCTCGCCGCGACACCAGGAACCGACAAGCCGATCTTGCCGGATGGAGGGAACCGAGCTCCCTATCCTGACGTCACACCCGCGCCGGACACTCCCGTCCGGATGACTGAGTGCCGAGATCAAGGAGTTTGGACCGTGTCAGGTCAAGCCTTCCGTCCCCCGTTCCGTTTCGCCTCCCTCAGGATGGCCCTGGCCGGCACCGCCGCCGCCGGCCTGCTCACACTGGCCGCCTGCACCGGCTCGACCGGTTCCGGCGAAGACGCCGCACCCGATTCCGGCTCGTCGGCCCCCGCATCGTCGGCACCGGCATCCTCGGCACCTGCTTCTTCGGCACCGGCATCGTCGGCCCCTGCCTCCTCGGACTCCGACGAGGGTGATTCGACAGGCAAGCCGACCAAGGACGAACTCGTCGCCGGGCTGGTGAAGTACTACGCGTCGACCGGCGTCACCGGTGCTGCGGCCGACAAGACGGCCGCCTGCCTGGCCGACAAGATCTACGGCACCATGAGCGCCGACGCCCTGAAGTCCTTGGCCGAGGGCAAGCTCGACGGCTCCGCACTCACCGGCGGCGACGCTCAGGCTTTCGCCAACGCTAGCGGCGCGTGCGTGAAGGAGATGACCGGCGGCGGCAGCTGATCGCCGGTGCGCCAGGAGATCCAGTAACGATCACCCACCGGCCGGTTCGTCGGCCGGCGACCAGCCGGCGCACCGGCCGGCGCACCAAGCAAGCACTGATCTCTTCGGGCTACTGTGGCCGACTGTGCCGTGCCCGTATAGATCAGCGCCTCCCGGGGCCCGCTAATCTGCACCCATGACCGCAAGCACAGCAGCTTCGAAGGACTCGTCCGATCGCCTGGTCCTCGGCATCGACATCGGCGGCTCCGGCATCAAGGGCGCACCTGTCGACCTGGACAAGGGTGCGTTCGCCGCCGAGCGGGTCCGGATCGACACACCGGCCAAGTCGACACCGGAGAATGTCGCCAAGGTCGTCTCCCAGATCGTCGGCGCCTTCGCCGACCAGATCGGTGACGGACCGATCGGGATCACCATCCCCGCAGTGGTAACCCACGGCACCACCCGTTCGGCGGCCAACATCGACAAGTCCTGGATCGACCATCCTGCGGAGAAGACCTTCGAGGACGTGCTCGAGCGTGATGTCGTGCTGGTCAACGACGCCGACGCTGCCGGCATCGCCGAGGTCCAGTACGGCGCCGCCAAGGGCCACGACGGGGTCGTCCTGTTGACCACGCTCGGCACCGGGATCGGCAGTGCGCTGATCATGGACGGCGTGCTGGTGCCGAACACCGAGTTCGGCCACATCGAGATCGACGGGCACGACGCAGAGTCACGCGCCTCGGCCAAGTACAAGGAGGACAAGGACCTCTCCTACAAGGTTTGGGCCAAGAAGCACCTGCAGCGCTATTACGAGGTCCTCGAAGCGTTGACCTGGCCCGACCTGTTCGTGGTCGGCGGCGGCGTGAGCAAGAAGGCCGACAAGTTCCTTCCACTGTTGGAACTGAATGCCGAGATCGTTCCGGCCAAGCTGGAGAACCGGGCCGGCATCATCGGCGCCGCCTACCTCGCCGACAACTGGAAGGGCTGATATCGGCGCGGCCTACATCCGGTCGGGCGCCTGGATGCCCAGCAGGTCCAGGCCGGTGGCCAGCACCCGCTGAGTGGCCACGCAGAGCGCCAGCCGGGACCCGCGGACGTCGCCCTCGGACTTCAGCACCGGACACTGCTCGTAGAAGGTCGAGTACGCAACCGCGACGTCGTGCAGGTAGCCGCAGAGTCGGTGCGGCTGCAGGGTCTCGGCGACCTCGTTCACGATCTCGGCAAGGCGCGGCAGCAGCAGCGCCAGGGTCTGCTCGGCCGGCTCGTCGAGCACGGTGATCTTGTCCGGCACCGGGATCTGGTCGGCCTCGGCCTTGCGCAGCACCTGGTGGGTCCGGGCGTGCGCATACTGCAGGTACGGTCCGGTGTTGCCGGTGGTGGCGACCATCCGGTCGATGTCGAAGACGTAGTCCTTGTTCAGACCGCTGGACAGATCGGCGTACTTGATCGCGGCCATCGCGACAGCGGGCGCGGCCTTCTCCTCGGCGGCGTCCAGCAGATCGACGAGCTTCATCGAACCGCCCTCGCGGGTCCGCAGCCGCTTGCCGCCCTCTCCCAGCACCATCCCGTACCGGACGTGTTCGGCCGACACGTCATCGGGCAGGAAGCCGGCCTTGCGGGCAACGGCGAACACCTGGTCGAAATGGAAGCTCTGCTCGGCGCCGACGACGTAGATGATCCGATCGGCATGCAGTTGGTTGACCCGCCGCCGGATCGCGGCCAGATCGGTTGTGGAGTAGCCGAAACCGCCGTCGGTCTTGCGGACGATCATCGGCGCGTTGAAGCCCTCGACGAAGACACAGAGTGCGCCCTGGTCGATCACCGCGGCACCGCTGGCCTCCAATTCGGCGACCACCTTGGCCAGATCGTCGTTGTAGCTGGACTCACCGGCAAGATCATCATCGGTCAGCTTGACGCCGAGCCGGGCGTAGACCTCGTTGAACGCGACCTTGGAGATCTCGATCAACTTCCGCCAGATGTCCAGCGTCTGTTCGTCGCCGGACTGCAGCAGCACGACCCGCTTCCGTGCCTTGTCTGCGAAGGCCGGATCCTCCTTGAAGTGCGCCGACGCCCGCTTGTAGAGCTCTTCGGCCGACACCAGATCCAGTGACATCGGGTCGACGCCTTCTTCGAGGATCTGCTCCACCAGCTGGCCGAACTGGGTGCCCCAGTCGCCGATGTGGTTCTGCGGGATCACCGTGTGTCCGAGCGCGCTGAGCACCCGATTCAGGCTGTCCCCGATGATCGTCGAACGCAGGTGCCCGACATGCATCTGCTTGGCGACATTGGGCGCGGAGTAGTCGATCACCACGGTCTGCGACTCTGCGGCCGGTTCGATGCCGATCCGCTCGTCGTTCAGCTGCTCGGTGACAGCAGCGGCGAGGGTCTCCGGCTTGAGCCGGAAATTGATGAAGCCGGGCCCGGCCAGCTCCGGGGGCTCACAGATGTCGGAGACGTCCAACTCGTCGACGATCCGCTGGGCGACCTCTCGCGGCGGCTTGCCTTCCTGCTTGGCCAGTCGCAGCGCGACGTTGGACTGGAAGTGGCCGAACTGAGGCTTGGTCGCCGGCCGCAGCTCCGGGTCGATTCCGGTGATCGACTGGAGCCGGGTGCTGAGCGTGGAAGGAAGGGACGTCATGATGCGCCCATTATCTCATCACGGTGATCAGCTGACGAACCGTTACCGGTTCAGCGCCCGGACTCCCGGACGGCACGGACGAACGGGGCCAACTCGGCCTCGTCGGACGCTTCCTGGAGCGCCTCGCGCAGCGCGCGGCTGTTGGTCGGTCTGGCCTGCTTGAGCAACGTCTTCCCCGCTGCGGTGACGTCGGTGTAGATGCCCCGCCGGTCGGTCGGGCAGAGATACCGCTCCAACAGCCCACGGTCCTCCAGTCGGCTGACCAGCCGGGTGGTCGCGCTCTGACTCAGCGCGACCGCGTCGGCGACCTGGGCCATCTGCAGGTGACCGCCGTCGCCGTTGTGCTGGCGACTGAGCACCTCCAGCAGCGAGAACTCCCGGACGCTCAGCTCGTGCTTCTTCTCCAGCTCCCTGCCGACGTGGGCGTCGATTCGATCATGGAGCAGACCCAGGGCTGACCATCGCTGGGCCAAGGTCGTCGACGGTGTCGACTCGGCCATCACTCTCACCGGTTCCTTCCCTACTCCAACAAACACCCGACTCGTCAGAACGGCCGGCTCGCCGTCCGTCGTGATCAGAACAACACCATCCGCCGGCCGCGCCTTCCGTCGTGTGCGGCAGATCACGTCATCCGACGCCATCCAGATTAGCGCGGCCGGAATATACCCGCGCCTGCAACTATTGCAGTGAGTGCGTATCCACCGTGGGACACGTCCGCACACTGTTCACTGTCTGCTAGGAATCCCATGCCTCTCGCATTGCTGGCGCTGGCCATCGGCGCCTTCGGAATCGGCACCACCGAGTTCGTCGCCATCGGCCTGCTCCCCGACGTCGCCGCCACTTTCGGCGTCTCCATCCCGACCGCCGGTTGGATGGTCAGCGGTTATGCCCTCGGCGTCCTGGTCGGCGCCCCACTGATGATGGCCCTGGGCACCCGCATCCCCCGTAAGCAGATGCTGATGCTGCTGATGGGCATCTTCGTCATCGGCAACATCGTCTCCGCGCTGGCACCCGCCTTCGGAGTGCTGGTGGTCGGCCGGCTGATCGCCTCGTTCACCCACGGTGCCTTCTTCGGCATCGGCGCGGTGGTCGCGGCCGAGATGGTCGCCAAGGAGAAGCGGGCCGCTGCGATCGCGTTCATGTTCACCGGCCTGACCGTCGCCAACGTGGTCGGTGTCCCGCTGGGCACCTTCGTCGGCGTGCATGCCGGCTGGCGGGCGACGTTCGGCATCGTCGCCGGTCTCGGCCTGGTCGGCCTGCTCGGCGTCGCCACCTTGGTTCCGCGACTGCCGCGACCGGAGGGCGTCCGGCTGCGCCAGGAGATTCGCGCCCTCGGCAACGTCCAGGTGATCTTGGCGATGCTGATGACGGTGCTCGGTTTCGGCGGGGTCTTCGCCGCCATCACTTACCTGGCACCGATGATGACGACGGTCGCGGGCTTCGCGCCGTCCTCGGTGAGCTGGCTGCTGATCGCGCTCGGGGCCGGGATGGTGATCGGCAATCTGATCGGCGGCCGGTTCGCCGATCGTGCACTGATGCCGATGCTCTACGTCACGCTCGGAGCGCTGACGCTGACGCTGGCCGTGTTCACCGTCACCGCACACTCCCAGGTGCTGGCCGCGGCGACGGTGCTGGTCATCGGTGCGCTCGGTTTCGCGACCGTGCCGCCGCTGCAGAAGCGGGTCCTCGATCAGGCCAAGCTGGCACCGACTCTGGCGTCGGCGATCAACATCGGCGCCTTCAACCTGGGCAACGCGCTCGCCGCCTGGCTGGCCGGACGGACGATCGCCGCAGGCTGGGGCTACACCTCCGCCAACGTCGTCGGCGCCGCGATGGCCGCCGCCGGACTCGGCGTCGCGGTCCTTGCCGGGGTCCTCGAATCCCGTCGGCCGGCCGTGGTCGACGTCGCTCCGGCCCAGATCCAGTCGCCGGTCGGCTGATCAACCAGCACGGGCCGGGATTTGCGCCAGACGAGACGCCTGAGCAGGTCCCGGACAGCACCCGTTACCGTGGGCGCACGGAAATCCGTGAGCCCGGAAACCGTTTGTACGACAGCTTCGCCCCGCGCCGCCCGCCGGAACGGGGTCGGAGCATCAACCCGAGGAGTCAGTTCTCTATGGCACAGGTCCCCACCATCACCCTGAACGACGGGCGCGCCATCCCGCAGCTCGGCATCGGGGTCTGGCAGGTGTCCGATGACGACATCGTCCCGACCGTCAGCAAGGCACTCGAGGTCGGCTACCGGCACGTCGACACGGCGCAGGGCTACCAGAACGAGGAAGGCGTCGGCAAGGCCATCGCCGCCTCTGGCATCGCCCGCGACGACCTCTGGGTCACCACCAAGCTGGCCAACGGCAAGCACGAACGCAGCGACGCCGTCGCCGAGCTGAAGGTCAGCCTGGAAAAGCTCGGTCTGGAATACGTCGACCTCTACCTGATCCACTGGCCGCAGCCGCTGAACGGCGACTACGTCGAGACCTGGAAGGGCATGATCGACGCCCTGGAACAGGGACTGACCAAGTCGATCGGCGTCTCCAACTTCCAGCCCGAGCATCTGGACAAGATCGTCGAGGCGACCGGCAAGATCCCGGCCGTCAACCAGATCGAGGTGCACCCGACCTTCGCCAACCAGGCAGCAGTGGACGGCAGCACCAAGCACGGCATCACCATCGAGTCCTGGAGCCCGCTCGGCCTCGGCTCCGATCTGAAGAACGAGACGCTCGGCGAGATCGCCGCTGCGGCCGGCAAGAGCCCGGCCCAGGTGATCCTGCGCTGGCATCTGCAGAAGGGCTACGTCGTCTTCCCGAAGTCGATCACCCCGTCCCGGATCGAAGAGAACTTCGACATTCTCGACTTCGAGCTGAGTGCCGACGACCTGGCCCGGATCGACGCCCTGGACGAGGACAACCGGACCGGTGGCCACCCGGACAAGATGAACTGATCACCGTCACGTCCCGTACTTCTCGCGCAGCCCCGGTCCGCTCCGGACCGGGGCTGCGTGCTGTCATGGGGCAGGAGTCGGGCACGATTTCGGGAGGGAGCCGATGCCGATCCTTGACGTCGTCGATGCCGAGGCCGGTGGTGATGTCGGTCGGGTGGTCGTCGCCGGATTCGACCCGCCACCGGGCAGATCGGTGGCCGACCAGGCCCGTTATCTGCGCGACGAGGCCGACGGGTTGCGGCGCGCGCTGATTGCGGCGCCGTACGGCGAGCCGTCCCAGAGCATCAACCTGGTGGTTCCCGCGCTGACTCCCGAAGCCGACGTCGGCCTGATCATCACCGGCACCATGGGCTATCCGGGCTTCAGCGGATCGAACGCGATGTGCACCGTGGCAGCGCTGATCGACCGCGGGATCATCGATCCGGCCGACGGCGTTCTGCGGCTGGAAACGCCGGCCGGTATCACCCCGGTGGACGTGCACGTCGCGGGCGCAGCACTGTCGGTGAGCTATCCGGCACCGGTCGCCTACGCCGAACCGGGCCAGCGCATCGCCGAGGTGCCCGGCTGGGGACGCGTCGCCTACACCCTGGCCTACAGCGGCACCTGCTATGTCGTCGTCGATTCCGCCGACGTCGGTCTGCGGCCGACCGCGGCCGCCGTACCGGAGATCCGTCGGTTGTTCGACGCGCTGCTCGACACGATCGGCCCCGAGGTACGCCTCGATCATCCCGACCTGGGTGTGCTTGCCGAACTGCGGTTGGGTCTGTTGGCCGATTCCACCGTTGCGGTGGATCCGACCACACCGGAGACGCCCTGCCCGGTTGCCGTCTACATGGCCGGTGGAGTGATCTGCGAGGGTCCGACCGGCACCGGCACCTCGGCCCTGTTGGCCTGGCTGGCCGGACTCGGCCGGATCGGACCGGGCACCCGACTGCTCACCACCGCGCCGTCGGGCAACAGCTTCACCGGCGAGTACACCGACGACACCATGGTCGGCCCGTATCCCGCGGCCCGAACCCGCGTCACCGGTCGTCCGCGACTGCTGGGCCGGACCACGATCGACCTGCGGACGGACGGCTGAAGCACCAGCAGCGCGGGACTGTGGTGGAACGCCCTGCGGGCCGCAGGCACGCCTGGCAGACATCGGCTGCGGCGCAAACCCACAGGGAATCGCCGGTCGCTCGGTGGAGGACCGCTCATGGCAATCTGGAACCCACTCGTGCGTATCACCGGTGATACATTTGTGGGCATGAGTACCGCAGCACGGCGGGACCACGAGGTTAGCGTGCGCGACCTACGCAACCATGGCGGGCAGGTTCTCGACCGCGTCGTCCGGGGCGAGACACTCACCGTCACGAAGGACGGCACGCCGGTTGCCGAGCTACGCCCGGTGTCTCGGCGCAGCCTTGCACCGACGGAGCTCATCGCACGTGCAAGACGAGCGCCGAAGGTGGACCCCGATCTGCTGCGCCACGACATCGACTCGGTGCTGGACCAGAGCCTGTGAGTCATGAAAAGGGTGTGCTCGACACATCCGCGGTGCTCCGATTGCACGAACTCGAGCCCGGCGACCTACCGATCGACTCCGCGATCACCGCCGTCACGCTCGCGGAGCTTTCCGTCGGACCGCTGCTGGCCCAGGACGATGAGGTGCGCGCTGCTCGTCTTTCCCAGGTGCAGCGCGCCGAGACCGACTATGGAGAGCCGATCCCCTTCGGGGTAGAAGCAGCCCGGGCGTTCGCCCAGGTCGCTGCGGACATCCGCCGATCCGGGCGCAAGCCAGCAGCGCGCGCCTTCGACGCACTGATCGCAGCAACCGCCAAAGCAGCAGGGCTTCCGCTCTACACCTTCAACGCCGCCGACCTCCGCGGAGTAACGGGCCTCGAAATCGTCGCACTGCCACCAGAGCACAACACATAGCCGAACGCGAGCGGTCCCCGACGCGACGGCCATAGGCCCGACCACAATGACCGGGTCGCGCCGCCCGGCGGAGGATCCGCCGCCGGCGGCTGGACTTGTGCTTCCAGGCGTTCCCGCGATGGGCAGATCTCCGGACTTCTGCCTGTACCGATCGGAGGATTCCTGCGACCGGACGATCGACGTTTGGGCGCGACTGGCACGGCCCTATCGGCGAGCAGATACCTCGTTACTCGAGGATCGAGTCCTCAGGCCGCGGATCGACAACTCCAAGCTCGAGTAGCCTGCCGCGACCCCATATTTGCCGGTGGAGGGGACCGGTGAGGCCTGACCGGTCCGAGGATCGACCGCGCCGAGCGCCAAGAACGTGACAGCACTGGGCCCAATCGCCCCGATCGCCCCGGGATGCGGCCACTGGTGATGCGAAATCGGCGCCCGCCCGATCGACCAGCCTCACCACAAGCGGCTCCTCGCCGAAGCACCGACCGTCAGAAGCCGGCAATAGCGTCGACGCGTGCAACACCGCACTGAAGAAGAGGTCGCGGCAGCCGTCCTTGTCCGAGACGGGAAGCTGCTGCTCGGTCACCGTCATCCTCAACGGCGGGCGTATCCGGACGTCTGGGATCTCATCGGAGGTCACATCGAGCCCGGCGAGACCGCGGACGACGCCGTCCGTCGAGAGTGCCGCGAAGAACTCGCGATCACGATCCACCGTGCACGGCCGATCGAGATTCCTTTCCAACCGTCTCAGGTGATCCTGCACGGATTCCTGATCACCACATGGGACGGCGACCCGGTCAACGCAGCGCTCGAAGAACACGACGCGATCGGATGGTTCACCGCCGCCCAACTGCGCGGGTTGCGGCTGGTCGATCACACCTACTCAGCGTGGCTCGCCGAGGTGATCGCGTCAGGGTCGCCAACGCCCCGAGCCGGGCGATGACATCTTGCCGGCCCATCTCGGCTACGTCGACCGGCGGCGGTCGGCGGGCCCTGGGCGATCCGTTCGAGCAGCGAGTCCGCGGTGACCTCGTCGCCCCAGCGACTCTCGATCCACCAGGTCGCGCCCGCCTCCCGGTACGGCTCCAGCCGGGTGTGCACCGCGGACGGGTCGGCGCCGTCGGTGACGCCCTCGACGACGATGTCGAAGTCGTCGATCGTGCGGCGGCGGCTCAGCCAGGCACGGATCTCTGCCACCCGCGGAGCCGCGATGGTCTCCATCGGCGCACCGTCCGGTGCCATGTCGACGGCGATGATGCCGTCCCAGCGGGCCGACCGGGCGAGCGACTGTTCGTGCGGCCATGCGCCGACCGTCCAGATCGGGATCCTGGGCTGTTGCACGGGCCGAGGGCGGAACACCAGATCCGTTGCCTGGTAGTGCTTCCCGCTGTAGTCGAAGCTCTGGCCAGACCAGGCCAGCGCCAGGATGTCCAGGCATTCGTCGAGCTTCTCCCTGCGCAGCTTCCGTTCCGGTCGGTCGGTGTTCACCCGGGCGTAGCCGCCGTCCCAGTCGCCGCCGAAACCGACCGGTACGACGAGCCGGCCGCCGGAGAGATTGTCGACCGTCAACGTCTCCCGGGCGACCTTCCAGGGCCGGCGCCGAGCAAGCGAGAAGACCATCGAGCCGAGCGTGATCCGTTCGGTCTGCACCGACATCGCGCCCAGCGCCACCCACGGATCGAACACCTCCTGCGGCCCGATGCAGATGTCGTCCCAGACGAACACGCCGTCCCAGCCGTACGCTTCGGCCGCGCGCGCCATCGCCACGTAGTCCTGAATGGTCCCCGCCGACGTCACGATCCCGGACTTCATCCCCCAGAACGTACTCCGGTTGCAGGTTGCCCGCACCGACGACCATCACGCTCACGCTCATTCCGGAACACCGCTCGGGGTCGAAATCGGGTCGCACGGAGCGGCGGCGGTGATCGATCATGCTGCGGTGAGATCGTTCGAGGAGTTGATCACCGAGGCCGAGGCGGCCGACGTCGACGGTTGGGGCTTCGGCTGGCTGGCCGGCCGGGCGACCGAGGAACGCCCGCCGTGGGGTTACGCGCGGCTGCTCGCGCAGCGGCTGGCAGCGGCGGATTCTGCGTTGGATCTGGACACCGGGGGCGGTGAGGTGGTCGACGAGGCCGGCACGCTGCCGTCGCGGATGTCGGTCACCGAATCCTGGCCGCCCAACGCCGCACGGGCGCGGAAGCGACTGGAGCCCCGCGGCGTACGGGTGGTCCAGACCGAGTCGGGCGCACCGCTGCCGTTTGCCGACGCGTCCTTCGCGCTGGTGTCCGCTCGACATCCGGTCGCACCGGACTGGCCGGAGATCCGCCGGGTGTTGAAGCCCGGTGGGCACTACTTCGCTCAGCATGTCGGGCCGGCGTCGGCGTTCGAGTTGATCGAGTACTTCCTCGGTCCGCTACCGGAGAACCGCAAGGGGCGTGACCCCGATCGCGAGGCCGAGGCTGCGGAGGCAGCCGGGCTGACAGTGCTGGACCTGCAGACCGCACGGTGTCGGATGGAGTTCTTCGACATCGGTGCGGTGGTCTGGATCCTGCGCAAATGTGTCTGGTGGGTGCCGGACTTCTCGGTGCCGCGTTACCGCGACCAGTTGATCAAGCTCGACGCGTCGCTGCGAGCGGGCACGCCGTTCGTCGCGCATTCGAGTCGACACCTGATCGACGCCGAGCGCCGCTGATCACGATCACCCCAATCGGTAGCCCCGCCGCACGACGGTAGCGACCAGACCGGGGAGATCGAGCGTGCTGCGCAGCCGAGCGATCGCCACCTCCAGTGCGTGATCATCGCCGCCGCCGGGAAGGACCTCGCGCAGCCGGTCTTTGGCCACCACGCTGCCGTCGGCCCGGATCAGCGCGGCCATGATCGCGCTGCCACTGGGCGACAAGGACACCGCCCGGTAACCGACGAGCAGCAAACGGCCCCGCAACTCGACCGGTCCGAGCAGACTGTCGGCCCGCAGTACTCGGTCGGCCAGCTCGTCGCATACCGTACGCACCAGGGCACCGAGCCGGAACCGGTCGGGATGGGCGGGGTCCAGGCCGACCTTACGCAGAGGTGCTGCGGTGACGTTGCCGACCACGACCGGGAGCACGTCGGATCCCAACGCAGCAACGAGTTCGTCCCGCTGCCCGGTGCTTTCGGCGGCCCGCAACAGCGCTTCGGCCGCCGGGGCACTGGTGAAGGTCACGGCGTCGATCTGTCTCGTCAGCACAGCCTCGATCAACCTCTCGACCGGGCGGCTGTCGACCGGGTCGGACCACCGATAAGGAGCGACGGTCAACAGCCGCGCACCGGCCGCGGTCAGCCGATCCAGTTGATCTTGGTCGACATAACCGTGCAGTTGGATCAGAACGGTCCGATCGGCAACGCCGAGTTGCAGCGCGAGATCCACCAGGCTGGCCGTGGTCTCCTCGACACCACTGCCCGCCTCGCTGAGCCCGGCCGCGCGGACCGCGCCACGCGCTTTGGGGCCCCGGACCAGAACGGTCGAACGGTCCAGCACCTCGTGCACCGCGGCACCGAGCCCGGCGGCGTCGGCGGCCTCCAGCCAGCCGTTGAAACCGTACGAGGTGGTGACCAGGGTCAGGTCGGGCTCGGCAGCGATCACCTCCCGGGTCGCCGACAACAGTTGATCATCTTCATCCAGGGTCAAGATCCGCAGCGTCGGCGCATGCAGCACCTCAGCCCCACGGCGGGTGAGGGCGGCGATCAGATCGTCGGACCGGCGATCGGCGGTCACGCCGACGGTGAAACCGGCCAGCGGCTTGTTGGCCGGCATGCTCGACGTCGGACCGGTCGCCCCGGTCCGGGTCCGGGCAGCGTCGCCACCCGGCGGGCTGTCATCCATCGGCTCGGTCACGGTGCAGAAGGTACTCCCTTCCCTCGAACCCGAGCGAGCACCGGTCCCGCCGTGGGGCCGCACGATCATCCCGGCCGACCGACCGGGATGGTCGGCCCACACGCCAACACCGCCTCGTACGGGACCGCCCGGGACTGCTCGTGGGCCAATGGTGGCCGCCACTGTCCGCGTTCGTTCACCCGGGTCAGCGAGGCATCGGCACCGGCCGGCGCGTTGACGAATCCGCGGAATCGTCGCAGCTTCTCCGGATCGGACAGCGTGACGGCCCATTCGTCGGCGTAGTTGTCGACATGGTCGGCCATCGCGGCCTCCAGATCGGCGCAGATGCCCAGAGCATCGTTCAGCACCACGTCGCGCAGATGATCAAGCCCACCGTCCAGGTCGGCGATCCAGGCCGCGGTGCGCTGCAGTCGGTCCGCGGTCCGGACGTAGTACATCACGAACCGGTCGATCACCTTGATCAACATCTCGTCGGAGAGGTCGCCGACCAGCAGTTCGGCGTGCCGCGGGGTGAAGCCGCCGTTGCCGCCGACATAGAGGTTCCATCCCTTGTCGGTGGCAATCACGCCGACGTCCTTGCTGCGCGCCTCCGCACATTCCCGGGCGCAGCCGGAGACGCCCAACTTGATCTTGTGTGGGGACCTCAGCCCGCGATATCGCAGCTCCAACTCGACGGCCATCCCGACCGAGTCCTGCACGCCGTAGCGACACCAGGTGCTGCCGACACAGGATTTCACCGTCCGAACCGCCTTGCCGTAGGCGTGTCCGGACTCCATGCCGGCCTCGACGAGTCGCTGCCAGATGTCGGGCAGTTGATCGAGCCGGGCGCCGAACAGGTCGATCCGCTGACCTCCGGTGATCTTGGTGTAGAGGCCGAAGTCCTCGGCGACCTCGGCGATCACCTTCAGTTTGGCCGGTGTGATCTCACCGCCGGGGATCCGTGGCACCACCGAGTAGGTGCCGTCCCGCTGCATGTTGGCCAGTGCCCGGTCGTTGGTGTCCTGCAGCGTTCCGCGGCCGTCGGCCAGCACGTAGTCACCGCGCTGGGAGGCGAGGATCGACGCCACCATCGGCTTGCAGATGTCGCAGCCACGGTTGATCGGCTTGTCGTCGCTGCGGCTACCGAACCGGTCGACGATCGCGGTGAACGAGGACAGCCCGGCAATCCGGACCGCCTCGAAGAGCTCGGAGCGAGACATCGCGAAGTGTTCGCAGACCGCCTTACCGATCTCGACGCCGGCGGCGGCCAGCTGGGCGTTCATCAGCTTCTGGACCAGCCCGACACAGGAGCCGCACTGGGTGCCGGCGCGGGTGCAGCTCTTCACGCCGGCCAGGTCTGTGCAGCCCTGCTCATGTACCGCTGCCTTGATCGTGCCGGCATCGACGGCGTTGCAGGAGCAGACCTGTGCGTCGTCAGGGAGGGCTGTCGCGCCGGGCAGTTCGGCACCCGCGGCCGCCAGGAAGCTCGCCGGTTCGCTACCGAGCTCGCGGCCGACCATCGGCCGCAACGACGCGTACGCCGCCGCGTCGCCGACCAGGATGCCGCCGAGCAGCGTCCGGCCGTCGTCGCTCATCACCAGCTTCTGGTAGACCCCGCGGGCCGGGTCGGCATAGACCACGTCGAGGCAGTCCGGGGTGCTGCTGAGCGCGTCGCCGAAGACGGCGACGTCGATGCCGGACAGCTTGAGCTTGGTTGAGTCGTCGACGCCGGGGAAGGTCGCCTCCCCGCCGAGCAGCCGATCCGCCACCACCTCGGCCATGGTGTTCGCCGGTGCGACCAGACCGACGCAGCCCCGGTCGGGCAGGCTGGCGACCTCACCGATCGCCCAGATCCGGCGGTCGCTGGTCCGACATGCCCGATCGACGGCGACGCCGCCCCGCGGGCCGATCTCCAACCCCGCCGCACGTGCCAGCTCGTCGCGAGGCCGGATCCCCACGGCGAAGATCACCAGATCCGCCGACAGCCGGAGGCCGTCACTCAGGGTGATCACGAAACCACCGGTCTCGGATCGCTCGATCAGCTCCGGTCGGACATCGCCGTGCACCGGCACGCCGAGGCGATTGATCAACCGGCCGAGCGCCTGACCGCCGCCCTCGTCGAGCTGGCTCGGCATCAGCCACGGCGCCGACTGCACCACCCGGACTCCGAGGCCCTGCTTGACCAGACCACCGGCCGCCTCCAGCCCGAGGAGGCCACCGCCGATGATCAACGCTTCCGGTTTTTCCTTGCCAGCAAGGGAATCCAGATGGTTGCGCATTCGATCGACGTCGGCGATCGTGCGATAGATGTGGACACCGTCGAGGTCTGATCCGGGCACCGGCGGCACCCAGGCCGACGACCCGGTAGCCAGCACCAGGTCGTCGTAGCCGAGCGTCTCGCCGCTCTCGGTGGTGACCGACCGGCGATCGGGGTCGATCGACGTCACCCGTTCGGCTGATCGGAGCTCGACACCGTCGGCCTGCCACAGCTCGGGCGCTCCGAGCTGCAGGTCGCTGTCGGGCTGCCAGCGCTGCGCCAGGTTGACCCGGTCGTACGGCGGCACCGGCTCCTCGCCGATCACAGTCACGGTCCGCCCGGCCAGGCCCCGACTGCTGAGCGCCTCGACCAGCCGGAATGCGGCCGGGCCGCCGCCGACAATGATCGTCCTGCCGGCGCCGGTCAAGGGCGTGCGGCGGTCTTGATCATCAAGCTGTGCGGCCATGTTTCCTCCGGCATCGGTGAGCTGTCAGAAGGCGGATGGCTGATCACCGCCCGGATCCTGACCGTAAGTGGCCGTCGTTTCCCGTCCGATTCACCGGCGTAACGGCGTTGTTGCACCGACCTCACCGGAGGTCGCCGATGCGGTGAGCCGGCCGGAACGGTCTTGTTACGCCGACGTCACGCGGCCCGAAGACCGCGCCCGTAGCGTCATCGCCCAGGGTCGCCGTCAGCGTCGCCAGCCCCCGAGCAGTACGCCCTCTTCCAGCATTGCCGATCTTGATCGGAGCGCCGACGATGAGCCTCACTCGAGAAGACGCCCCCCACGCATCGGGGAATCAACGCAGCTCGACGACCACCCGGCCGTCCAGGCCCCGCGGACGGTGGATCGACGACTGGCGGCCGGAAGACGCGACATTCTGGGAGCAGACCGGCCGGCGGATCGCCCAACGCAACCTGGGTTGGTCGATCTTCACCGAGTTCCTCGGCTTCGTGGTCTGGCAGCTGTGGAGCATCGTGGTGGTGATGCTGCCGAAGGCGGGCTTCACGTTGAGCACGGCCGAGACGTTCTGGTTGATCTCCTTGCCCAGCCTGGTCGGCGCCACGATGCGATTCCCCTACACCTTCATGGTGGGCCGGTTCGGTGGCCGCAACTGGACGATCGTCTCCGCCCTGCTGCTGCTGATCCCGACCACCGGGCTGGCGGTGTGCGTCGGCAATCCGCAGACTCCGTTCCCGGTGCTGCTGGTGATCGCCGGGTTCGCCGGATTCGGTGGTGGCAACTTCGCCAGTTCGATGGCCAACATCACGTTCTTCTACCCGGCCCGGGAGAAGGGCTGGGCGCTCGGTCTGAACGCCGCCGGCGGCAACCTGGGCGCGTCGGTCGCGCAGTTCGTGGTGCCGATCGCGGTGTCGGTCACCGCCGGTGTCGGGCTCAATCTGCCGATCGCCGGCTGGCTGTGGATCCCGTTGATCCTGCTGGCCGCCTTCGGCGCCTGGCGGTTCATGAACAATCTGACCACCGCGCGAAGCGATTTCGCCGGATCGCTGGCGGCGATCAAGGAACCGCACCTGTGGCTGATGGCGCTGCTCTACGTCGGCACCTTCGGTTCGTTCATCGGGTTTGCCGGTGTCTTCCCGAAGTTGATCATCGACACCTTCCCCGCCTACTCCAGCTTCACCGTCGGTTCGGCGGCACTGTCGCTGGCCTTCCTCGGTGCACTGGTCGGCTCGCTCGCCCGCCCGTACGGTGGCCGGCTCGCCGACCGTTTCGGTGGGTCCCGGATCACCGCCGGGGCATTCGTGGCGATGGCCGTCGGCGCGGTCGCGGTGGTGCTGGTGCTGCCGCTGGCGAACTTCGCGATCTTCCTGTCCTGCTTCCTGTTCATCTTCATCGCCACCGGTATCGGCAACGGCGCCACGTATCGGATGATCCCGGCGATCTTCGCCGCCCGAGCTGGCCGCAGCGGCGACGATGATCACCAAGTCAGTCACCAGCGCAAGGCGTCGGCCGCGCTCGGACTGATCGCGGCGATCGGCGCCTACGGCGGCTTCATCATCCCGCAGATCCTCAGCGCCTCGAAGCAGGCGACGGGCGGCTACACCGCCGCCTTCATCGGCTTCGCCGCCGGCTACCTGGTGATGTTGATCATCACGGTCGCGGTCTACGTCCGCGGCACGGCCGGACTCGACGGAGTGCGTGTCTAGATGGCGATCGATCCGGCCGGCTCGATCGCCGGCGAACCGCTCATGGTGGACACCCACTGCCCGTACTGTGCGCTGCAATGCGCCATGACCCTGACCCGTGACGCCGACGGTGAGATCTCCGTCGCCGGTCGGGACTTCCCCACCAACCGTGGTGGGCTGTGCCGCAAGGGCTGGACGTCGCCGGAGCTGCTGCACCGTAACGACCGGCTGACCCGGCCGCTGCTCCGCGACGCCGCAGGGATCCCGCGACCGGTCAGCTGGGATCGCGCCTACCAGGTGATCGTCGACAACATCTGCCGCACCCAGCAGCGGTACGGCAACGACGCGGTCGCTGTCTTCGGCGGCGGTGGGCTGACCAACGAGAAGGCCTATCTGCTCGGCAAGTTCGCCCGGGTCGCACTGCGGACGGCGATGGTCGACTACAACGGCCGGTTCTGCATGTCTTCGGCGGCCGCGGCAGCCAACCGGGCGTTCGGCGTCGACCGCGGATTGCCCTTCCCGGTCAGCGATCTGGACGACGCCAACACGATCATGCTGCTCGGGTCGAACGTCGCCGACACGATGCCGCCGTTCACCCAGCACCTGACCGGCGCCCAGCGGGCCGGCGGTCTGATCGTCGTCGACCCCAGGGTCTCGGCCACCGCCCGGCTGACCGCCGGCGGCTCCGGCGTGCACCTGCAGCCGGCGCCAGGGACCGACCTGGAGCTGCTGCTCGGCATCACCCATGTCGTCCTCACCGAGGGCTTGATCAACAACGACTACCTTGATCGACGCGCCAACGGGCTGGCCGGACTGCGCCGTAGCGTCGCCGACCTCTGGCCGGAACGTGTGCAGTCGATCACCGGCGTTCCGGCCGCGACCATCCGCGAGATCGCCCGGCGCCTGGCCTGGGCGGCTGACAACGGCGGCTGCTATCTGCTCACCGGCCGCGGCGTCGAGCAACACGTCAACGGCACCGACACCGCGACTGCGGCGATCAATCTGGCGCTGCTGCTCGGACTGCCCGGGTCGCCCGACTCCGGATACGGCACGCTCACCGGCCAGGGCAACGGTCAGGGCGGCCGCGAACACGGCCAGAAGTCCGATCAGCTGCCGGGCTACCGCAAGATCACCGATCCGGCTGCGCGACGCCACGTGGCCGCGGTCTGGGGTATCGACCCCGATCGGCTGCCGGGTCCGGGACTGCCGGCCGTGCAACTGCTCGACCGGCTGGGCCGGCCGGACGGCGTCCGGATGCTGATGGTGCACGGCTCCAATCTGGTGATCTCGGCGCCGGATTCGACTGCTCTGGAACGACGCCTGGATGATCTCGACTTCCTGGTGGTCAGCGACTTCTTCCTGTCCGAGACCGCCCGGCACGCCGATCTGATCCTGCCGGTCCTGCAGTGGGCCGAGGAGGACGGCACGATGACCACCCTCGAGGGGCGGGTGGTCCGTCGGCGCGCGGTCAGCCCACCGCCGGGCGAGGCCAAGAGCGAGCTGGAGATCCTGCACGACCTCAGCCGCCGTCTCGGTGCCCCGTCCCCCTTCCCGACCCGGCCGTCGGAGGTGTTCGACGAGCTGGCCCGGGCCAGCGCCGGCGGGGTCGCCGACTACTCCGGGATCGACTACCCGCTACTGGACAGCGGTGCCACCGCTCATTGGCCGTACGTCGACGCCGGCACCCCTCGCCTGTTCGGCGAACGGTTCGGTACCGCCGACGGCCGGGCCGAACTGGTACCGGTCAGACCGACCGAGCCGGTGGACCCAGTCGCCACCGGGACCGGGCTGACGTTGATCACCGGTCGGCTGCTGGAGCACTACCAGTCCGGGGCACAGACCCGCCGGGTCGACACCCTCAACGCCAGCGCCCCGCGGGCGCTGGTGCAGATCCATCCGACGACCGCGGCCGGGTTGGGCATCGGCGACGGCGACGAAGTGCTGGTCGACAGCGCTCGCGGCCGGGCCCGTTGTTGGGCCGAGCTGACCACCGGCATCCGACCGGACACGGTCTTCCTGCCGTTCCACTATCCCGATCGCTCGACGGCCAATCGGCTGACCCCGGCGGTCGCCGACCCGACCTCCGGGATGCCGGAGTTCAAGACGGCTCGGGTGACGGTCTTTCGGGTCGCAGCGATCGGTGCACTGTGATGGCGGCGGTACGCCACCGCCGAGCCCGTCGGCTGGTGATCATCGGCTTCGGGCCGGTCGCCGCCCGGCTGATCGACGACCTCCGTCCGGCCGTCCGGGATCGCAGGCTGCAGATCCTGATCATCGGCGCCGAGAGCGAGCCGGCCTACAACCGGATCATGATCGGCGAGGTGGCTCTCGGTCGGACCGATCCGGAGATGTTGATCATGTCCGACCCTGCCGAGCTGAGGTCCGACGGTGTCGACGTCCGACTCGGTACGGCGGTGATCGACATCGACCGCGGACGCCGGTACGTCACCCTCGGCGACGGCGATCAGTACGCCTACGATCAGCTGGTCTTCGCCACCGGTGCCGCGGCCCGGGCCCCGCGGCTGAACGGGTTGCGCGTCCAACCCGGCGGGACCGACCCGGTGCTGCCCGACGGCGTCGCGGTGCTCCGCGACCTTGCCGATGCGTCGCGGCTGCGCTCGATGACCGGGCCAGGCCGACGGCTGGTCGTGCTGGGCGGCGGTGTGTTGGGGATGGAGCTGGCCCTGACCGCAGCCGAGGAGGGTGCCGCGGTGTTCATGGTGCACACCGGGCGGGTCCCGATGGAACGCAATCTGGACGGCATCGCCGCCGGCCTCGTCGCACGGCATCTGCGACGTCGCCAGGTCACCGTGATCGCCGACGCGCAAGCGGCCGACGTACGACTGGAATCGGGCAGATTCGCCGCCCTCGCGCTGGCCGACGGCCGCCAGGTGGCCGGCGACGCGCTGCTGCTGTGCTGCGGCGCTGCACCGCGGACGACACTGGCCGAACGGATCGGACTGTCGGTCGACAACGGCATCGTCGTCGATCATGAACTCCGGTCGCCGACCGACGACGCGATCTTCGCCATCGGCGATTGCGCTCGGATCCGCTGCGCCGACCCGTCCTGCGATCGATGTGCACCGTACACCGGGCCGAGCGGACTGATCGGCCCCGGCTGGGCGCAGGCCGAGTGGCTGGCCCGCCGCTTGATGGCCGACAAGCCGACCGCGCCGCTGGATGCCGGTTCCGGCAACGCACCGGTGATGATCGTCAAGGCGCCGGGTCTGTCGATCGTCTCCGCCGGCCGGATCGACAGCGATCCGCTGGACGCGCTGCTGGACGACGATGCGAGCACTCCCGGGGTGGCTCAATGGAGCGACCCCGAGCACGGTCGCTACGCGAAGATGATCACGCGCGACGGTGCCCTGGAAGGGCTGATCTGCGTCGGGATGCCGCGAACGGCTGCCGAGTTGACTCTGCTCTACGAACGCCGGGCCGAACTACCCGGCGACCGCTCCGCCCTGCTCCGGCATGACGGCCCGGACCACGCGACCGTCGCCGATCCTGCCGGCCCGGAGGTGACGATCTGTCGCTGCAACGGTGTCACCGCCGGACAGATCGGTGCCGCTGTCGACGAGGGACACGACGACATCGCCGCGATCGGTCGGGCCACCCGCGCCGGCACCGGTTGCGGCACCTGCAAGGACCGCATCTGCGAACTCCTGAACAACCGAGCGAAGGTGGTAATGGCATGACCGCAACCGACCTGTTCATGATCAACAAGACCGCGCGCTGGGTCGACCTGTGTCGCTTCGCCGATCTGGAGCCGGAGTGGGGTGAGGCCGCTCTGGTCGACGGGATCCAGTTGGCGGTTTTCCGGCTCTGGGACGACCGGGTGGTGATCACCGCCAACCTCGATCCGCGGACCGGCGCCGCGGTGATCAGCCGAGGTATCGTCGGCTCCCGCGGGGGCTGCCCGACGATCGCTTCGCCGCTGCACAAGGAGAGTTACAGCCTGCTGACCGGCGACTGCTTCTCCGATCCCGATCTGCATCTGGACATCTTCGACTGCCGCGTCGTCGACGGTCGGGTCGAGGTCGACACCTCCTACGGCGCGGAGTTGGCGGATCGGCCGTATCAGCCGCTGTCCGCTTGATCACCGTCCTTCGACAAGCTCAGTGCCCGGGGTGTGCTGTTCGGCCGGCTGGCAGTGCGGGCACCAGTAGCTCAGCCGTTCCTGGTTGTCGGGACCGAACTCCTCGCTCCTGATCGGCGTGCCGCAGCGTCGGCAGGGGCGACCAGCACGGCCGTAGACCCAGTGCGTCCGACCGGGGCGGCGGTCTCCGGTCGTGCTCTGGTCGAAGCTGCCGCGATTGCTCATCATCAGCTGGTGTGCACGTTCGCAGAGTCGCTCCAGGTCGCCGACCCGGTCGACCGGCATCCGGGGATGGATCCCTTGCAGGAAAAGGACTTCGGCACGATAGATGGTGCCGATGCCGGCCAGGTTGCGCTGATCGAGCAGCGCCTCTCCGACGCTTCGCGCCGACTGCGTCCGGAGCCGTCGGACCGCCTCGCCGATGTCCCAGTCCGCGCCGAGCAGGTCCGGTCCGAGATGTCCGAGGACGGCACTCTCCTGGTCGGTCCTGATCATCTCCAGGACCGGTAGCCGATAGCCGACGGCGGTCGCGCCGGCAACGCCGAGGACGGCCCGGATCTCGTGGCTCGGGCCTGCCCAACGGCGGCCCTCGCGATAGATCCGCCAGGCGCCGTCCATCCGCAGATGGTTGTGCACGGTGTACCCGCCGGACAGTCGGATCAGGAGGTGTTTGCCACGCGGAACGACGGCCAGCACCGCGGCGCCGGTGAGGTCGGTCGTCGCCAGCGCCGGCGTCCGGAACTCCGACCGGGTGAGCGCGCGGCCGGCGAGCGCCAGGTGCAGCCGGCGACAGGTCAGCCAGACGATGTCACCTTCGGGCACCGCGGTCCCCTTCCGGTCACCTGAAAGGACTGTTGGATCCAGTGTCGATGATAGGACTGCCGTCACCGGACGGCACCTACCATGGAGGCATGCCTCGACACCGGGACCACGCCAGGCGTACGTTCTCCGGCTACCTCCCCCGGGTCGGACGGTCAGCTGCGCTGGCGACCGGTGTTGGGGTCACCGCGGTGGCTGTCGCGTCCGGCTACGTCCGGTCGATCGCGCGGGGACATCTCTTCGGTGTCACCGATGTGCCGTATGCGCCGGTCGGTCTGGTGCTCGGCGCCCAGGTGTACGCCGACGGCACACCGTCGTCGTTCCTGCGAGCCCGGCTGGACCTCGGACGGTTCCTGCTCGCTCAGGGCAAGGTCGGGATGCTGCTGGTCTCCGGCGATCATGCCGCGCCGGACTTCGACGAGACCGAGGCGATGCGGCGTTATCTGGTCGATCAGGGCGTTCCCGCGGATCTGATCGTCGTCGATCGGCACGGCTACGACACCTACGACTCCAGCGTCCGAGCTCGCGATGTGTTCGGGGCCACCAAGATCACTGTTATCACCCAGAGCTACCACCTGCCACGCGCGGTCGGCACCGCCCGGGCGGTCGGCCTGGACGCCGCCGGCGTGGGTGACGACTCGGTTCGCGATCGCCGCTTCGCCTGGACCAAGGGCGTGCTGCGCGACCAACTCGCCTGCCTGAAGACGTTGTCCGACCTCAGCACCGAACGACGCCCGGTGCTGGAGAACCCGACCGATGCCGTCCGCCGCGCGCTCGCGGTGTCGCGGGCGATGACCGCCTGACCCCGAATCAACCCCGACTCCACCGGTCCTCCCGGTCGACACCCTTGACGACCTCTGTAATCGTGTAATCATGTAATTGTCGTGTCACACGGAGAGAGGACGGACATGATGAGGAACACAGATTTCCCAGGGGGATTCGGGCCCGGCGCATTCGGACCCGGTGGATTCGGACCGGGTGGATTCGGACCGGGCGGCCGGCGCGGACCGGGCGCGGCCCGCGGACCGGAAGGGCATGGCGGAGGTCGCGGCCGGCACCACGGCTCCGACGACGAGCACGGCGGACATCCGCACGGCCCGTTCGACGGTCCCGAGGCGCTCCGAGCATGGCTGTCGGAGCCCGGCAACCTTCCCGACGCCGTACGGGAGTGGCTGTCCGACCCGGCGAATGTGCCGTGGGGTCCGGGCAGTCGCGGCCGCGGTGGTCGTGGACGCGGTCCGGGCGGCGGGCGCGGTCCGGGAGGCGGCCGGGGTGGTCGGCGCGGCCCGGGAGGCTTCGGGCGGCCCGGTGGCTGGCAACAGGGTGACCTGCCGTCGGTCGACGACGCCGAGTCCTGGTTCACCGGCCGACTGCCGCAGGACTGGTTCTCCCACGTCACAGTGACCGTCGACCGCGAAGAGATCATCGTCACCGGGACACTGGCCGACAGCGACGCCTTGACCGGCGCCGAGGCCGAAGGTCGGATCAGCCGGTTCCGCAGCGACAGCCGGGAAACCCGGATGGAGATCGCCGATGAGGCCCAGAGCCGCTATCGGCGGAAGGTTTCCTGGGCCGCTCGCGCCGGAGACGCCGAGGAGTTGTTCACCAACGTCTCGGTGCCGGTGATGACCAGGCTCCGCCAGCCGGAACGCCGGGTGCTGGACACGCTGGTCGACGCCGGCGTCGCCCGGTCCCGTTCAGAGGCGCTGTCCTGGGCGGTCAAGCTGGTCGGTCAGCACACCGAGACGTGGCTCACCGATCTGCGTTCGGCGATGGCCGAGGTCGACAAGCTCCGGGCCGAGGGGCCGGAGCTGGACGATCCCGAGCAGGACGAGCAGGGGTCGGATCAGGACGGGACCGAGGAGCGCTGACCGAACCGCCGGTCAGGCACGCGACGGCAGCAGTCGGCGACCGAGCAGATAGAGCTCACAGCCGAGGCAGAAGCCGATTACCGCGTTGAGCATCGCGGCCAGGAAGGCGCAGGCGGTGGCGATCGGCCCGACCAGCCCGAGGTCTGCGGTGAAGCCGACGAAACCGACGACGGCGAACACCAGTCCGACGGCCTGGGCGAAACGCGGCGGCCGCGGATCCTCCAACTCCTCCGGGGCGGAGATCCGCGGCCGGACCAGCCGCCGGTAGAGCAGCCCGTACGGTCCGCGGGCCGGGCCGACCAGCACCGTGATGGCGAAGACGACAACCTGGAACAGCAGCACCCACGGGTTCTGCAGCACCAGGGCGACGGCGAGCACGACCGAGGTGATCGCGGCGGCCAGCCGCTGGCCGCGCGGGTCGATCCAGCCCGCCGGGGACGCCGGCGGCGCCTGCGTACTGCTGCCTTCGGTTTGTTCCATGATGATCAGAACCCTAGTACGTCTATCGGGAATCGAGGCTGGGGATGACCGCCAGGAGAGACTGCTTGGTCGGCACCCCGGAGGTGCGAGCGATGATCCGGCCGTCGGCGTCGGCCACCAACACGGTCGGGGTGCGCAGGATCTTGAAGCGACGGGCCAGATCGAGGTGCCGCTCGGCGTCGAGGTCGACGTACCGCACGCCGGCCATCCCTCCGACGGCGTCCCGGATCACCCGCTCGGCCACCCGGCAGGGCGCGCAGAACGAGCTGGAGAACTGGACGACGGTGGCCTCCGGCCCGAGCCGGTCGCCCAGCTCCGCCCCGCTCAGGCGGTCATCGCTCGACGGTCGCGGCCGCTCGGCGACCCGCTCGGGAGCGCGCCGGAACCGACCGTCCACCCGGCGCCGATAGATCACCACAGCCACGGCGACGGCCGAGGCGATCAGCAATGCGATCAGGCCGGTCAACACATCGTTCACCGTAGATCGCCGAACGGCGCCGCAGCGGGCCGCTCACTGGGTGAGACGGGCTCGCCGCGACGACGCCCACTACTGGCGCTGTGACCGGTAGTAGTTGATCAACGACTGGGTCGAGGAATCCTGTTGGGCCAGGGCTTCGGCGTCCCCCTCGACAGCCGGGGTCACCTCGAGGGCGAGCTTCTTGCCCAGCTCGACACCCCACTGGTCGAAGCTGTCGATGCCCCAGACCGCACCCTCGGTGAAGGTGATGTGCTCGTACAGCGCGATCAGCTGGCCGAGCACCGACGGGGTCAGTGCCGGCGCCATGATCGAATTCGTCGGCCGATTGCCGGTGAAGACCCGGGCCGGCACGATCGCCTCCGCGGTCCCCTCGGCACGCACTTCGTCGGCGGTCTTGCCGAAGGCCAGCGCCCTGGTCTGGGCGAAGAAGTTGGCCAGGAACACCTCGTGCACGTCGGTATCGCCGTCCTGCAAGGGGTGGGACGGGTTGGCGATGCCGATGAAGTCGGCCGGGATCAGCCGAGTGCCCTGATGGATCAGCTGGTAGAAGGCGTGCTGACCGTTGGTGCCCGGCTCACCCCAGAACACTTCACCGGTCGAGGTGGTGACCGGCGTCCCGTCGTAGCGGACGCCCTTGCCGTTGGACTCCATCGTCAACTGCTGCAGGTAGGCCGGGAAGCGATGCAGATACTGCGCGTACGGCAGCACGGCGTGGGTCTCGGCGCCGAAGAAGTTGCTGTACCAGACGTTCAGCAGACCGATCAGGGCCGGCACGTTCTGTTCCAGCGGCGTGCGGCGGAAGTGCTCGTCGATGGCATGGAAGCCGGCCAGGAAGTCGGCGAAGTTCTCCGGGCCGATCGCCACCACCAGCGAGGTGCCGATCGCTGAATCGACGGAGTAGCGGCCGCCGACCCAGTCCCAGAAGCCGAACGCGTTGGCCGGGTCGATGCCGAAGTCGGCCACCTTGTCCAGCGCGGTCGAGACGGCGACGAAGTGCTTGGCGACGGCCTCCTTGCGGGAGTCGTCGTCACCGGAGATGGCTCCGGAGGCGGTCAGCCCGTCCAGCAGCCAGGTCCGGGCCAGCCGTGCGTTGGTCAGCGTCTCCAGCGTCCCGAACGTCTTGGAGCTGACGATGAACAGCGTCGTCTCCGGATCAAGATCATGAGTCTTCAGGTAATTGTCGGTCGGATCGATGTTGGAGATGAAGCGCGCCTCCAGGCCGTCCTGTTTGTACGGCAGCAAGGCCTCGTACGCCATCACCGGACCAAGATCAGATCCACCGATCCCGATGTTGACCACGGTCGCGATCGGCTTGCCGGTGACCCCGGTCCACTCTCCGCTGCGGACCTTCTCGGCAAAGGCATAGACCCGCTGCAACACCTCGTGCACCTCGGGGACGACGTTCTCACCGTCCACCTCGACCGTCGCGTCCTGCGGTGCCCGCAGCGCGGTGTGCAGGACCGCGCGATCCTCGGTGACGTTGATGTGTTGGCCACCGAACATCTGCTCGACCCGCTGGGTCAGCCCGACCTGCTCGGCGAGGTCGAGCAACGCCTGCTTGATCTCTTCGGTGATCAGGTTCTTGGACAGATCGACGAACAGGTCCGCTGCGGTGAAGGTGTAGCTCTTCGCGCGCTCCGGATCCTCGGCGAACCAGCTGCGGAGGTCCGGCTCGAGATTCTGCTGCAACTCGGTGAGCTTCGCCCAGGCCGGGGTGCCGGTGGGATCGACCGGAGATGTCATGACTACCGCCCTTGTTGAGTCGGGTAACGGGCTGATGCGTGTTGTTCTGGGGTCAACGGAGTTGTGGGTCGATACCTTCCCACCCCTCGTTCGGCACATTACTGACCACCGATGTCGGACCTCCACGGGGGCCGATCGTCCGCCGGCGAGACACCCGGCTGCTCTATCGTTGCCCCGATGCGCAACTCCGACCTCACCGAGCAGTTGCGGACCATCCGAGCCGGTGGCACCGTCGTCGTGACCGGTCGTCGGGCGCGGGTCGGGTGTGCCGTGATCGGTTGCGCGGCCTTCACCGCGATCGGTGTCACGATGATCACCATCGCACTCACCTCGATCCCGCGGGTCGGCCCGGTGCTGGCACTGCTGTCCAGGCCCTTCATCGGTGGCACTCTGGCCGTGCTGTTCTTCGGAGCGTGGGGGCTGCCGGTCGGCATTCGTGCTCTGCTGCGGCGACGACGGCTGTTGTTGGGGCCCGAGGATTTCACCGAGGAGGTCTGGCAGCACCGGCGCTGGCAGCAGGTCGGCCGGATCCCCTGGACCGACATCGCGGACTTCTTCTCCCGTGAGATCGGCGGTCGCTGGCCGCTTCACGGTCCACGCTTCTGCGGCTATCGGCTCACCCAGGACGCATCGATCGCCGCCGCAGCACTCCGATATCGCCGTCGGCTGCCCCGGCTCGTCGCTCCCGACGAGACAGCCGTCCCGCGCACGATGCTGCTCGGGACCGTCTTCCCCGCCGGACACGTCCTGGAGTTGCTCAGCGCCGTGCATCGTCAGCAGACCCAGCAGGTCGACCCGTCCAAGGGCCACTGACCTGATCGGGTCGGACTTGACCCGATCAGGCAGGGTTGCTGCGTGGAGGTCATCACCGAGATCTGGCGGCGCGCGACGGCCGTGCAGCCGCCACCGACCCCGGAGGTCGTCGGGGCGATCGCGATCCTCGGACTGGTCCTGGTGCTGTATCGCCGCAGCTGGCTGATCACTCGCCTGCTGGTCACCATCACCCACGAGGGCGCCCACGCGCTGGCGGCGCTGCTGGCCGGTCGTCGGCTCTCCGGTATCCGGTTGAACAGCGACACCTCGGGTCTGACCGTGTCCCGGGGAAAGACTCGCGGTCCGGGCATGGTGATCATGCTCGCCGCCGGCTACCTCGGTCCCGCCGCCGCCGGTCTCGGCGCCGCCGCGCTGCTCGCCGCCGGACACAGCGTCGGCCTGCTCTGGCTGTTGGTGTTGCTGCTGTCCCTGATGCTGCTGATGATCAGGAACGCCTACGGTGTCCTGGTCCTGGTGGTCGCCGGTGGTCTGGTGTTCGCGATCAGTTGGCTCCTGGCGCCGGCCTGGCAGTCGGCGGTGGCCTATCTGATCACCTGGCTGCTGCTGATCGCCGCGCCGAAGCCGGTGATCGAACTGATCGCGATGCGCCGTCAGCGACGCGACCGCGGCTCCGATGTTGATCAACTCGCTCGCCTGACCAGGGTGCCCGGTGGGCTCTGGGCCGTACTGTTCCTACTCTGCAATCTCGCCGGGCTCGCCCTCGGTACGGCGGTGCTGCTGCCGTCGCTGATCGCCCTCTTCCGCCCGATGTTCACTCCCTGACGAGAGGTGACTGCTCAGCTCGACGGGCCCGGTGCGCCGAGCTGGTCGCGTCGCCGGATGAGATGGTCCCGCTCGGCAGAGTTGCCGGCGAGCTCGACGGCGCGATCGTAGGCGACCCGCGCATCGGCGATCCGTCCGAGTCGTCGCAGCAGATCGGCCCGCGCGACATGAAAGGCGTGGTAGCCGGCCAACGGTTCGGTGAGTCGATCGACCTCGGCCAGCGCCGGCGACGGGCCGTCGACCTCGGCGATCGCGACCGCCCTGTTCAGCCGCACGATCGGTGACGGTTCGAGTCGGAGCAGTTGGTCGTAGAGCGCGACGATCCGTGACCAGTCGGTGTCCCGGGTCGATGCCGCAGTCGTGTGCACGACGTTGATCGCGGCCAACACCTGGTAGCGTCCGGGAGCCGCTCCGGCGGCGAAGGCTTCGGCCCTGCCACGGATCAGCTCCTGCCCTTCGGCCAGTAGTGTCCGGTCCCAAGCAGCACGATCCTGTTCGTCGAGGGTGACCAACTCGCCGCTGGGCGACAGCCGCGCCGGTCGCCGAGCATCGGTGAGCAGCATCAGCGCCAGCAGCCCCACCACCTCGCCATCGGCCGGCAGCAGCTGATGCAGCAGCCGTCCCAGCCGGATCGCCTCGTCACTCAGATCGACCCGCAGCGGATCGTCCCCGTCGGCGGCCAGGTAGCCCTCGTTGAAGACGAGATAGATCACGGCCAGCACGCCGGACCGACGTCGATCGATGTCGTCGGCCGACGGCATCCGGTACGGGATACCCGCGGACTTGATCTTGGCCTTGGCCCGGGTGATCCGTTGCGCCATCGCGGTCTCGCTGACCAGGAAGGCCCGGGCGATCTGGGAGACGGTGAGACCACCGAGCAGTCGCAGGGTGAGCGCGATCCGAGCCTCCATCGTCAACGCCGGATGGCAGCAGGTGAAGACCAGCCGGAGACGGTCGTCCCGGACCGGCCCGGTCGGCTCGGCAGGCGAGTCGTCGGACAACAACAACGCCGCCTGATGCTTGGCGTGGCGCTGACCCTCGCGCCGGATCCGATCGATCGCCTTGCGGGTCGCGGTGGTGGTCAGCCAGCCGCCGGGATTGGCCGGTACGCCGTCCGTCGGCCACCGCTCCACCGCGGTGACGAAGGCCTCGGACGCGGCTTCCTCGGCGAGGTCGAGATCGCCGAAGCGGCCGGCCAGGGCCGCCACTACACGGGCCCATTCCTCGTCATGGGCGCGACGCAGCACCTCATCGACGTCCCGGTCGGTCATCATCACTGCATCCTCGCCTACAAAGGGATCCACGGCTGCTGGGGGCAGCAAAAGGCTCCCACACCGAAGTGCAGGAGCCTTGGGTTTGCGAGAGCCGCCGGTCAGCGGACCGAGCGGAACAGTCCGTCGCGCTGGGCGACGATGATCAACTCGTCACGCATTGCGGGAGTGGGGGCATTAGCGATCGCGCGATCAAGAGCGCGGCGGCTACGAGCGACCTCACGGCGGCGGATGGCCTTACCGAGGCGGGACATGCGGGTTCCTGCTTTCTTTCGACGTCGGCACCGGCGGACGCGAACGTCGTTCCTGGCTGGGGATCGGTGCCTGATGGTGATGGGTGAGACCTAGGGACCTCACTGTCGAAAGGCTCACCAATCGTAACACGGCCGTTACGACTTCTATTCCTTCACCAGCAGGGATCGCGGACGATGCACTACGCCGGTGTCCCGGGGTCAGTGGTCCGCGTTCTGATCCCGGCGATGACCTCGGCTCAGCACGATGCCGCGGGACTCCAGCACTGCCTCGACCCGGACCCGTTCGATGTCGCGTTCCAGGCCGGCGGTCGGACGATCGAGCTCGTGCGGCACGTCGAGCATCCTGCAGGTGTCCATCAGGACGCCGTCGTAGGCCTGTCGCAGCGCGGACTGCTGGGTCGCCGAACCGTGGCTGTGCGCGATCAATTCGCGCAGCCGTCGCAGGTCGAAGCTGAGTCGCTCGATCGGGATCCCACACTGATTTTTCAGGGCCTTGATGTTGCGACGGTGCTCCAGCCGTTGCTCGACCGGGTGTCGAAGGCGTCCGCCGGTGAGCTCACTGATCGCCCGGTCCAACCGCCGAGCGGCTATGCCGAATCGGACCATGATCAACAACGTCAGGCCGATCACGGTCCCCAAGGCCAGCAGGCCTAATCCAGCAATCACGGGGCCGAGCACACTTTCAGGTTACGTCCGGGTACTGACACCGGACAAAGAACTATTCACATCCGCCGATGGAACTCATTGACATTCCTGCTGGATCGTGGTCAACGCTCACCCGCGTGCAACTCAAGTGGTTCTTGTGACCGGTGATGTCGGGACAGCGCTTCCCGCCCGTTGCTGCGACTCACGACATTAGAGTGACCGCATGGAACGCTTCGACGCGATCGTGATCGGCGCCGGCCAGGCCGGGCCGGGTGTGGCGGGGGAACTCGCCGGCAACGGCCGGAAGGTCGCCCTCATCGAGTACGAACAGGTCGGCGGCACCTGCCTCAATCATGGCTGCCGTCCGACCAAGGCATTGCGGGCCAGCGCGGTGGCCGCGCACAGCGCCCGCCGAGCGGCCGACTTCGGCGTCCGGACCGGTGAGGTGCGGGTCGACTTCCCGGCCGTCATGCAGCGGATGCATACCATGATCGACTCGATGCGGTCCGGGCTGTCGGACTGGCTGGACTCGTTACCGAGCCTGGAAGTGATCCATCAGACCGCGCGACTGATCAGCTCCACCACCGGTGATCATCGGGTCATCGCCGGCGACCGGGAACTCAGCACCCCGGAGGTGTATCTCGATCTCGGCGCGCGGGCGGCGGTTCCGCCGATCCCCGGTCTCGACGAGGTCGACCATCTGACCGAGGTGGAGTTGCTGCAACTGACCGAACTCCCCGCCGAGTTGATCGTGATCGGCGGCAGCTACATCGGCTGCGAGTTCGGCCAGATGTTCGGCCGGTTCGGCTCCCGGGTGACGATCATCGGTTCGATCGCGCCGCGCGAGGATCCGGACGTGTCGTCGGCGATCAAGGACCTGCTGACCGGCGAAGGCGTACGGGTCGTCGAGGCCCGGGCCGAGAAGGTCGCCCGGGACGGCGATCGGATCTCGGTCAGCTGCGACGACGGCAGCATCGTGACCGGCAGCCAGCTGTTGATCGCGGCCGGTCGACGGCCCAACATCGATCTGCTCGGCGAGGACCACGGGCTCGAGATCGACGACCGGGGTTTCATCGCCATCGACTCCCGGTTCGCCACCTCGGTGCCCGGCGTCTGGGCGCTCGGGGACATCAACGGACACGGCGCTTTCACCCACACCGCCTACCAGGACAGCCAGATCCTGCTCGATCCGGAGCGTACGGTCGACGGCCGGATCACCGCGTACGCGATGTTCACCGACCCGCCGCTGGGCAGGGTCGGGATGACGCAAGCCGAGGCCAGGTCGTCGGGGCGGCGGGTGCTGCAGGCCGAGGTGCCGATGTCGAGTGTCAGTCGCGCGGTGTTGGACAGCGAGACGATCGGGTTGATGCGGGTGTTGGTGGACGGCGACACCGAGGAGGTGCTCGGCGCCACCTTCTTCGGGATGCACGGAGATGATCTTGTCCAGCAGCTCGGACTGGCGATGCAGGCCGGGGTGCGCTACCCGCAACTGCGCGATGCGCTGCCGATCCATCCGACGGTGGCGGAATTCATTCCGACGCTGATGTCTTCGCTGACCGAGCTCTGATCACTCCGGGCCGATAGTCGGAGACGTACGGGTCGTCGGCGATCCAGAACCGCCAGGGTTTGTCTACCGCCTTGGTGATCCCTACCCGAGGGCCGGTGTTGATCTTGATCACCGGAGACTCCGAGGCGGTCAGCGTGATGGTCGGCTCCGGACCGGCGGCGAGCAGGTCGGTGCCGTTGTCGGGTCGGGTGATGCCGAGCGCCTGGGTCAGCCGGCCCGGGCCACGAGCAAGATCACGATCACTGATCCTCGGGCCCCGACGATCGCGGGCGATCCCGATGCCGTCGACCACCTCGCCGGACCTCAACAACACACCGCTACCGCGGCCGACCGGCCCGGCCGACACGTTGGCGGCGTGATGCATGCCGTAGCTGAAGTAGACGTACAGGTGTCCGGCCGGGCCGAACATCACCCAGTTGCGGTCGGTCTTTCCGTTGTGGGTATGGGCTGCCGGATCGGTCGGACCGTCGTACGCCTCCACCTCGGCGATCCGGACCGCCACCGGGCCGCGCCGGATCAGGCAGCCCAGCAGGGCCCGGGCTGCCGTCTCGACATCGCCGGACAGATCCCGTTCCCGCGACAATTCCACTGATCCACCCCTCGCCCTGGTCCACGCACCGACCGGCAAACCTCGTTGCCCGTCCCGCGCAGAATAGACGCCGGCCGATGACCGGCTCGGCCGGCCGCCGGGCAACACGCTATGCTGAACACGCATATCCACGCAGGACCGCTTGAATACCCGCTTCGGAGGGCTCCCAGCAGCGCGCCGCACATGTCAACTGGTCCAACATCTGCCGCTGCCGGGCCCGGCGGGCCTCGATCAGAGCAGATCAGAGTCACGGAGGAACCATGTCGGACGAATCTTCATCGACCAGCCCCGCGCCGGGCACCGGGATCTCGCGTCGGCGCGTGCTCGCCGCGAGCGTGGTGACCGGAGTCGGAGCCGCCACCGCCAGCACGACGTCTGCGGCCGCGGACACCGGCGGCGACGCGGCCGCGAACCTGCCCGGGCCGTGGCAGAACGGCAAGCTGCAGGTGTCGGAGAACAGCCGCTATCTGCAGCATCAGAACGGCACCCCGTTCTTCTGGACGGCCGACACCGCCTGGCTGCTGCACAAGCTCAACCGTCAGGAACTGCCGCGCTACTTCGGCAACCGCCAGGACAAGCAGTTCAACGTCGTGCTGCTGCAGGTCATCCCGGCCAGCCCCGATTTCGTCAACTACTACGGCGACAAGGCGTTCATCGGCGGCAACGTCCGCAAGCCCAATCCGCCCTACTGGAAGCACGTCACCGCGATGCTCGACGAGGCGGCCAGGCACGGCATCTATCTGGGGATGGACGCGGTCTGGCGGCAGTTCGTCAAGGGCGGTTACCTGACCGCCGAGGACGCCACCTGGTACGGCCAGTGGTTGGCGGCGCGGTACAAGAGCTACCCCAACATCGTCTGGCTGAACGGCGGCGACGCGATGGGCACCGAGAAGACCGAGGTCTGGCAGAACCTGGCCACGGCGATCCGGGCCGAGGATCCCGATCATCTGATGACGTTCCATCCCAACGGTCGCTTCTCCTCCTCCACCTGGTTCAACAACGAGTCCTGGCTGGACTTCAACATGTTCCAGTCCGGCCACGGCAACTACGACCAGATCTATTCCCGGCTCGGCCCGTCGAATGTCGGCGTCGACCTGGCGACCAACTGGAAGGCCGAGGACAACTGGATGTACGTCCAGGCCGACTACGGCTACTACCCGGCCAAGCCGACGCTGGACGGGGAGCCCAGCTACGAGCACATCCATCAAGGGATCTACGACTTCAACCTGCCGTTCTGGAACGACGCCGACGTCCGGCGCTATGCGTACTGGTCGGTGTTCGGCGGTTCCTGCGGGCACACCTACGGCAACGGTGGTGTGATGCCGATGCATGTGGAGACCGATCCGCCGGTCAACGGCTACGACGTCGCCGAGCTCTGGTACGAGACGATGGATGATCCGGGCGCCGGCCAGCTGCGGCATCTGCAGGATCTGATGCTGTCCCGGCCCTACTTCAAACGGATCCCCGACCCGACCGTGATCGACGGCAACCCCGGTCATCAACACGACCGGGTGTTGACCACCCGCGGTGAGGACTACCTGTTCGCCTACATCCACACCGGACGGGCGTTCTCGCTGAAGCTGGGCCACATCTCCGGCGATCAGGTGACGGCCTGGTGGTACGACCCGCGCACCGGCAAGGCGTCGTCGATCGGCAAGATCACCAACATCGGGACCCACACCTTCGATCCGCCGGGCAAGATCAAGGACGGCAACGACTGGGTGCTGGTCCTGGACGACAGCAGCAAGGGATTCGGCAAACCGGGCGAGTCGGCGTACAAGAACTGACCTGCCCGGCGACGTCCAGGGGCGATGACGCTAGGGTCCGACGGGTGCCTGATCACCGGTTTCCCGATGGCGAGGAATTCACCAGCTATCCGCTGGATGAGCTGCTCACCCCGCTGCCACCGTTGCGGCCGCCCGACGACTTCGCCGAGTTCTGGCGGGAGACCTACGTCGAACTCACCGCACCGGCCGGCGAGGTCCGGATCGAACGCGACTGCTCGGCCGGCGGTCGATCGATCGAGCTGATCAGTTTTCGATCATCGTCCGGTGGCCGGGTGCTCGGCTGGCTGGTCGGGCCCGGCGACCGGCAACCGGTCCGGCGCGGCCTGGTGATCAGCCACGGGTACGGCGGCCGGGAACTGCCCGACCCGCTGCAGGTGGCCGACAACGCGGCCGCGATCTTTCCGGTGGCGCCGTGGCTGCCGATCAATGCCGGTGGGCTGCCCGGGAGCGAGCACGTGCTGATCGGGATCGGCGACCGGTACCGGTATGCGCATCGTTTCAGCGCCGCCGACATCTGGCGGGCGGCGACGATCCTGCTGCAGCGCTATCCCGATGCCGCGGCCTGTCTGGACTACCGGGGCGGCAGCTTCGGCGGCGGGATCGGGGCCCTGGCCCTGCCGTGGGACGACCGGTTCCGGCGCGCGACGCTGCATGTCCCGAGTTTCGGGTATTTCCCGATCCGGCTGTCCCGGCGCTGCACCGGCAGCGGCGAGGCCGTCCGGCAGCATCTGCTCGGGCATCCCGAGCACCGGCCGATGCTGGACTACTTCGACAGCACCCTGGCGGCGGCCGAGATCAGCATCGACGTCCAGGTCAGCGCGGCCCGGACCGATCCGGCGGTCGATCCGCGCGGCCAGTTCGCCGTCTACCACGCGCTGGCCGGCACCAAGCGGCTGGTCGTCTGCACCGCCGGCCACGCCGAGTTCCCCGGTGAGGCGGAGCAGAACCTTGCCGTCGAATCGGCGGCCCGACGATTCCTGGCGGCCGACGACGTCGACGAACTTCCGCCGATCATCGAGCTGTGAGGGCTGATCGCCCGGACCACACCGCAGCACAACAACCGGTACCGGATCAGACGGTTTCCCAGGCGCGGGACTTGGTCGAACGCAGCATCGCGTCGCAGATCTCGGCGGCGCGCAGCCCGTCGGCGAAGGTCGGCAGCCCCTGCGGCGCCTCGCCCGATCCGTTGTGCGCGGCGATCGCGGCGTAACTGTCGGCGACATAGTTCTCGAAGCACTGGGCGTAACCCTGGGCGTGGCCGGCAGGCAGTTGGGACAGCCGGCGCTGCTCGGCCGAGCCGTTGTTCGGATCGCGGACGACGGTGATCGACTCCGCGTCGCCGCCGATCCACAGCTCCTCGGCGTGCTCCTGGTCGAAGACCGCGCTGTGCGCCGCTCCATCGACCTCCAACCACAGCCGGTTCTTGCGGCCCGCGGCCAACTGGCTGATCACCGCCGACCCGGAGGTCCCCTTGTCGGTCTTGAACAGGATCAGCGCGCTGTCCTCGGTCACCACGTCGACCAGCGGACCTTCGCCGGCGGCCGCGCTGAACGAGGCGGCCGTGCCCGAGGGTCGTTGCGGGATCGCGATCGAGGTGTCGGCGACCAGTTCGACGATTCGCTCACCGGTCACCCACTCGGCCAGGTCGCACCAGTGCGAACCGATGTCGCCGAACGCCCGCGACGGACCGCCGGCCTCCGGGTCGACCCGCCAGCCGCTGGCGTTCGGGTCCAACATCCAGTCCTGCAGGTACGACCCGTGGATCAGGTTGGGCGCACCGAACTCCTCGGAACGGACCCGGGCCTGCAGTTCGCGGGCGATCGGGTGGAACCGATAGGCGAACGGAATGGTGTTCACCAGTCCGGTCCGCTCCGCCACGGCCGCCGCCTTCTTGGCGTCGTCCAGGCTGACGCCGAGCGGCTTCTCGCACAGCACGTGCTTGCCCGCCTCCAGCGCCGCGATCGCGTACGGCACGTGGTAGGAGTTCGGCGTACAGATGTGGACGGCGTCGACGTCGGAGCCGATCACCTCGTCGATGTCGGCGTAAGCATGTTCGACACCCCATCGAGAGGCAACCTCTCGGGACCGTTCCGGGCTGGAGGCCAGCACCCCCGCCACCTGTGCGCCGGCGAGCACCGCCGCTCGGCGATGCACCTCGCCGATCATGCCCGCCCCGAGAATCGCCACCTTCTGCACGCCATTGGTCATGGGCCTCAATCTAGTGGAGCCGATTTGCGCAACCTCGAACCACCGTCCGGATCTGCCCGACGTCGGACTCCGGCGCGCCGTCGGAGCAGCGCAAGACTCACGGCGAGGCACCAGCTTGGTCACAGCCACGGCAAGAACGCTGTCGTGACCGGGTCCGGGCCCGATCTGCCAGTAACGTCGTCGCGACGCGTCCAGCCCGGAACGTCGAGGTGGCGTGCTTGGAGAAAGGTTCAGATGAGACCAGAGATCAGTCCGACCCTTGCTCCGAGGACCGACACCGAGGCCGCGTTCGAACTGCCGCCGGCACTGCGTGATCGACGGCCCCGGCTGTCCGAACGTTTCCCGGCGATCTACCCGTTGGCGGTCGAAGGACTCCGGCTCCGGCGGCGGGCGAAGTGGTGGCTGTGGAACATCGACTGGGCCACCGAGCATGATCGGACCGACTTGCCGATCCGGGTCAAGCAGCACAAGTCGCTGCTGCTGCGCACCCTCGGTGAATCGGACATGTGGATGCAGCACAACAAGGTGCACAACCTGCGGATCGTCGCCGACCGCCTGGACGGGATCCTGATCAAGCCCGGCGAGGAGTTCTCGTTCTGCCGGCTGGTCGGGAAAGCGACCCGGCGCAAGGGGTATCTGGACGGCATGCTGCTGGACAACGGCGAGGCCAAGGCCGGGCTCGGCGGCGGCATCTGCCAGATGGCCAACCTGTTGCACTGGATGGTGCTGCACAGCCCGTTGACGGTGACCGAACGTTCCGAGCACTCCTTCGATCCGTTCCCCGACAACGGACGGGTGCTGCCCTGGGGCGTCGGCTGCGCGGTCTACTACAACTACGTCGATCTGCGCTTCCGCAACGACACCTCGACCACCTTCCAGCTGCGGACCAAGGTCGGGCAACGTTATCTGGAAGGCGAGTTGCGGGCGGCGGAGGTGATCCCGCACTCCTACTCGGTCTATGCCCAGCGGGAAGGCTTCAGCCAACACGGCGACGACTGGTTCCGGCACAACGAGATCTGGCGCGACGTGATCGACCGCACCACCGGCAACCGGGTCAGCGCCGAGTTGATCAAGAAGAACTGCGCACTGGTCAAGTACGTCCCCGACCTGGGAGTCGACCAGGAGGATCTGTGATCGCCGGGTTCAGGCGATCAGCGCGCCACCGTCGACCATCAGCACCGCACCGTCGATGAAGTCGTTGATCATCACGTGCAGCACCGTTGCGCTGATGTCGGTCGGCCGTCCGATCCGTCCGACCGGCGTCTGCGCCGCCGCTGCTGCGTAGAACTGCTCCCGTTGTCCGGTCTCCATCCCCGACCACAGCGGGGTGTCGACCACGCCGGCGACCACCACATTGACCCGACGCGGCGCCAGTTCGAGGGCAAGGCTTTGGCCGAGGCCGCCGATGCCAGCGTTGGCGGCCGCGGTGACCGGCATCCCGCTGTAGGCGCGGAATCCGGCGGCTCCGGCGAGCAGCGTCATGGAACCGGTCGCGGTCAGTGACGGCAGTGCATGCCGGACGCACCACAACTGTCCGATGATCTTGGTGTTCAGGCAGCCGTCGATTGCGGACCGGGTAACGTCGGCCGCCGACCCGACCGCCATGTCGCCGGGGCAGACCACCACATGATCTGATTGTTCGGCGGCGGCGAAGAAGGCCCGTACGGAGTCCTCGTCGGTGACGTCGACGACCCCGGTCTTGACCCGATCACCGTGCTCAGCGGCGACCGCAGAGAGCTTCTCCGCCGACCGGCTGCCAACGGTCACGATGCTGCCGGCGCCGACCACGTCATCCACCACCGCCCGGCCGATGCCGGTGCTGCCGCCGATCACGATCACGTGCTGGCCCTGAAGCCGATTTCCTGTAGTCATGGAGATTCCTCACCTTCACCTCCCGACGGTCGATCCGTCGTTGCGTCGACTCTTGTGGAGACGATCGGCAACTGCCAGACGCCGCTGCTGCCGTCGGTCGTGGACCTGTCACCGAGAGCACCACCCAAGAGCAACCGCGGCGACGTAGGCTGATCGGCGATGACCACCCGAGTCGAGCGGGAGGAACTCGCCGCCTTCCTGCGCAGCCGCCGCCGACGTCGCTCACCCAGCGATGCCGGTCTGATCGCTGGACGTCGACGGACGCCGGGACTGCGGCGCGAGGATGTGGCGGCGCTGGCCGGGGTGAGCGTCACCTGGTATGCGTGGCTGGAGCAGGCCCGTGACATCCGACCGTCGGACCAGGTGCTGTCCAGCCTGGCCCGAGAATGGCGCTGGACGATGCCGAGACCGCCCACCTGTTCCGGCTCGCCGGTCAGCGGCCACCGAGCCGCGAGACGCCCCAGCCAGCCTTGCAACCCGGCTATCGGATGCTGCTTGATCAACTCCTGCCGTGCCCGGCGATGATCACCAACCACCGCTTCGATGTGATCGCCTGGAATCGTGCGAGCACCCTGCTGTTCGGAGACTTCGGCCGGTTCGAGGGCGATGAGCGCAACATGCTCTGGTACACCTTCAGCACACCACAGGCCCGCACGTTGGTCGTCGACTGGGAGGCCGATGCCGCGTTCATGGTCGCGTTGTTCCGGACCCAGGCCACCGAGCTGCTGCACACCGCACCATTCGTCTCCCTTGTCGACAGACTCCGTTCGACCTCGGCCGAATTCTCCGCGCTGTGGGAGCGACGTGACCTGGAGCAGTTCCGCCCCGTTGATCAACAGGTGCAGCATCCGCTGCTCGGACGGATCCGGCTGCGCCCCTTGAAGCTGTACGCCGTGGACCAGGATCGGACGGTCGTTGCCTATCTCACCGACCCGAGTGGCGACACTCATCGGCGCCTGGCACGGGCTCTGGACGCTGCGACCGACTGATCGGCCTGTCGCCCGATCGGGGATTCTTCGGCCAGGATGGGGTGATGGACCTCGACGCGATCGCCGCCGAACTGTACAACGGCCCACCCGAGGAGTTCACCGCGCTGCGCAAGCAGCGCGCGACCGAGGCGCGCGCCGCCGGTGACCGCGAGCTCGCCAAACAGGTACTGGCGTTGCGACGTCCGACCCGGTCGGCCTGGATCGTCAATCTGATCGCCGACCAGGCCGCCGATGATCTTGCTGCCCTGCTCGACCTCGGAGCGGCCCTGGCCGAGGCTCAACAGCGCCTTTCCGGCGCCGACCTGCGCCGGTTGTCCAGCCAGCGGCACGCCGCCATCGCGGCGCTGGCCCAACGCGGTGCGCAGTTGGCCGAGGTCCGGGGCCACACCGCCACCGAGGCCACCCGACGGGCGGTCTCGGAGACCCTGCAGGCTGCGTTGTCCGACCCCGGGATCGCCGATCGGGTCCGGGCCGGCCGGTTGCCCCAGGCCCAGGAGTACAGCGGCTTCGGCCCGGAGATGATCTTTGCGGCAGGCGCCGCTCCGGACCTGCCTGCTCCGGCCGCCGCCGCGGGTACCGACGATGATGATCATGACCGCGGCGGCTCCGGCACCGACGACGAGGATGCCGACGCGGCGGAGCACGAGCGACTGATCGAACGACTGAACACCGCCCAGGCAGCGCTGGACCGGATCCGGGTGCAGACCGAACGGGCAACCGAACGGGCGGCCAAGGCCGCCGACACCGCGGCCCAGCGCAGCACCAGGGTCGACGAGCTCCGTGAGCAACTGGATCGCGCCGAACGCGAGGCCGACGCGGCCGCCGCCGATCGGGACACCGCGAACGACGCCGTGGACGATCTCCGCGCGGCCGAGCGGGCCGCCGAGGACGCCGTGTCCGCCGCCCTGGCCGCCCTCGCCGACGGCTGACCCTGCTCCCGGGTCCGCGTGGTCAGATGCTGTGCCGGATCGCGCGGACGCCGACCAGCAGACCGATCGCCGCGACGATCACGGCGGCGATCATGCCTTGCCAGACCGTCGGATCGGCGAACCGGCCGTTGAACAGCGCCCGTTCGGCGTCGACCATGTAGGTCAACGGGTTGAAGCGGCTCAGCAGCTGCATCCAGGTCGGGCCCGATTCCAGCGGCAGCAGCATTCCCGACAGCAGCATCAGCGGGAAGAGCAGCCCCTGCTGGACGGCCCAGAACATCCAGTCCCGTTCCCGGGAGATGATGCCGAGCGAGTAGCTGAACGCCCCCAGACCGAGACCGAAGACCGCCAGCATCACCAGCCCGCTGATCATCCCCGGGATCGACGGCCGGAAGCCGAAGATCGCAGCCAGAGCGGAGATCACGACCGCCTGCAGCACCAGCGGAACCATCTCCTTGCAGGCCCGACCGATCAGCAGCGCCGGTCGGGAGACCGGGGCGACCAGCATCCGTTCGTGCGCGCCGGACTGGATCTCGAACAGCAGATTCGCCCCGGTCATCCCGGTGCCGAACAACGCGATCATCACCACGATGCCGGGCACGAACCACTGGAACGCCTCGCCGATCGGCCGACCGGACATCCCGCTCAGCAACGGGCCGAAGAAGGCCAGGAACATCAGCGGCTGCATCAGCGAGAAGACCAGGCTGAACGGGTCGCGGATCATCGGCTTGAGTTCGCGGACGAAGACCGTCGCGCAGTCGCGGACGAGTCCCGACGGCCGGCCGAACAGTCGTGCGTCGGGAGCGGTGATCGTGGTCATCGTTGTGCTCCTGCCATCTGCGATTCGGTTACGGGGGTCGATGCGGGTCCATTGGTCGATGCGGGGTCGTCGGCGCCCCGGTTGTCCTCCCGCAGGCTGCGGCCGGTCAGGTTCAGGAAGACGTCGTCCAGGGTCGGCCGATCGAGCTCGGCGGCGATCACGGTGTGCCCGGCGGCGTCCAACTCGCGGAGCAGTCGCGGCAGCACCCGATCGCCCTGATCGACCGCGATCACGTACCGCACCCCGTCGGCGGTCGGCGTACCGGTCCCGCTGTCGTCGGTGGCGCCGGCCTCGGCAGCGATCCGGCTGATGATCGCTGCCGCACCGGCCCGAACGTCGGCCGTCGAATCAGAGTCATCCTCGACGGTGACGGTCAGCCGGTCGCCGGCCAGTTCTGTCTTCAACGCTCGGGCGGTGTTGTCGGCGATCACCTTGCCGTGATCGATCACCAGGACCCGTTCGGCGAACTGGTCGGCCTCGTCCAGGTAGTGCGTGGTCAGGATCAACGTCATCCCGTAGCGCTGACGCAGGTTGAGGATGTGCTCCCACAGGTTGGCCCGGGACTGCGGATCCAGGCCGGTCGACGGCTCGTCCAGGAACAGCAGCCCGGGAGCCGGAATCAGTCCGAGCGCGATGTCGACCCGCCGACGTTGACCGCCGGACAGTTTCATCGTCTGCTGGCCGGCGACCTCGCCCAACTCGAGTGCATCAATCGCCTCGTCCACCCGTTGCCGGGCCTCGACCCGTCGCAGACCGTAGATCGCCGCCTGACTCATCAACTCGTCCCGCACCCGTTGATACTGGCTGGCGCCGTTCTTCTGACCGATGTAGCCGATCCGGGCGCGGACGGCGGCCGGTTCGGTAACGATGTCGTAGCCGCAGACCGTCGCGGAGCCGGCGCTCGGAGCCAGCAGTGTGGTCAACATCCGGAGTGAGGTGGACTTCCCGGCACCGTTGGGACCGAGAAAGGCGGTCAGCGAGCCGGCTTCGATGTCGACGGTGAGGTCCTCGACGGCCAGCACCGGTGGTTTTCCGCGACCGCGGCCGGGGAACTCCTTGCGCAGGCCGCGTGCTTCGATGATTGCTTCGGTTGTCGCCATGAACGAGAAGCTAATCCGCTTCGCGGACAGATCCTGTCCGCATACAAGCCTATTTTGGATCCATGACCGATCCGACGGCCCGAGCACTGCGGTTGCTCACCCTGCTGCAGACCCATCGCTTCTGGTCCGGCCCCGATCTGGCCGAGCGACTGGAGGTCTCCGAACGCACCCTGCGGCGTGACGTGGACCGGCTCCGCGAGCTCGGCTATCGGGTGGCCGCGCACCCGGGCGCGTACGGCGGCTATCAACTGGAGAGCGGGGATAATCTGCCACCGTTGTTGATCAACGACGACGAGGCGGTCGCGATCGCGGTCGGACTGCGGACTGCCGCCGTGCAGGGGGTCGGCGACGGCGAGCACACCTCGCTCAGCGCGATGGCCAAGCTGGAGCAGGTGCTGCCCCGCAACCTGCGCCGCCGGGTGTCGGCGTTGCAGCAGTACACGATCCCAGCTGTTCGGGCCGACGCCCAGGTGCAGGCCGACGTGCTCGCGACACTGGCGCTGGGTTGTCGTGATCATGAACGGCTCCGGTTCGGCTACACCTCTGCCCATGGCGTACAGAGTCGACGACTGGTCGAGCCGCATTCGTTGGTGCCCCGCGAACGTCGTTGGTATCTGATCGCCTGGGACGTCGACCGCGACGACTGGCGGACGTTTCGGATCGACCGGCTGGCCGACCTGGCCCCGACCGGTGTCCGGGTCGCACCGCGCGAGCTCTCACCCCAAGCGGCCGCCGAACTGGTCACGGTCAGCGTCGGCAGCGGACCGCAGCGCTTCAACGCCACGGTCCGGATGCGGGCAACGATGGAACAGGTGCTGAGCTACTTCGGCGTCTGGGCATCAGGGTCGTCCGCGGGCCCGGACGGCACCGTGGACTGGCCGATCGGTGGCAGCTCCATCCACGAGATGTTGATGGCGCTGCTCTGGATCCCGCCGGACTACAGCTGGACGCTGATCTGTGACGACGAGGTTGCCGAGTTTGCGCGGCAGTTCAGCGAGCGGCTGGCAGCCGCGGTCTGAGCAGCTCGGCCCGTACGGTCAGGGCAAGCACGGCGACCGCACCGGCGATCAAGATCATCGAAGCGACCAGCACCGCGACCGGCCAGCCGAGGGTGGTCAGCAGCAACGCGCTCAGGGCGATCCCGATTGCCGACCCGAGGTAGCGGGCGGAGTTGTTGACGCCGCTGCCGAGACCACCCCTGCCGGCCGGGGCGCTGGCGACCGTCTCGCGGCCGAGCCCGGCGTTGACGACCCCGACCCCGATACCGGCGATCAGCATGCCGGGCCAGAGACCGGTGACGGATTGCGGTGCCGTCATCAGCAGTTGCCCGAGCCCCGACAGCACCAGACCGGCGACCAGCTGCCGCCCACCGGCGATCCAGGCCGGCAGCCAACGCGAGGCCAGCGAGACCAGCACGCTGGTGATCGCCCAGATGCCGATCATGATCGCCGACAGCAGAACGCTCGAGTCGAGCACGGTGATCATGAAGGTCCCGGACAAGGACAACAGACCGACCGATCCGACGCCGGTGATGAAGGCCGCCAGATGCACCGCGGCAAACCGCGGTTCGGCGAAGAAGCGCGGGTCCAGCATCGGCTCGGCACGCCGCAGCTCGAGCCGGACGAATCCGGCGAACAGGCCGGCCGCGGCAATGATCATGATCCCGGCGACCCAACGCGGCGCCGTACTCCGCAGCTCGATCAGCCCGACCATGATCAACATCGCCGCGGCCAGGAAGATCAGCACGCCGAGGGCGTCCGAGCGACGGCGTTCACCGGTCGATTCGGTGACGGCCGCGGCGCAGAAGGCCGCGAGCGCGACGGCGGCGATCGCGATCAGCGCGTAGGCCAACCACCAGTGCCCGAGTCGGTCGGCCGCCGCAGCTGCGAACGGGCCGGCGGCGATCCCCGCCCCCAGCGCTGCGCCCCAGATACCGCTGGCGGTCGCCCGCTCGGCCGGCTGCCGGAAGCCGACGCCGATCAGCGCCAGGGCGGCGGCGATCGTGCCCGCCGCACCGGCACCCTGCACGATCCGCCCGACCACGAACAGCGCGGAGCGCAGCCCGGCCGGCGCCGCACCGGCCAGCAGGCAGATCACCGTACCGAGGATCAACACCGCCAGGCCGAGCTGGAAGATCCGGCGGCGGCCGTAGCGATCGGCGAGGGTTCCGGCGATGAGCATCGAGACGGTCAACCCGAGGCTCATCGATCCCAGGATCCAGGTCAGGGCGACCGGGCCGGCGGCAAACACCCGGCTGATGGTGCCGACGTCGGACAGCGGAAGCGTGTAGGTCATCAGCGCCAGGAAGGTGCCGACGGATGCAACCGCCAGCAGCGCCCGCCGGGACCGCTGTCCGGACAGCGGTACGGCTTCGGCGAGATCTGCCACGACGTCCTCCTCTGGGATCCTCGAACCACCATTTGGTCCTGTCACAAGACTCAATCGCCGTCGATTGTGTCAGCAAGATGGTTCTATGACAAGACCAAAAGGGGGTACGGTGGAGTCATGGCGTTGGGCAACGACTACGAACTGCAGGACTGCGGGGTGGCCAGGGCTCTGGAGGTCGTGGGTGAGCGGTGGACGATCCTGATCCTGCGCGACTGCCTGCTGGGGGTTCGCCGGTTCAGCGATCTCCAGGCCCACCTGGACATCGCCAAGGGCGTGCTCGCGCAGCGGCTGGCCGGCCTGGTCGAACACGGGCTGCTGGAGAAGCGCAGTGACGGCGGCCATCCGGAGTACCTGCTCACCGAGGCCGGCCTGGCGTTCGCACCGGTGCTCGCGACGCTGGCACATTGGGGCAAGACCTACGCCAATCCCGATGACCTACCGACCCGCCGCTGGCGACACCTCTGCGGAACCGACCTTGATCAACAGGGCCGCTGCCCGCGCTGCGACCTGGTGCCGCCGATCCGCGATGTGTTCAGCGCACCGGATCCGGACCGTCCGACCCGTCGCACCGATCCGGTGGCCCGCCGACTCGACACCGAGCATCGTTTCCTGGACCCGATCCGCCCCTGACCCCTCACACCGAAGGTCGCCATGAGCATTGTCAGCATCACCACCGAGACCCTCGACGTCCGCGGCAGGGCCCGCACCATGATCATCGCCCGGGACAACGACAACACCGGCGCCAGATCTGACGACAGGGCTCCGATCGTTCTGGTCTTCCACGGGTCCAATCAGACCGCACAGAAGTTCCGCGAGTTCACCGCGAATGCCTTCGACCGGCTCGCCGACGAGTCCGGCGCCGTGGTCGGCTACCTCGACGGTTATCGGAAGCACTGGAACGACGCCCGCCGTTCCCAGGACTTCGCGACCCGCCGCGAGGGCTATGACGATGTCGCGTTCGCCGAGGCCGCCGTCGACCTGTTGTCCAGCCACTACCACGGTGACGATCGACGCGTCTTCGCGGTCGGCTACTCCAACGGCGGCCAGTTGGTCATCCGCTTGATCCACGAGATCCCCACGGCGCTGACCGGGGCCGCCCTGATCTCGGCGACCCAGCCCGACCGGGAGAACTTCTGGCCCGACGCCACGGATGCCGCGCCAGTTCCTGTCGTCCTCTTCCACGGCACCAAGGACCCGCTTGTCCCGTACGAGGGCGGGATGGCCAGCCTGTGGGGGTTCCGGCCCCGCGGCCGCGGCCTGTCCGCTCCGGCGACCGCCCGCTACTACGCCGACCGCAACCGGATCACCACGGCGCCGACCACGATGATGATCCCGGGACGGGAACGCGGGATGTACGCCGAACGCACCGACTTCCGCGAGGACGGACACCAACCGGTGACGCTCTACACCGTCCACGGTTCCGGACACACGGTGCCCGGGACGAAGCGGGCCTTCCCGATCGTGGGTCACACCTTCCTCGCCCTGGACACCGTTGCCGAGATTCAGGACTTCTTCGGTCTGCCGGCGACCCCGACGGATCAGTCGGCGCGGACCGCGTGCCGGATGACACCGCCGAGCGCCTGAAGGAAGCGGTCCTCCGGTGAGCCGAAGGCCATGTCGTCGACCATATAGGTCCAGGTCGAGGTGGGCCGCTCCATCCCGGACGCCTCCTCGTCCAGCCCGTCGGCGGTGATCACCGCGTCGTCGAACGCGGCCGCGGCCCGGTCGAGTAGTCCGTCCCGCAGCTCCCGGTAGGCGTTGTCGCAGGCGGCATGGAACGCCATCAACGGAGTCTCCCGACCGAGTGCCCGGAGGTGGATGCCTTCCCGTAGCTCATCGGCGAAGGCGAGATGCTCGCTCCAGACCTTGTCCAGCTCGTGCAGCATCACCTGCCGGGCCGCCTCGTTCAGCACCTCGACGGGGACGTCCTCGGACAGCTCCTTCCAGCGATCTGCCCGGAGTCGGGCGAACTCGGTCGCCGCAAGGTCGTCTTTCAGCACCCGGTCGCGATAGCCGGCGACGTCATTGCGCTGTGATTCCAGTTGCTGGCTGTAATTCCAACTGTTCCGATGGGTGTCCAGCAAGGCGCCTTCGGTGATCCGCTGGGCGTGTTCGACCTCGTCGGCGACGCGGGCCGCGGAGATCTCCCCGGTGTCCTCGTCGACCTCGGTGCTCCGCACCTGGAACGCTGCCGTCGTCGGGTCGTCATCGAGGCTGACGAAGATCACCGAACTGCCCGGGTCGCCCTGCCGGCCGGATCGACCGCGAAGTTGATCATCGAGTCGCCGGGTGTGATAGTGCCCGTGCCCGATCACCAACAGGCCACCGAGCTCGACGACCTGATCATGCTCGTCGGCGTCGGCGCCGAGCTTGATGTCGACACCGCGGCCGGCCATCTGGGTCGAGACCGTCACCGCGCCGATCCGTCCGGCGCGGGCGATGATCTCGGCCTCCTCGGTGTCGTTCTTGGCGTTCAGAACGGCCGGTTCGATGCCGGCCTCGGTCAGCATCGCCGCGATCCGTTCCGATCCTGCGACGCTGTGCGTGCCGACCAGCACGGGCCGTTGTTGATCATGGACCTGCTTGATCAGCGCCACCATCGCGGCATCCCGGGAATCGTCGTCGACGAAGATCCGGTCGGGATCGTCGGTCCGGATGCACGGGGTGTTGTTGGCGATCTCGCCGGTCTCCAGATCGTAGAAGCCCCGGAACTGCTCGGCGGCCGACGTCGCCGTCCCGGTCATCCCGCCGACCAGGTCGTACTTCTTGATCAATGCCTGCACGGTGATGGTGTCCAGGATCTCGCCGCGGTCGGTGACCTCGAGCCCTTCCTTGGCCTCGACCGCGGCATGCAATCCGTCGGGCCAGCGTTGCCGTTGCGCCACCCGGCCCCGGTTGGCGTCGACCAGTTGGACGGCACCGTCGGTGACGATGTAGTCGATGTCGCGCTGCACCAGCGTCTCGGCGTAGAGCGCGACGTTGATCTTGGTCAGCAGCAGCTCGTTGCCCTCGGCGTACAGGTTGTCCACCCCGAGCAGCTTCTCGACCCGGGTCAGTCCGATGTCGGTCAGATTGACCTGCAGGCCGTCGTCGGAGGTCTGGTAGTCCTCGGTCTTGGTCAGCTGGCTGACGATCTCGGCCATACTGCCGCCGTCGTCGCCGACCGGCAGGCTGCCCGCCAGCACCAGCGGCACCTTCGCCTCGTCGATCATCACCGAGTCGGCCTCGTCGATGATCAGGGCGTCGGCGTCGGTCTGGACCCGCTCGTCGACGCTGGTCCGCATCCGGTCCCGCAGCAGATCGAAGCCGATCTCGCTGACCGATCCGTAGCAGATGTCCGCGGCGTAGCCGGCCTTGCGTTGATCATGGTCGATGCCGGCCGTGATCCAGCCGACCTCGACCCCGAGCAGTCGATAGAGCGGAGCCATCCATTCCGCATCCCGACGAGCCAGGTAGTCGTTCACGCTCATCACCCGGACCCGGCGGCCGCGGGCTGTCATCCCCAGGGCGGCGATCGCCCCGGCCAGCGTCTTGCCCTCGCCGGTGGCCATCTGCACCACGGTGCCGTCCAGGATGCCGAGCGCGCCCTGCAACTGGACGTCGAACGGCCGCTCGCCGATCGTCCGGCGAGCCGCCTCGCGGAGCACCGCACAGAATTCGCGCAGCTCGGCCTTGGTGTCCATCGGACCCCAGAGTGCGTCGTAACGGTCCCGCAGCGCGTCGTCGTCGAGCGCTTCGAGCTCGGCCTCCAACTCGCCGGCCGACGCGGCCAGCGACTGCTGCCTGCCCAGATTTGCCGTTCCCGGCTTGCCGATGAACCGGCGGAGCGATGCCTTCAAACCCACGCCGTTGACAGTACATGCACAGCCACACTGCGTTCGCTTGTCACCCCACTCCGGTCCACGTGCTGCCGTTCTGACCCCCGAGTCGGCAGGATGAGCGGCATGTCCCATCCCGGACCTCCTCCGCGAGGCAGAAGCTACGCCCACACCAACCCTGTGAAGGCGGCGTTCGACTTCAGCTTCGCCAGCTACGCAACGCCGGGGCTGGTGAAGATCATCTACATCCTGGCCGTGATCATCGCAGCGATCGGTTGGATCGGCAGCACGATCAGCTATTTCGTGCTGGCGGCCACGACGCACACCGCCGTCAGCAGGCTCGGCGGGCCACCGCAGACCGATACATCGGTCGCCATGTTCATCTCGCCGGTCCTCCTGCTGCTGTTCGGCTGGGTCCCTGGGCTGCTCTGGGTGCTGGTCGTCCGCGTGGTGCTGGAGGCAGCGTTGGCGCTGGTCCGGGCAGCGGAGGATGTCCGCGCGATGCGCGATAAGAATCTGGGCCCGGTGAGCTGACCCGGTTGCTGAATACCTCCGGCACCGGCGGGAGCGTGACCAGACGGTCCGAACGGGGATGGAAGAATCGGCATTTCGGTGACGGACAGCCAGAACGAAGCCAGAACCAAACGACGATTGGATGGCGATGGAGGACGAGCACCTCGACGTCGATCAACGCACCCGGATCGGCCGCCGGCCGGAGCGCCAGGCGACCGATCGGTCAGCGTTGTACGCGATCCTCGACGAAGCCCTGGTGGCGCACCTTGCCGTGGTCCGCGACGGCGAACCGCTGGTCGTGCCGATCGCCTGCGCGCGGGACGGCGACGCGGTGCTGCTGCACGGTTCGACCGGTGCCGGTGCGCTGCGGCTGGCCGCCTCGGGGGCGCCGGTCTCGGTCGCGGTGACCCTGATCGACGGCCTCGTCGTCGCCCGGTCGGCCTTCGACAATTCGATGAACTATCGCAGCGCGGTGATCTTCGGCACGCCGACCGTTCTGCAGGGCGATGACAAGATCGCGGCGCTGGCCACGCTGACCGATCGGCTGCTCCCCGACCGCTCGGCCGAGGTCCGACCGTCGACGGCCAAAGAACTGGCCGCTACCCTGATCCTCCGGCTCCCGCTGGACACCGCGAGCGTCAAGATCCGTGCCGCGACAGCCTCCACCGAGCCCGACGACGGCGAAGACCGTACCGCGTGGGCCGGGGTCATCCCGCTGGCGCTGCAGCCCAGCAGCGCGATCCCGACCTCAGACGTCCCGGACGGGACCGAACTTCCCGCCTCCGTGACGACGTTCATCGCGCGGGCAAGGTCCCAGGCCGTCGCGATCAGAGCGGCCCTGGAACCGCCGGAGCAGTAAGCCTGGCCCAGACTCGCAGCCCAGGCAGCCTCGCGAGCCCAGCCAGAGTCACCTGCCCTTCGGCTCAGGGGCCGTCAGAAGGCGTCCTCGGGGAGATCCATCGCAGCGAGGTCGGTGTTCTCGGCGATGACCCGCTCCGAGGCCAACTTGGGCAGGACGGTCCGGGCGAACCAGCGAGCGGAGGCGACCTTGCCCTCGTAGAACGACTTCTCCGATGCCGACAGCTCACCGTTCAGGGCGTCGAGAGCAACCTCGGCACCACGCAGCAGCAGCCACGCACAGATCACGTCACCCAGACCGAACAACAGCCGAGAGGTGTTCAGCCCGACCTTGTACAGGTTGCGCGGATCACCACCGGGCACCCGCGGATCGGCCGCCATCGCACTGGACGCCATCGCGGTGCCGATCGCCTCGATGTCCTCCAGGCCCTTGGCGAGCAGCTCGCGCTCGTCCTTCAACTGACCGTTGCCGGCCTGCGACTCGAGGAATGCTGTGACCTCACCCTGCAGCTGCCCCAGGGCCTGGCCCTGGTTGCGGATGATCTTGCGGAAGAACAGGTCCTGCCCCTGGATCGCGGTGGTGCCCTCGTACAGGGTGTCGATCTTGGCGTCGCGGACGTACTGCTCCAGCGGGTAGTCGGTGAGGAAGCCGGAACCGCCGAAGGTCTGCAGCGACTCGGTGCCGAGCAATGTCCAGGACTTCTCCGAACCGTAGCCCTTGACGATCGGCAACAGCAGATCGTTCAGCGCCTCGGCCTCGGCATCCGGTTCGCCACCGGCTGCGGCCAGGGCAACCTTGTCCTGGATGCTTGCCGTGTAGAGGACGAGCGCGCGCATCCCTTCCACGTAAGACTTCTGGGTCAACAGTGATCGGCGGACATCGGGGTGATGAGTGATCGTCACGCGCGGCGCGGTCCGGTCCCGGTTGTTGACCAGATCGGCTCCCTGCACCCGGCTCTTGGCGTATTCGAGAGCGTTCAGATATCCCGTGGAGAGGGTGGCGATCGCCTTGGTGCCGACCATCATCCGGGCGTCCTCGATCACCTGGAACATCTGCGCGATGCCGTCGTGCACCTCACCGAGCAAGTAGCCCTTGGCGGGCTGGTCGGCACCGAAGGTGAGCTCGCAGGTATTGGACACCTTGAGGCCCATCTTGTGCTCGACACCGGTGACATAGACACCGTTGCGCTCGCCGAGGTCGCCGGTGTCGACGTCGAACTCGTACTTGGGGACGATGAAGAGGCTGAGCCCCTTGGTGCCCGGTCCGCCGACGCCTTCGACGCCGACCGGACGGGCCAAGACCAGGTGGATGATCTGATCGGAAAGATCATGTTCGGCCGAGGTGATGAAACGCTTGACACCTTCGATGTGCCAGCTGCCGTCCTGCTGCGGAATCGCCCGGGTCCGGCCCGCACCGACGTCGGAGCCGGCGTCCGGCTCGGTCAGCACCATAGTGGCGACCCAGCGTTTGTCGTTCATCAGCTTGCCGATCTTCTGATCGCGTTCGGTGCCGTTGCGGAAGATCATCTCGCCGAACTTGGGACCGGAGGCGTACATGTAGATGGCCGGGTTGGAGCCGAGGATCAGCTCGTTCATCGCCCAGCGCAGCGACGGCGGAGCGGGCTGGCCGTCGACCTCGGCGGGCAAGCCGATCTTGTAGAACTCGGACTCCATCCACGCGTCGAACGACTTCTTGAACGCCGCCGGCAGCGGCGCCGTGTGGGTCTCGGGATCGAAGACCGGGGGTTCGCGGTCGGCGGCGGCGAAGGACTCGGCCAACTTGGTCCTGGCCAGATTGTCGACCTCGTCCAACACGGCCTCGGCGGTCTCGACATCCATGTCCTCATACGGACCGGAGCCCAGGACGGCGCCCCGTCCCAGCACCTCGAACAGGTTGAACTTGATGTCGCGAAGGTTGGACTTGTAATGGGTCATCGCGCCGCACACCTCGGGTCTTCGTCGAGCCTTGAACCGGCCGCGACTGCGCGCCGGCGTTGTTACCGATGAGTAACTTACCTCAAATACTACTTGGCGGTAACCTCCGCGCCAAGAGGCCATCGCCCCGCCGATCACCGATAATCTGCGAGATCGGCGGTCCGAGATCCACCGAATCGGGCTTCGGGTCGGCAGGATGGGAGGCATGACGCATCCCGATCCGCCTCATCCCGACCCGAGAGATCGTTCCTCCGACGAAAACCCGCCGCGTGACAGCCCGGGCCAGGAGAACAACCCCTGGCAGACCGGGCAGCCGTCATCGTCGGCACCCGGAGGACCGTCCGAACCCGATGACGCCACCCAGATCAGGCCGGCCGCTTCCGGCGACTGGCAGGGCGGCCAATGGAACGCACCGCAGGACGATCAGCCCGGCTGGCAGCATCAGTCGGGCCAGCAGGAACCGGCTGGCGACCGGCAGCCAGGCGGCCAGTGGCAGACCGAGCAGTCGCAGGGCGACCCGTATCAGAACCAGCCGCGGGGTCAAGACCAGCAGCAGGGCCAGGGCTACCCAGCCCAGGGTTACCAGAGTCAGGGCTATCAGGGTCAGGGCTACCAGGGTCAGGGCTCCCAAGGTCAGGGACAGTCCCAATGGCAGTCCGGCCAACAGGCGGATCCCTACACCCCGCAGGGCCAGTCCTCCGCCGGCTACCCTCAGGGCCAGTCCTCCGCCGGTTACCCCCAGGGCCAGTCCTCCGCCGGCTACCCCCAAGGTCAGTCCTCCGCCGGCTACCCCCAAGGTCAGTCCTCCGCCGGCTACCCCCAAGGTCAGTCCTCCGCCGGCTACCCCCAGGGCCAGCAGGGGCAGTACGGCGATCAGAACGCGGGCTACGGGCAGCAACCCGGCGCCGAGGCCTACCCCGGCTGGGAGCAGCAGCAGGTGGCGCCGCAGAAGCAGCGGAAGTTCGCCGACGCCAACCCGCTGAAGGCCGCGTTCGACTTCAGCTTCGGCAGCTATGCGACGCCCGGTCTGGTCAAGATCATCTACATCCTGGCCGTGGTGATCGCGGCCGTGTGGTGGATCGGTGGCACCATCAGCACCTTCGTGCTCGGAGCCGCGGCATCGAGCATCGGCAGCATGACCGGCAGTAGCGGCGGGGGCGGAGGCGGCATCGTGCTCGGCATCCTGACCCTGGTGCTGGGCTGGATCCCGGCACTGCTCTGGGTGCTCTTCGTCCGGGTCGTCCTGGAGGCCGCGATGGCGCTGGTCCGGGTCGCCGAGGATGCCCGCGGGATTCGCGAGAAGGTCGACGAGTAGCAGCCACATTTCTCAGGTAGGGCCGTCCATCCGAACCGTGGTGGACGGCCCTTCCTGATCTCGGGGGCTGCGCAACCGACGCAGCCGGAAGGCCAACACGACGAAGCACACTGCCGCGACGGCGTCGGTGATCACCCCGGTCGCAAAGCCGATCAACGCGCCGGAGCTCGCGGCGATCCACCGGTAGACGCCACCCAGGATCGCCACCCCGAGCCCGAAGGCGGTCTGCTGGACCGTGCTGATCAATCCGCCACTCAGCCCTGCCGCGGACACCGGGACCTCGACCATCACGGTCTGCATCATCGGACCGAACATGATCGCCTGCGCCGCCCCGGTGATCATGAACGGGATCTGGATCGCGACCGCGACCGTCAGCCGGTCGGCGTCGGCACCGGCCAGCAGGTAGCCGGTGATCGCCATCGCGACCAGGCCGACGATCTGCGCCAGCGCGCCGACGATCATGATCACGGACCCCAGTGCCGTCATCAGTCGACCGACCAGCATCGAGGCGATCACGTAGGCGATCACGAACGGAATCACCGTCACCCCGGAGAGCATCGCCGACAGCCCCAGGCCACCCTCGCCGGGCGCTGACTGACTCATCAACGCGAACACGTTCATCAGCCCGCCGTAACCGATGAAGAAGACTCCGGCCATGATCAATCCGAGTCGTAGTGCAGGCAGTCGGAGGATGGACGGCGGCGCGAGCGGGATCCGTCCGGACCGCTCGGTCCGTCGTTCATGTCGGTAGAAGATCACCGCCAACACCACCGCACCGCCGATCATGATCATCGACCAGGGTGGCCATGCTGCCGACGGACCGATGGAGAGGGCGTACACCAGAGCGGCGATGGACAACGCCATCATGATCGCGCCGGGCAGATCGGCGGACGACGGCGTCGCCGACCGGGTCTGCGGGACACGTACGGTCGCCAGCAACGCAACGCCCGCCAACAACACGCCGGACCACAACACCGGACGCCAACCGGTCCCACCGAGATCGAGGCCGATCAGCGCTCCGGCCAACACCTGCCCCACGCCGGTGCCGCAGCCGAGCACCGCGGCGTAGGCCGACACCGCCCGGACCCGTGCAGCGCCGGTGGTGGTGGCCTGGATGGTGGACAGCACCTGCGGCATGAACGCACCGGCGGCCAGCCCCTGCACCACCCGGAGCGCGATCAAGGTCTCGATCCCGGTGCTGAACCCCGCGGCCGCAGAGGCAACGGCGAAGGCGACGATGCCGATCCGGAAGACGGTCCGCCGACCGAAGCGATCGCCCAGCCGACCAGCGATGATCAACACCGCGGCGAAACCACAGGCAAAGCCGCCCAGCAGCAACGACAGTTCGGCTCCTGAGGCACCGAGATCGCGACCGATCACCGGCAATGCATCATTGATGCTGCCGAAGGTGTAGGTGGACAGCAGACCGCCGAGCAGCAACCCGGCCAGGCCGGAGGCGGTGAGGTCTGGCTGATCTGAATGTGGTGGCTGGGACGGTTCGCCGTGGCGGCCGGCTTGGGAACGCCGGGACGCATCGAGGTCGGTAGTGCTCACGTTCCCAGCCAACGCGCGGGCGAGTACCCGTACCAGAGCCTCCTCATCCTGGTATCGAGACCACCAGGCTGGCATTGTGAGCGGTGCAGCTGTCCCGGCAGACTGGGAGGCATGGTGGAGGCACGGCAAGCGCTGGGCGCATTCCTGCGCAGCAGGCGGGACCGGCTCAGCCCTGCGGCGGCCGGCATCGTGAGCACCGGCCGACGGCGGGCGCCGGGGCTGCGCCGCGAAGAGGTAGCGCAGCTCGCCGGAGTCGGAGTGACCTGGTACACCTGGCTCGAGCAGGGCCGCGATGTCCACCCGTCGGAGAGTGTCACCCGCGCGATCGGGCGGGCGCTGCAGCTGGACTGCGACGAGACGGCGTACCTGCTGGCGCTGACCGGCTATCCACGCCGCTTGGACCTGCTGGCTCGGGCAGAGATCCTGCCGGGCCATCTCGAACTGCTGGAGCGGATGCTGCCGAATCCGGTCTGCATCCACGACGCCCGCTTCGACTTCTACGCCTACAACCGCAGTTATCGTTTCCTGGTCTCGGACCTGAACGCGATCCCGGAAGCCGACCGCAACTACGCGTCGTTGTTCTTCACCGACGACGGCTGGCGCAGCCGGTTCGGCGACCGGGACACCCTCGGCCAATCGCTGGTCGGTCGGATCAGGTCCCGGATCGCGCATCAGCCCGGCGACCCGTCCTGGCAGGAGTTGATCACCTCGCTCCGCGACCGGTCGACGGAGTTCCGCCGGATCTGGCAGGGCCAGATCGTCACCGACGTGCAGGAAATGATCAAGGTGATCGACAATCCGCTGGTCGGGGAGCTGCGTCTGGAGCTGTCCCGGCTGCCGCTCGGCGAAACGTCCGGCAGCCGGATCGGCATGCTCACCGCCGCCGACCCGCAGACGACCGACCGGCTTGCCGAGCTGGACCGGCTGGTGGGCGACGAGCCCGCCGTGTGGGTTCGGGACGCCGAGGCTGTCGACCCTGCAACAACCGAACGTCTGGACCGGTCGGCCTGATCTGGTGCGACAACTGCGCTAGTCTGAGCGCAGCGTCGCGTGTCGGTGGCAGACCGTGTCAGGCATGGAGGCGCCGAAGCACGAAGGAGGCCGACGATGATCACGTCGCTCCCTTCGCCCTCACGTGACTGAGGGCGAGCACACCAGGTTGATCGCCTGGAGCCAGGAACTGCGCGCGGTCCATCAACGGCTGCGGACGGCGTTGCGGGTCACCCGCGACGCGCTGGAAGCGGGTGAGGCATCCGCCCCGGCCACCCGTGAGTTGTTGATGTTCTGCCACGGTTTCTGTACGGCGCTGACCGGACACCACCAGAGTGAGGACCGCGAACTCTTCCCCGCTGTCGCCGCTGCTCATCCGGAGTTGGCAGGCACCTTGCGGCAGCTGCGCCAAGATCATTCGATGATCGGCTATCTCGTCGCCGCCCTGCAGGATGCCGTCGGACGAAACGCATCCCCGGTAGAGATCGACCGGCATCTCGATGGCGTCGCGGCGATCATGGAGAATCACTTCCGTTACGAGGAGCAGCAATTGCTGACGATCCTCGACACCCTGGGCCTCGATGCCGATCCACACGACGTCCTGGGGCCGCTGTGACTCTGAGCTCCGCCGACCGTCCGGATTGCTCGTGGCACGTCCTTCGATGACGATGTCTGTCACGGACTCGGGCGCGGAGATGGGTCGATCATCGTTGATCGGCAAGGACGGTCGTGTCCGGGCTGATCCAGAGGCGATCGCGCGCATCCGTCAGCAGCTTCGCGCTGAACCTGCGTTGGGTGCCTTGACCGACCTTGCCGTCCTCGAAGCCGAGTGGGGCGCCAGCGGCCTCCACTTCGTCGGCACCTGGAATGCAACCGGCGCCGACGTCATCGTGAAGATCGGAGTGTCGCCCTCGCAACGGTGGTGGACCGAGGCGATCTCCAGGGAAGATCCTGCCCTGGCGCCGATCCTGTTCGCCAGCGGAGGCCGGCTCGGCGACATCGATCTTGGTTGGATGGTGTCCGAACGGCTGCCCGGCGGACTTCATGCGGGCTGGCATGGGCAGGAGTTCACCATGCTGATGGCGGCCGCGGCTCGTTTTCACCGCTTCGCCCGTCGTCACCCGAGCGGTCCTCATTCTGTCACGACAGCTGGTGACGTCGCTTCCTGGATCGACTCCGCGATCACACGCGGCGTTCCCGGTCCGGCGGCCGCGCTGCTCGGGAGCGTCGACCAGGACTGGGAACTTGTCAGTCAGGCCTGTCCGCCGGAGATCTGCCACGGCGACCTCCACATGGCGAATGTCCTCAGTCGCACACCGGCGCCGCAGCTCAGCGACGCACTCTTGATCGACTTCGAACCCTGCCTCATGCCCTGGGTGTTCGAGGCCGCCTACTGTCAGGTCCTGAACTCCGACCCGGCGCGAGTTGGCTGGCGGGAACTTATTCTACTCCTCGACGAGCAACGTGGTGCGCTCGGACTGCCCACGATCAGCAACATCGCCGACCTGCGGCGGGTCGAGACCATCGTTCTCGGCTGGTACGCGCTGCGGATGTGGTCGATCATCGGCCCCGATACCGATCCTGCCTGGCGTTCGCCGCAGATTTGGCGTGCAGCGATTGACGACTACGTCAGTCAAGCCGTGCAGTCTTGACGACAAAGCCTTGGCCACATTGCCGTGACTGAGCGAACGGTGCTGGTTGATGTGGACGACCGGATGGTGCGTGCGCGTACCCATCCCGATAGACCGACGAGTGAGCACTCGTGGTCGAAGATCGCACGGCCCCGGTCTTGTCGAAGGGCCATCAACGCGACCTACAGAATCTCCTTCAATCTGTGGATAACCGTTGCTGGCTTGGAATCCTGACCGGTCAAGACTGTCAGTGGCCACGTCTAGTGTTGATCACATGATCGATGGCAGCGGGCTGATGCACACAGTCCAGAGGGCGGCGGGTCTCGATCCGTCCTGCCTGGCCACCGACCAACTCCTCCACCAAGTAACAGCGATCGACTGGCTCGTCCGCGCCACCACCAACGCCAAACTCTGCCTCGCAGCAGCCTTCGCCGACCGCTTCCCCGCCGACACCATCGCCGCCTACCAGTTGGCGATCCCCGGCGGCGACCGCCCGATCCGACCCGGCGGCGACGGCACACCCGAGCTGACCCGATTCTGCGTCACCGACCTCGCCGCCAGCATGCACAAATCCACCGGCACCGCCGAACGGATCATCGCTGACGCTCTCGACCTGCGCCACCGCCTCCCCTACCTGTGGCACCGACTCTGCAACAACGAAGTCGACGCCCTCGACTGCCAAACCATCGCCCGCCAAACCCGGCACCTGACCCTGGAACAGGCGTTGGAGGTTGATCGGTCGATCGCACCGATGGTCGGGCGCTGGTCCTGGAACAAACTGCTCGCCCAACTCGAAGCCACCATCATCCGGGTCGACGCCGTCAACGTGAAGAAACGCGCCGAACAAGCGGCTCACGATGTGGGCGTCTTCATCAATCAGAGCAACGAGCATGGCATCAAAGGCATCTACATCCTGACCGATTCGCCAGCCGGGATCCGCTTCTATGCCCAGGTGACTCGGATCGCCGACATCCTGGCCCGCCGAGGCCACACCGGTACCAAGAACGAACGCATGGCCGCAGCGATCGACGTGTTGGGCAACCCCCTCGACGCGGTCCGGTTGATCGCCGAGGACACCGAACCCACCCTGTTCGATCCCGACCCTGATCCTGACGACGATTCCCTGTTCCCCAAGCCGACATCGAATGCTGCCGACGCCTGGACGGTGAGTCCCGACGCGTCCGCGTCGCCAGCCGCAGCCTCCGGCACGGATGCCGACCCAGACCAGCCCGCCGAGACCACGCCCGACAACCCAGGCCAGCAGCCGCACGATCACGACTCCGAGGACGAGCCGCCACCCGACCCGCTGGACGACGACCGTGCGACGGCACGGTTCCCCCGCGTTGATCAAGACCGGCGGCTGGCCGAGCTCACGATCCGCGCCATCGGCAAGATCGACCCGGCCAAGTTCCGCCCGAATGCCACCCTCTACGTCCACATCGCCAAGGAAACCCTCGACACCGGACTCGGCGTGACTAGGGTCGAAGACATCGGCCCCATGATCAGCAGCTTGGTCGCCGGCTGGCTCGGAGACTGCAACATCACCCTCAAACCCGTGATCGACCTCAACGTCGATATGACGCCGGTGGATTCCTATGAGATCCCGCAGGCGATGCGGGAACGGATGTTCCTGAAGTACCCCGGGAGTATGTTCCCGTTCTCCGGGTCCGTCGGGCGTCATCTTGATCTTGATCACAACATCCCCTACGTGGAAGGTGTCCCGGCGCAGACCCGGGAGAACAACCTCGCACCCGACGGCCGCCGCGAACACAACGTGATCACCCACGGACTCTGGAAACGGCGACGACCCGAGCCCGGAACGTTCCTGTTCCGGGCGCCGGAAGGCAGAGTGTTCCTGGTCGACGCGACCGGCAGCTACGACCTCGGTCGCGGCAACTACGCCCAACACATCTGGCAATCCGCCGCGCCCACACCACCCACCGCCTGACCCCGGGTCGGATTCCGGTGATCGCTCTTCTGTCCCCGGCGACGAGATCCGAAGCAGCACGAAGATTCCGCCACCAGCGCCCGGGATCACCACCAGAGCAGGATGAACCAGCAGGATCGCACCGGCGGCCGGGGATCACCACCAGAGCAGGATCGCACCGGCGGCCGCGTTCGCGTCCCTTCTCGAGCAGGCGGCACCGGACCACGATCGCGACGCTGAACCCGGGCGAGGGTCCAACCGTTCTGGCATGCCCCAGGCGTTAGTTTGGATCCCACCGCGAGGCGAGGAGACCGAGGATGTCTGGGTATCCCGTGCTGCTGCACACCGCCATCGACGCGAAGGACTGCCGTGGACTGGGCGAGTTCTATCGAGAGCTTCTCGGCCTGCACTACCGCGAGGGTGACGAACCGCCCACCGATGGCAGTCAGGACGACGCCGGCTGGCTGTCCTGGTCGACGACAACGGCGACAGAGTGCTGACCATCCAGGAGAAGAAGGACACCACGCCGCCCACCTGGCCGGCGGAGCGGGGTGCCGATGCAGATGCACATGGACTTCAGGGTCCGTAGCACCGAGGCGCTGGAGCGACACCGAGCACGGGCCGAATCGTTGGGTGCTCAACTGCTCTACGACCGTTCGCAGGATCAGGGTGAACCGCTCTACGTGCTCGCCGATCCGGCGGGACACCCGTTCTGCTTGCTCGTCCAAGAGGAACCGCGCGGTCTCTGATCGGAGGCAAAGCCTGCCCGGAGCCGGGAGCTAATCGATCACGCGAACGTCCACCGCTCGGTAGTCGTAGCCGTCCTGGCCGCCTGGGACGTGTTCGCATCCGAACCGTACGGCTTGTCCGGGCTGAACGGTTCGGTACCCGTCCAGGGCAAGCTCGGAGAAGTGGGCGAAGACGTCGGAGGTGACGTCGGCGGAGCGCAGCACACCCCAGCCTTCTTCGTCGTTCCAGTTGAGAACGGTACCGACCACGGACTTCATGATCGCGCATCGTAGTCCGACGCCCGGTCAGCATTCCTCGCGCGGATTGTGGATTCGCTCCAAGCCCGATGCATGGTGAAGTTGATCAAGCTTTCCCGATCATTGGACCCGGTTGGACCGAGGGCTGGGAAAGTGTCGCCCGGCAGTTGACAGTATCGTCGAAGTCGGCCCGGATACCCCTGTCCAGGCCGGAAACGTACTGATCGACGGAGGCATACAGCTATGCGGGTTGTCGTCACAGGAGGCAACGGCAAGGCGGGGCAATGGGTGGTCCGCGAACTCGCCGCCGCGGGGCACGAGGTGATCAACTTCGATCTCGGGCGGCGTCCGGATCTCGACCTCCCGGGAGAGTTCTGCCGTGTCGAGTTGACCGATGCCGGCCGGGTCTACGACGCGTTGGCGCAGTTCCGGCCGGATGCTGTCGCCCACCTCGCAGCCAACCCTGCTCCCAGCGGCCAGGCGCGGATCGATGTCTTCGACAACAACGTGATCAGCGCTCACAACGTGCTGCAGGCCGCCGGCGACCTCGGCGTACGCCGAGTGGTGTACGCGTCGAGCGAGATGGCAACCGGACTGCTCACCGAGGGCGTCGTTCCGGAGCAGATCCCGTTCGACGAGTCCGAGCGACGGCCGTCACCGAATGCCTATGCGTTGAGCAAGTACATCAGCGAGGTGATCGCCGAGTCGCTGGTGTTGGCGCATCCGGAGTCTGCGTGGGTCGGGCTCCGGATCAACAACGTCATCCCGCCCGACTCCTACGAAAGCTTCCGCGACGAATGGGCCGATCCCCGTCGCAACATGGCGAACTTCTGGAGCTACATCGACGCCCGAGACGTCGGAACCGCTTATCGGGCAGCGATCGAGGGCGACAGCACCGGTCATGAGGTGTGTCTGATCGCTGCCGCGGACACCCGGGCACGACGCGGCCTGCGTGAGCTGATGGCGGAGTACTACGACGGGTACGACGCGTTCGCCACCGACTACACCGACCCGCAATCCGCCTTCGACTGTACGAAGATGCGGACCCTGTTCGGTTGGACCCCGACCTACAGTTGGCGTGATCAGCTGGACTGAACGACGGGAGCCGCTGTTCGTCGGCTGCTACTCGTCGGCACGCCGCAACCGGAGGTGCCGCATCAGCAGATAGGTCCCGCTGGCGCCGCCGAGAGCGGCCGCGGTGCCGCCGAAGCAGGCGGCGACGAACAGGAACGGCTCGACCGCGCCGAGCACCATCAGCATCCCGCCGGCGACGACGAACGAGCCGATCAGGGCGAGGACAGCGAGCACGCTCAGCGCCGGCCAGGCCCGCTGGGTCGGCGGCGGTCGGTGCCCCGACGGCACGGGCTGGGATGCGGTCGGGAGATCGGCGGTCAGCCGGTAGAGATCATCGCGGGTCACCGCCTGGACGGCCATCGTCAGCCGATACTCCAGATCCTCGGCCCCCAATCGGCCGGCAGCGAAGTGGGTAGAGAGCGCGTCGCAGACTGCGGACCGTTCGGCATCCCCGACCCGTTCCGCGGCCGGCGCCCGCGGTACCGGCGCGAACGATGCCGTCGCACCGGAGTAGTCCCCGTGCACGACCGGAACGTTCGGCCGGTGCCGGTACGCACCCGCGGGATGCACGTCGTACGGACTGGTCTGCTGCCCGGGGATCTCCATGACCCGATCGTCACCGATCCGGCGACCGCACCCAAGGTTTCCGCGACGACCGTCGACCGGAGTCCGATCCGTACCGGCGACCTCAAGACCCAGGTCGTACCCGCCGGCTCGATCCACGACGAGGTTGCGCACGTCCCCGGCCCGCGGGAACGTGCGCAACCTTGATATATCGCGCTTAGTGCAGGGCTAGTAGAGGAGGGCGGTGGCGGGGTTGTTGAGCAGGGTGGCCAGGTCGGAGAGGAAGGTCGAGCCTTGCTCGCCGTCGACGATGCGGTGGTCGAAGGAGACGGCCAGGGTGGTCACCCAGCGGGGTTCGATGCGCTCGTCGGCTCCGCTGCCGACCACCCAGGGGCGGCGGTTGATGGCACCGACGGCGAGGATGCCGGACTCCCCCGGGTTGAGGATCGGGGTGCCGGCGTCGACACCGAAGACGCCGACGTTGGTGATCGTGAAGGTGCCGCCGGACATCTCGGCCGGCTGGGTCTTGCCGTCCCGGGCGACCGTGATCAACTGACCCAGTGCCGCGGCCAGCTGGAGCAGGTCGAGCTGGTCGGCAGACTTGATGTTGGGCACCACCAGACCCCGCGGGGTCGCGGCCGCGATGCCGAGATTCACCGCACCGTGCTGGATGATCTCCTGCGCGGACTCGTCCCAGGTCGCGTTCATCGCCCTGGTCCGGCGCAACGCCAGCAGGGCAGCCTTGGCGATGATCAACAACGGCGAGATCCGGACATCGGCGAATTCCTTGCGGGCCTTGAGATCCTCGACCAGTTGCATGGTTGCCGACACATCGCAGGTCACCCATTCGGTGACGTGCGGTGCGGTGAAGGCGGACGTCACCATCGCCTGCGCGGTCGCCTTCCGGACGCCCTTGATCGGGATCCGGGTATCGGTTGTGGGCTGCTGGTGCGCGATCGGTCCTTCGACAGGCTCGGGACCCCGAGCAGGCGCAGGGCTCTGCGCGGCTGCTTCGACGTCGTCGCGGGTGATCACACCACCCGCCCCGGTCCCGGTGATCGTCGCCAGATCGAGGCCGAGATCCTTGGCCAGCTTGCGAACCGGTGGCTTGGCCAGCACCGCTCCCCCGGCCGGGTGCGGCTCGGCGGGTGCTTGACCGGGCGGCGGCAACGGCGCGCCCACCGGCTCGGCCGGCACCGGCTGCAGCGGTGCCGGCTCCTCCGGTCGGTGCGAGACCGGGTGAGCGGTGGTGAAGGCGTCGGCGACGGCCTGGTGCGGTTCGGCCGGCGGAGTCGCCGCCGGTTTGCGGGCCCGGCGCTTGGTCTGCGCGGCGCGGGGGCCGTAGCCGACCAGATTCGCGACCCGTTCACCGCCCTCGTCGCCCTCCGCTGCCGGCGCTGCGGCCGATTCCGTCGGTGTGGCCGGACCGGTCCCGTCGTCGATGGAGATGATCGGCGTGCCGACCTCGACCGTGTCACCTTCGGCGACCATCAACTCGCCGACGGTACCCGCGTACGGGCTGGGCAACTCCACGATCGACTTACTGGTCTCGACCTCGAGCAGGATGTCGTTGATCTTGACCTGGTCGCCGGCCTTGACATGCCAGCTGACGATCTCGGCCTCGACCAGACCCTCGCCCGGATCCGGCAACAGGAACTGCTTCATCGCGTGATCCTCTCCTCGGGTCAGTAGGCCAACGAACGGTCGACGGCGTCCAGCACCCGATCAAGATCGGGAAGGTATTCGTCCTCCAACCGGCTGGCGGGGTACGGCATGTCGAAGCCTCCGACCCGGAGCACCGGAGCTTCCAGGGAGTAGAAACAACGCTCGGTCACGCGCGCCGCGATCTCGGCGCCGAGACCACCACTGGTCGCCGCCTCGTGGACCGCGACGACCCGGCCGGTACGCTGCGCCGACTCGATGATCACCGACATGTCCAGCGGGGACAGCGAACGCAGGTCGATGACTTCCAGGTTGCGATCCTCGTCCTCGGCGGCGGTCGCTGCGTCGACACAGACCTTGACCATCGGACCGTACGCCAACAACGTCAGATCGCTGCCTGGCTTGACGATCGTTGCACTGTGCAGTGGCTGGGGCCGGCCCGCCTCGTCGACCTCGCCCCGTTCGTGGTACCGCCGTTTTGGCTCGAAGAAGATCACCGGATCGTCCGACGCCACGGCCTGCTGGATCATCCAGTAGGCGTCGTTGGCGTTCGACACCGACACCACCTTCAGACCGGCGGTGTGGCAGAAGTAGGACTCCGGCGATTCGCTGTGATGCTCGACCGCGCCGATGCCGCCGCCGAACGGGATCCTGATCACCATCGGCATCCTGATCCGCCCCCGGGACCGGTTGTGCATCTTGGCGACCTGATTGACGATCTGATCGAACGCCGGCATCGTGAAGCCGTCGAACTGCATCTCGCAGACCGGCCGGTAGCCGCGCATCGCCATCCCGACGGCGGTCCCGATGATGCCGGACTCGGCCAGCGGCGAGTCGATCACCCGGGCCTCGCCGAAATCCTTCTGCAGGCCCTCGGTGACCCGGAAGACGCCGCCGAGCTTGCCGATGTCCTCACCGGCCAGGACGACCTTGGGATCGGCTTCCAACGCGCGCCGTAGGCCGGCGTTCAACGCCTTGCCGATGGTGATCCGACTCATCGTGCACCCCCGATGAAGCTGTCGAGATAGCTGGAATAGTCGGCCTTCTGTTCAGCCAGGTAAGGGGTCTGCTCGGCGTAGACGTCGTCGAAGGCATCCAGCAACTCCGGATCCGGCATCGCCAAGCAGCGACCCCGGACGTCGGCAGCAAGATCATTTGCCTCGGCCTCGACCTCGTCGAAAAAGGTCTCGCCGACCGCACCGTTGCGGGTCAGATAGGCACGGACCCGGGCGATCGGATCCTTCAACTGCCAATGCTGGACCTCGTCGTCCAACCGGTATTTGGTCGGATCGTCCGACGTGGTGTGTGCACCCATCCGGTAGGTGTAGGCCTCGATGAAGGTCGGACCGTTGCCGGACCGGGCCCGTTCCATCGCCTTGGTGGTGACGGCGTGCACGGCAAGCACATCGTTGCCGTCCACCCGGACGCCGGGGATGCCGAAGCCGGACGACCTTCTGTACAAGGGAATCCGGGACTGTCGCTCGATCGGCTCGGAGATCGCCCACTGGTTGTTCTGGCAGAAGAACACCACCGGGGCGTTGTAGGAACTGGAGAAGACGAACGCCTCGCTGACGTCGCCCTGGCTGGTGGCACCGTCTCCGAGATAGGCGATCACGGCGGCGTCGCGATCCGGGTCGCCGGTGCCGACGTTGCCGTCACGCTCCATCCCCATCGCGTAGCCGGTGGCGTGCAGTGTCTGGGCACCGATCACCACGGTGTAGAGGTTGAACCGGGTCTTCTCGGTGTCCCAACCGCCCAGGTCGACGCCCCGGAACAGCCGCAGCACATCGACCGGGTCGACGCCCATGGCCAGGGCGACACCGTGCTCGCGATAGCTGGGGAAGACGTGGTCCTGGCCGCCGATCGCCCGGCCGGACCCGACCTGCGCGGCCTCCTGACCCAGACAGGACGCCCACAGCCCCAGCTCACCCTGCCGTTGCAGGGCGGTGGCTTCGGTATCCACCCGGCGGGTCAGCACCATGTCGCGGTAGAAGCCGGCGATCTGCTCGTCGGTGCCGGCGAACTCGTACTCGTCATTGCTGACGCGCATACCCTCCGGCGTCAGCAACTGAATGAAGTCGACCTCCGCGGCCGACCCACTCTCCTCGCTCATCCTCGTGCATCCTCTCGCTCCGTTGCGGGATCACCGCAGCACCCGAAATCTGCCTCGATGTCGAGCACCGGCGTGGCGGGGGTGTGCAACGCCTAATGGCCCGACTCCGGCACCCACCTGATCGCTGAGCGTGGGCCCCGGCCAGGCAGTCGACTCGGCTCAGGGATGTCGACCTCGTCACCCGCCTGTGGCGCCCAACGTACCCCGGTAGGAGTCACGGAGGGAAAACAACTTGCGGGCCCGAGTTCTTTTGCTACAAGGTGGCCGGAACTGCTACAGCTGCGCCGCCCCGCTCGGGCGAGCGCCGGGAAGAAGGAGGTCGCGCCATGACTGCCGCACTGGATCGCGCCCACACCTCGATCCTCTTCCCAGGAGTAGAAGTTGCACCGTCACGATCTGCCCGACGAGCAGTTGCCTCGTCAGGCCCATCCCGACCCCTTTGATTTCACCTTCATCCCGACCGTCGACCTCGACGACGATCAACGCTGGTCCCGCTACGACGAGATCGGTGTCCTGACCGGTCCGGAGCCTGTCCCCGACTGGGTGATCACCGCGTCCGGCGCGATCGAGACCGAGCTGGGCATCCTGAAGACGGGCAAGGAGGCCGATGTCTTCCTGCTCGAACGTGCCACCGACGATGCTGCGACCGTGCTGGCCGCCAAACGTTATCGGGAAGCCGAGCATCGTCAGTTCCATCGTGACGCCGGCTACAGCGACGCCCGCAAGACCCGGAACACCCGCGACCGCCGAGCGATGGCCAAACACACCGCGCACGGCCGTTCGGTGCAGGCCGGGCAGTGGGCGGGCGCGGAGTTCGGCACCCTGTGCGAGCTCTGGGAGGCCGGCCTCCCGGTCCCCTACCCGATCCAGCTGGACGGCACCGAGATCCTGATGGAGTTGATCACCGACCGTGACGGCGAGGTCGCGCCACGGTTGGCCCAGACCCGGCCGGATCATGATCAACTCCGCAACTACTGGGACCAGCTGCACCAGGCGATGGCGGTGCTGGCCGGTCGTCAGCAGGCACACGGCGACCTGTCCCCGTTCAACATCCTGGCCGCCGGCGACCGGCTGGTGATCATCGACGTGCCGCAGGTGGTGGACATCGTCGGCAACTCCAACGGGATGGACTTCCTGGCCCGGGACTGCCGCAACGTCTGCAATTGGTTCGCGACCCGCGGGCTGCCGGTCGATGCCGAGGAGGTGTTGGCGGAGCTGATCTCCTACGCCTGGTGAGCAAGACCACAGCGCACCGAACTGACGTGTAACCGCTTCGCAAGCGATGTGTAACACCAGCAGCAGAGGATGGAATCAGTTGATGCCCTTTCGAGGAAGCAAGGCAAATTTCCCCGACCCTTCGACAGGACCTGCCATGCTCATGCATCATTCCGAACCCAATCAGCTCTATCAGGAGCGGCTGCGCCGAGCCGCCGACGGGCGCCTGGCCCGAGAGTTCCGCCGGCGAACCGGCCGGCCGCAGGACAAGGTAGCGTTCCGGCGATCGGTCGGAGAGCTGCTGATCAACGCCGGTCTGCGGATGTGCGGCGAGTTCCCCGGCGCGGTCGGACCGGTCAGCCGCCGCGCGGCCTGACCGGGTCGGACGGACGGGCTTGCGGTTTGCGACCACGGGTGTAGACGAGTTGGTAGAACCAGCTGCGGAAGCTCGGCTTCATCAACAGCCTCTGGTAGCGGTCCAGGTCCTCCTCCGACAGACCCGCCTTCCGCAGATGGGTCGCGCCCTGACGACTCAGGTTGAGGTGCAGCCGACAGCCGAGGTCGCCGCCCCGGGTGAGGAAGCTGAAGCGGTCGGCGTGGATGTCGGACAGTCCCGCGTCCTGCATCAGCGTGTGGGTGCCACCCGCCCAGGTCAGTGCCTGTCCGGCGGCAGGTGCCACCATCTCGTACGCCATCCGGGCGAACCGCTGGAACGCCTCCTCGTCCGCGGGATCCGGCCGGGCGGCAAGAGTGGGCGGAGCGGCTGAATCGCCCAGCAGCAGCCAGCCGCCGGGCGCGAGTGCATCGACCAACCGGGACAGCACCGCGTCGCGATCGGGTAGGTGGGTGAGCACCATCCGGGCATGGATCAGGTCGTACGGGCCGCCCGGGACGCCGTCGGTGATGTCGTGCTGGAGCACACTGACGCCGGCCATCGGGCTCAGGTAGGCGGTGTCCAGATCGGTCGCCAGCACCGATCCGACGGCCGGGTCCGGACGCTGCGCCAGCCAGCGGGCGATCGACCCGTTGCCGGCCCCGATCTCCAGACAGCGGGCGCGTTCGGGCAGGTCCAGCCGTTCCAGCTGCCCGATCGAGTACGGGTCGAGCACCAGCTCGAGCAACTCCAGATGCTCGGCGCCGAGGTCGGGCTCGTCGTCCCACAGATAGCGCGTCCCGTCACGACGCGTCGGGGTCGGCTCGGCCGGGACATGATTCGTCGACGAGACAGTCATGCCCGTGACGATTCACCGGGCCACTTTCCCCGCACTTTCACCCGGCGAGTCGGTCGCGGATCGCGACGACGGTCGTTGCCCGGGGGTCGTCGACCCGGGCGTAGATCCGTGCTGCTCGGGTGAGTTGGGCGACGGCCTGCGTCGGTTCGCCGCTGCCGGCCAGGATCTCGGCAAGTTCGGCGCGCAGACCGGCCTGGAATCCGTCGAACCCGTGTTCCGCGGCGTAGTCGATCGCGTCGGCGAAAAGCCTCAGCGCGCCTGGCCCGTCGGCCATCGCTCGCGCGGAGCCGTCCAACACCAGCATCGTGTCCTCCACCGTGCCGGTCCGACGGACCATCCGGGTGGCCTCCCGGAACAGTCGACGGCCGTCGGCGTGATCACCGAGTGCCGTCCGGGCCCGCCCCTGGATGACCAGGGCTCGGACAGCGCTGCTGATCGCGTGCCGCGCCCGTGCCTCGGCGACGACCTGCCGGGCCAGTTCATCGGCGCCGACCGGATCGCCGTCGACCAATGCCGTTTCGGCCAGACCGGTCAGCACATCGAGACGGCAGTAGGCCAGATCGTGCTGTTCGCAGAGCGACCGCGCGGCCAGGAAGTGCCGTTCAGCTACTCGTGGCTCTCCGGCGCGGAGTCCGATCACGCCGCGATAGTGCTGAGCCGTCGCGATCGCGATCGGCAGCGCCCGGTCCGACGCCCGGTAGCGCCGGATCGATTCGCAGAACAACGCCTCGGCTCGGGCCAGGTTTCCGCGCGTCAGCGCCACGATCCCCAGATAACCGTGAACGCCGCCGAGCGAGTCGGTGATCCCGTGCTGCTCGTGCAGCCCGCGGATCGCCTCGAACGCCGCTTCGGCGCCGTCGAAGTCTCCCTGGCTGAACCGGCAGCTGCCGATCCCGGACAACGCACGCATCTCCAGGT